>NZ_BAAIYF010000012.1:0-215793 GCF_057546105.1 Paenibacillus sp. YAE3 | reverse complement strand
AAGGGGACAAGCCGGTCGTATCGCCGGTATTCCAGGCAGCCAACGGAAAGATGGCCGTGTCGATCTCGCAGGCGGCTCCGTCCGGGAAAGGCGTTCTCTCGATCGAGCTGAATCTCGACAATATCCGGACGCTCACCAAAAGGGGACAAGCCGGTCGTATCGCCGGTATTCCAGGCAGCCAACGGAAAGATGGCCGTGTCGATCTCGCAGGCGGCTCCGTCCGGGAAAGGCGTTCTCTCGATCGAGCTGAATCTCGACAATATCCGGACGCTCACCAATATGAAGCTTGGCAACAAAGGATACATATTCATTACCGACCAGGACCAAAACTACGTCGTCCATCCGAAATATACCGGCAAAAAGGCGGAGGGCGAATTTCTCAAACCGCTTTACGGCAAGTCTGAGGGCAACTTCTCATATACCTTTGAAAATGAGGAACGCCGCCTCGCTTTTACGACGAACAGGCTGACCGGGTGGAAGGTGGCCGGATCGATGTTCGAGGCCGACATTGAAGCGTCCGCGCACGGAATCCGCAATTCGGTGATCATCGTGATGACGGCGTCCATCTTGGCGGCGCTGGCGATCATCTTCTTGAACGTCCGGTCGATCATCCGTCCGATCAGCAAGCTGACGCAGGCGACGGAGCGGATCAGCCAAGGGGATCTGACGGCACGGATCGATACCTCCAGCAGGGACGAGATCGGCCACCTCAGCCGGCATTTCCAAGCGATGGTGGACAACCTTCGGAGCATGATCGTCAATGTCCAGGAAATTACCGGACAGGTAAGCTTGTCCGCCAAAGGATTGTCGACGAGCGCCGACCAGACGACCCAAGCGATCGAAACCGTGACGGAAGCGATACAGGAAGTGGCCGCGGGAAGCGAACAGCAGCTTCGCAGCGTGGAGCAAAGCATGGGCAGCATGGACATCATGTCCACGCAGTCGGAGCGAATCCGCACCCACATGGATGATGCTTCGTCCAAAATGGAGCGGACCACACGGTCGGCCGAGGAAGGCAACGCCGCGGTCGAAGACGTCACGGGCAAAATGGGCGAAATCCATGCCACCGTTCACGAGCTGGACGAAGTCGTCATGCATATGAGCGAACGTACCGGCCGAATCGGGGAAATCGTCACGCTCATGGCGGAAATCGCCAAGCAGACCAATTTGCTTGCGCTGAACGCCTCCATCGAGGCGGCGCGTGCAGGTGAGCACGGGAAAGGCTTTGCGGTCGTGGCCGTCGAGGTCCGCAAGCTGGCGGAACAGTCCGGCCATTCGGCGAAGCGCATCGAAGAATTGGTGGCGGGCATGCGTTCGGAAATGCAGCGGGTGCTTGCGGCGATGGGAGATGCCAAGGGCCGGGTGGCCGAAGGCATGGAAGCCGCAGACATTACGGGCAGATCGTTCACCCGGATCCTCAAAGCGGTTCAAGGCGCGGCGGAAGGCATCCACTCCGCGGCGGAAGCTTCGAGAGAGCTTGCGCGGAACGGTGAAAGCGCCGTGGAGGCGATCCGCCATATCCGGAGCCTGTCGGAGGTGGCTGCCGATAATACGCAGTCGGTATCGGCTTCCGCCCAGGAACAGCTTGCGTCCATCGAAGAAATCGCTTCTTCCGCCGAGCATTTGAGCAGCCTGGCCGAGAAGCTGCAGCATTTGGTGGCCAAATTTAAAATCGAATAAAGGCTCCCGGCAGGGAAAGGTCGTGCCCATGACAGGCACGGCCTTTTTTGCGCAATTGTCCGAATAATTTCCCGCGACTTCTTCCCGAAAAGCAACTCAACCGGCCGAGCGGTCGAGGTCTGCTTTTGCGGGCATGTTCATTTTTTTGGGGTGCCGGCGCCGGCAACACATAATTTATCCAATTTTGGCACAACCTATGGCTCATACGTCCATATTATAGCCGGCATACGAGGGGGTTAGAACATGAGTAAACGCGGAAAGAACCCCGGAAGCAGCGCCCAAGGGCTTGCCTCCGGCACTCCGCTCGGGCTCCCCTCTCCCCCTTGGGAGAAGCTGGAGATCCAGAAAAGCCTCGATCAGAACATCCAGACCTTAAAAACGATTTTTAGAGACTGCTCGGATATGGTATTCCGCTCCATCGAAATCGCTCCGGGCATCAATGCATTCATTGCTTACGTGGAGGGCATCGTGCTCTCGCTGGAGCTTGAAGGGCATATACTTGAGCCGATCGTCGAAGCGTACATGCGGATGAAAAACGAACATCCTCCGGAGCAGATCAAGGCTGCCGATCTCGAACCGCTGGAAAATACCCGCGTTTCCCTGCCGCAGGTGATGAGCGCCACGAAATGGATCGACGCGGTGGAGGGCATCCTCAATTCCAGCGTGGCGGTGTTTGTGGACGGCCTGAGCGAAGCGCATCTGTTCAACATCAAGGGCGGCATCCGGCGCCCGGTCCAAGAGCCGGAGACGGAATCGGTCATCCGGGGCCCGCGCGAAGGATTTACCGAAATGATCCGCATCAATACGGCGCTCGTCCGGTTCAAGGTGAAGACGCCGAATCTCAAGATGTACCGCATGGTGCTGGGGACGGATACCAAGACGGACATCGTCGTTTCTTATATCGAAGGCCTTGCGGATCCAAAGATGGTGAACGACGTCAAAAACAGGCTCAAGGACATTAAAATCGACGGGGTGCTCGAATCGGGCTACATCGAAGAAATGATCGAGGACCACCCGTATTCGCCGTTTCCGCAAATGCTCTATACGGAGCGGCCGGACAGCGTCGCGGCGCAGCTGCTTGAAGGCCGGTGCGCCATTTTCGTGGACGGGACGCCGCTCGTGCTGATCGCGCCCGTGACGTTTTTCCAGTTGATGCAGGCGAGCGAGGATTATTACGAGCGTTTTTTCATCACGAATTTCGTCCGGTGGATCCGGTATATTTTTCTGTTTATCGCTTTGTTCCTGCCTTCCCTTTACATTGCGGTCACGACATTCCATCAGGACATGCTGCCGACGACGCTTGTCCTGAGCATCGCCGCGGCGCGGGAGGCCATTCCTTTTCCGGCGCTGGTCGAAGCGTTAATGATGGAAATATCCTTCGAAGCGCTGCGCGAAGCCGGGATCCGATTGCCGAAGACGGTCGGCCAGGCGGTCAGCATCCTCGGAGCGCTGGTCATCGGGCAGGCGGCCGTCCAGGCAGGGATCGTTTCGGCGCCGATGGTTATCATCGTCTCGATGACGGGGATTGCGTCCTTTACGATCCCCCATTTCAATCTGGCGATTACGATTCGCCTGCTGCGTTTTCCGCTGATGCTGCTGGCAGGCGTGCTGGGGCTTTTCGGCATTATCCTCGGCATTACCTGGATTCTCGTTCACGTGACGCAGTTGTCTTCGCTTGGCGTTCCGTACATGTCGGGCGTCAGCCCGTTCCATGGGCAGGACCACAAAGATATTTTCGTTCGCGTCCCATGGTGGAAAATGCGTACGCGGCCGTCCTGGCTGTCGAAGAAAAATTCGGAGCGGGAAAAGCCGGATATCAACGGCAACCCCGTTTCCGACAAGGTATGGTGATGTTGGATGAAAAAAATACGTGCCGCAGGGCTGCTGCTGAGCGTGTCCGTCGCTCTTACCGGCTGCTGGGACCGCACCGAGATTAACGACGTTGCGTTCGTGATCGGCTCCTGCGTGGACAAAGAAGGCGATCAGGTCCGGAGCACGCTGCAAATCGCGCTTCCCGGCAGTTTGGGCGGGAGCGGGAGCGAAGGCGGCGGAGGCGGAACGGCCGGGAACAAAAAGTACTATCTGGAATCGAAGAAGGGAATCACGCTCCGCAACTCCAACCTGCAAATCCAAGCGGGTAACTCGCGGAGACTCTCTTTCGCCCACCGCAGAACGCTGCTGGTCGGAGAGGAATTCGCCAAAGGGGGCATCAGCGAAATGCTCGACCACTTCGCGCGCATTCCGCAAAACCGGCTTTCGTCCCTGGTCGCGATCACGGAAGGGCCCGCCTATAAAATCATGGACGCGGCCGCGCCGATGGAACAGTTCCCGAGCGAAATGATCCGCGAGTTGATAAATGAATTCACGAAAACGCCAGTCACGCTTAAAGTCCTCGCCAACGATCTGCTGACAACCGGCGTTGACGTAGTTTTGCCTTACATTTCGCTGCAGCAGGC
Source organism: Paenibacillus sp. YAE3 (assembly GCF_057546105.1). Taxonomy (NCBI): domain Bacteria; kingdom Bacillati; phylum Bacillota; class Bacilli; order Caryophanales; family Paenibacillaceae; genus Paenibacillus; species Paenibacillus sp. YAE3. The sequence continues at coordinate 211,657 of NZ_BAAIYF010000012.1, read as the reverse complement.
CGTTCCCGATAATATCGGGGACCAGAACGAAAAAAAGAACATTCAAATTACCGGTCTCGCCCTGTTCAAAGATGACCGTCTCGTAGGGGTCATGAAGGGACCGGAAATAAAAATGATCAATTTGGCCATGAATCAGTCTACGTCTACGACATACGACGTGGCGGTGCCGAGCCCCAGCGGGAAAGGATACATCACGATCACGTTCATCGAAAACCTGGTGACGTTAAGACCCGTAATCCACGGCGACAACATTACGATGCACATAGACATTTTGGCCAAGGGAGGGGTCATCGAGAACAACTCCAACTACATTCTAGGCGATGAAAAACATATGAACCGGCTGGAGCAGGAGGCAAGCAAGGAGATCATCGCCCAGATCAAGACCGGGCTTCATAAACTTCAAGACCAGTACCATACCGATATCCTCGGATTCGGCCGGACGATACACCAAAAAAATCCGAAAGCCTGGGACCGCTTTAAGGACCGCTGGGATGAGCTTTACCCGAACGTCAAGGTCGTGGTCAACACCAATCTGCATATCGAAAACATCGGGGCGGTAAACAAACCGTTCGGCAGAAAGGACGTAAAACTGAAACATGATTAAAATTCTGATTATTTACGTGATTGCCTCCGCGATCATTTTGATTACGGACTTCAAGGTGATTCGCGATCTTCCCAAAATCAACCGCTGGTTCACCTATATTTTCCTGCTGGCGGGGATGGGCATTTTCGCTTATACGCTGCAGATCAGCCGCGTCGTGTATGCTTCCGTATGGTTGCAGAAATGGCTTGGCCCGCTAGTGCCTTTTTAGGATCGGGATTTGCGAAAATCCCCGGACATTAAGTCAGGTGAAGGAGGAACGTTTGACGTGCAAAAAATCACCGCCCGCCAAATCGTGCTGCTCGGCATGATCTACGTCATCAACATTACGTTTCTGAACGTGCCGAGCCAGCTGATTACCAGAGCCAGCCAGCATGCTTTTATTAGTTATGTGCTGTCAGGCGCCCTGGTTTTGCTCATGCTGTATTTGCTGACCCGGAGCTCCCTGCGGTTTCCGGGCCAGAACCTGTTCGAATCGCTCACCAGCCGGTTTCCGGCGGTCGGCCGGGTATTCGTGATCCTGTACATCTTGTTTTTCTTCATGATTCTCGTGCGGGATATCCGCATCGTTTCGGATTTTACGAACGTCGTGCTCCTGCCGGTCACTCCGCTCCTGATCACGGCTTTGTGCATTACCGCAACCATTATTTACATCGCCCGGGGCGGGGCCAGAACAGTGCTTGGGATCACGGAGCTGTACGGGCCGATCATCATTATCGTGTTCGCCATGATGCCGGTCATCGCCTTGCGGGACTTCAACTTTGGGCTGATGCGGCCTCTGCTGCATATCGATTGGGGGAGTGTGACCGAGGGAAGCTGGATTTCCGTCGCGTACATCGGTCAGATGCTGATCCTACCGTTCATTTTTTCCGGCAAGGATTTCAAATTCAAGTATGGTTTCTACTCCATGCTGCTCGCCGTAGGCATGCTTGTCGCAGGGGTGGTCATGGTCATTCTTTTGCTCGGGGTAGAGGTTTCCGAACGAATGATGTACCCCACGTACGAACTGGTTCGGCAGCTGCGGATCACGGACTTTCTGGACCGCTTTGACCTGATCGTGGTGGCCTTGTGGTTCCCGGGGGTTCTGCTGAATTTGGCCATCAGCTTGTATATCATTTGTTACGGATTAAAACTTGTCATCCCTTCCGTTTCGGGGAAAATGATGGCGGCGCCGATCGGTTTGTTTGCCTACAGCTGCGCCTTTTGGTTTTATTCCAACTCGATCGAGTTGTTTAACTTCAACGAGGAATGGACGCTGATCGCCCTTGTATTCATCCTCGTTTTGCCGATCCTGATCTTTCTCGTTCACCACCCTGCGAAAAATGCGAAACGAAGGGAACACGGCGGCGACGTATCGTTAGAAAAAGGGGCCCGAAAATGATACAATGGGCATAAGGGCAGGCCTTGACGGTACGGCTCTCCATGCGGCTTGACGCCGTTATGGGTTATGAAGGGTGATTGCATGATAAAAAAACAAAAGAAATATAACCTGTTCCATAAATTTTCGCGGAAGCTGCGCTTCAATATGATCAAGCTGTTCCGTTCCCCGGGCGGAGCCAGGAAGGTTTCGCTCGGCTTTGCGATCGGGTTCGGGCTTGAGATGATCGTCATTTCGACCGGATCGCTCGTGTATCTTATTTTTTATCCCACCGTCAGACTTGCCGGAGGATCGCTCCCCGCCGCCATTATCGGCAACGTCATCGGCAAGCTGACCTTCCTGCCTATCGTATTGCTTCCTTTTGCCAAAAAAATCGGGGAATGGCTGTTTCCGAAAAAAATGATCGGCGTGCCCATGCAGGAACATGCCTGGCGCAATTTGCTGCAAGGGGATTTTACGATCTTCAAGCATCTCTTGCAGGGAGGCCTGCACGTATTGATCGGTATGTCCGTATTCGGGCTCATTCTCGGGGTTATCTCCTACTTTGTCGTTCGGTATTTGTACAACCAGCGGCTTAAGCACCGCTTGTCCAAGAGGGCGGGCGCGCCGATGTAGAGCCGTTTTCGAAGTTTGCGGCCGAAGGCCATAAAACTCGGAAAACTCCTTCCCCTCGTTCTTCCGGTCAAGTATACTGTTCAAAACAGATTCGCTTCCGGGAGAGGGGAATACGTCAATGGCAAACCGATTGGCTGGTAAAACAATTGCCCTAACGGGTCCGCGCAAAGCGGAGGACATGGTCAAAATCGTTGAAAAAATGGGCGGTGCGGCCCTCGTTCGGCCCGCCCAAGGCACGGTGTTTCTGGATGACGAAAAGGTGCGCGGCGACCTGGCGGATTGGATCGGGTCTCCTCCGGACTGGACGATCCTGACGACCGGCATGGGGCTGGATGCATTGTTCGCCGTTTCGGCCGAGATGGGCGCGGAAGAGGATTTTCTCGATGCGCTGCGGCGATCGTCGCTGGCCGCGAGAGGGTACAAAACCGTAAACGCCCTGCGCAAAAGAGGGCTCGAAGCTCTCGTCCGCGACGATGACGGCAGCACGTCAGGCCTCATCCGCGGGCTTGCCGAATATCGGCTTCGGGACGCGGAGGTCGTGCTGCAGCTTCACGGCGATCCGGCGCCGAAGCTGGAAGCGTGGCTCGCGGAGCAGGGCGCGAAGGTCCGGAAGGTACTGCCTTATCGGCATACCCCGCCTGAGCCGGAGCAGCTGGAGCGGCTGCTCGAGGATATTTTGACCGGCGCGGTCGACGCCGCCGCCTTTACGAGCGCCCCGCAAATCCGCAATTTGGCGGAATACGCTAGGTGCCAAGGCAAACTTGAGGCGCTGGTAGCCGCCTTCGAAGGGCCCGTCGTCGCCGCGGCCGTCGGCAAACTGACTGCGCAGGCGCTGCGGGAGGAAGGCATCGCGCGGGTCGTGTATCCGTCCGGGGACGAGCGGATGGGCAGCATGCTTGTCGAGCTTGCGCGTTATTTTCAGACGCAGGATGCATAAAAATCATACTTGGTGTATTGGTTCAGGCATGAAAGCCATAGAGGGATGCGGACGAAAGCGGCATCCCTTTTTCATTAGGCTCCCTGCGAAAGGACGTCGATCCGCCCGCACGTGTTTCATGCATTCAAAATTGTGGAATATGACAATATAAGAATAGCCAAGAATGCGTTTTACCGAAGGAGGAACAGCTTTGTACAATAAAAAAAGCATTTTGCTCGGCGACTATACCCATCCGAAATTCCATCCGCTGCAGGGCGTGGACGCGCAGATCAGCTACATACTGAACGAGGTCATCTCGGTCCAATGCAGCGAAAACAAAAATTTGCTGCTTCTCGAGCATCTGAAGCCGTTTGACCTGTGCATCTGCTATTTCGACCTGTGGGACGATCAGGTTTCAAAGCAGCAAACGTCGGGTCTTCTTTCTTATGTCAGCCAGGGGGGAGGTTTGCTGGTGCTTCATAACGGCCTGTCGCTGGGGAACCGCCGTTATGAGCTGGCTCAGCTGATGGGCGGCCGTTTTGACGGGCATCCGCCGATTCAGCCGATCTCCTTCCGCGTGAGCGGGGAACATCCCGTGACCGAAGGCGTCGAACCGTTCGAACTCGAGGAGGAGCCTTACCAAATCCGGTTCGATCCGCTGACGGAAAAAGAGGTGCTGCTTGAATACAAGCTTGGGGAAGATTGGTACCCGGCAGCCTGGACCCATGAATACGGCCTTGGCAGAGTCGTTTATTTCATGCCGGGCCATCATGAGCCGACGTTCCAGCACCCGCAAATCCGCAAGCTCATCCTGCAGGCAGCCCGCTGGGCGGCCCATCTTCCCGGCTAAGTTCGGAGGGAAACCGATTTTCGGCGGCGTCAGAATAACGGTCTTTTAAATACGTAAGGCGATTTCAGGGTATAATAAGGGAAAATGAACCATGGGAGGGAATATGATGAGTGATCTGTTGAAAAAAGCCATCTCGCTCGGATGGGGCCTGACCATCGTCAGCAAGGAAAAAATCGAAAAAACGGTCGAAGAGTTGGTGAAGCGCGGCGAACTGGCGCCTACGGAATCCAAGGACCTGATCGAACGGCTGGTCGAACGCGGTGAGGAGGAGAAGTCCCAGTTCAAAGATTTTCTGAGGGAGCAAGTTCAGCGGATTTTGACAGAGCTTCATGTACCTTCCGGAAAGCAGGTTGCCGATCTGGAGCGGCGCATCGAGGAGCTGGAACGGAAGCTCGCCGAACGCGAAGGGACCGCCGGGGAGCGGGCGCCGGAAACGGGACATTCGTGATATGGCTGTCCGCATCAGGCATACCGGTCGTTACCGGGAAATCGCCATGGCGCTCATGCGTCATGGCTTTGGCTACATGGTGGAGGAATTGGGATTGTTTCAGATGCTGTCCTTGCCGCGGCGTCGGCTGAAGCATGAGCAGGCGGAGACGAAAACGCTCGGCGAGCGGATCCGTCTCGTGCTGGAGGATTTGGGGCCGACGTTCGTGAAGCTTGGGCAGCTTGCGAGCACGCGCTCGGATTTGCTGCCGGATACCGTGATCAGGGAGCTGGTGAAGCTGCAGGACCAGGTTCCCCCTTTCCCGGCGAAAGCCGCCCGAAGCATTCTGGAAGAAGAGCTGGAGGCGCCGGTTGCCGAGGTGTTCGCTCGGTTTGACGACGTTCCGGTTGCGGCCGCTTCCATCGGGCAGGTCCATTTGGGCAAGCTGAAATCGGGGGAAGCGGTGGCCGTCAAAATCCAGCGCCCCGGCGCGCTGCAAACCATTACGCGCGATTTGGCGATTTTGCGGGATCTGTCCCAGATCGCCGAAAAACGTTGGGAATGGGCCAGACGGTACCAGCTGACCAAGATCGTCGAGGAATTTTCCAAATCCCTGCTGGCGGAAATGGATTACAGCCGCGAAGGCCGCAACACGGAAAAAATAGCGCTGCAATTTCAGGACGACCCTTACATTTTCATCCCGCGGATTTTCTGGCAGTATTCTTCTTCGCGGGTCATGACGATGGAGTATGTGGAGGGCATTACGCTCAGCCAGCCCGAGCAATTGGAACAATCGGGATTCGATCCGAAGCTGATCGCCAAACGTTTCGTCAACGCCATGCTGCATCAGATGTTCATCGAGGGATTTTTCCATGCCGACCCGCACCCGGGCAACCTGATCCTCCGGAAGGACGGCAGCCTGGCCTTCCTCGACTTCGGGATGGTCGGACGTCTTAGCAGCGATATGAAGGATCATTTATCCGAACTTATTATTGCTCTTATGCGTAAAAATACGGACAGCATGGTCCGCGCGATCCTGCATCTCGGCCTGCTGCCGGAAGACAACGATTTGGATGCGCTGCGAAGGGATCTGGACACGCTCCGGGACGAATATTACGACATGCCTTTCTCCGAGATCGGCATCGGCAAGGCGCTCAGCGACCTGTTCGGGGTAGCCCAGCGCCATGCGATCATGATGCCCCCGGATCTGACGCTGCTCGGCAAGGCGCTGCTTACGATGGAGGGCGTCATTCAGAAGCTCGATCCGGAGCTGAGCATCATCGACATGGCGGAGCCGTTCGGAAAGAAGCTGATCAAGGATCGGTTCAGCCCCCGCCGCATCCGCGGCAAGCTGCTCGGAAGCGCGGCCGGGCTGGCCGAGGCGCTGCTGGATATGCCTTCCCAGGCGAGACATCTCTCCGCTTTGTTCAGCAAGGGCAAACTGAAGGTGGAGATCAGCATGCCGGAGATGGAATCGCTCATGCGCAAGCTGGACCAAATCAGCAACAGGCTGTCCTTCAGCATCGTGCTGCTGGCCTTCAGCATCATCATGGTCGGGCTGATCATCGGATCCTCCATGAACCGGCAGTCTTCGATTCTATGGCATTTTCCGGTGATCGGCATCGGTCTGGGCGTCGCGTTCCTGATGGTCGTATGGCTGCTGTACGCCATTTTCAAATCGGGCAAATTTTAAGTCCGGGCGGTGGCGGCGGATCAAATCGGGATTACCCGGCAAAAGGTGAATGATGACGGCGGCCCGCGAAGATCACGATGGCCTGCCGGCAAATCCGGAATGATTCGGCAAACGGGTTTGGGGGCGGAGTCGCCAACTTGCGGCATATCCGTTACAATAAGTATTTTGAAGATGGATTCGAAACAGGGACAAACGAAAAAGTGAACATAACGAGGTGGATGTTTTGCCAAATTTTTTAGAGCTGGGCATCAAGGAAACATGGGTTTCCGCCCTGAAAGAGAACGGGATTGCCGTGCCGACGCCGGTGCAGGCGGAGACGATTCCGCTGGCGCTGGCCGAACGGGACGTCATCGCCCGCGCCAAAACCGGAACGGGGAAGACGCTGGCTTTCCTGCTGCCGATCATGCAGAAACTGGACCCGGGCCGTCCTTTCCCGCAGGCCCTGATCATTGCGCCGACGAGGGAGCTGGCGCTGCAGATCACGGAGGAAGCGCGGAAGCTGGCGCGGGGCACTGAGATCCGCATCCTTGCGGTATACGGAGGCCAGGACGTGGAGAAGCAGCTGCGCAAGCTGGAAGGCGGGCGGCATCTCATTATCGGTACGCCGGGACGGCTGAACGATCATCTTCGCCGCGGCACGCTGGAGCTGGGCGGGGTCAAAACGCTCGTGCTGGACGAAGCCGACCAGATGCTGCATATGGGCTTCCTGGACGAGGTGGAGACGGTCATCCAGGCGCTCCCGTACCATCGGCAGACGCTGCTGTTTTCCGCCACGATGCCGGCCGAAGTCAAGCGGCTCGCTTCTTTTTATACCCGCGACGCCGAAGACGTCACGATCAAGGTGGAACATTCCCCGGTGCCGCTGAAGTCCATTCGCCAGCTGGTCGTCGAAGTGACGGACCGGACCAAACAGCAGGCGCTGATCTCGATGATTGAAATGTACCGTCCGTACCTCGCGATCATATTCTGCCGCACCAAACGCCGGGCATCGGCGCTGAACGCGGCGCTGCTGGAGCAGGGGTATGAGTCCGACGAACTGCATGGCGACTTGTCGCAGGCTAAACGGGAGCAGGTCATGAAACGTTTCCGCGAAGCCAAGCTGCAGCTGCTGGTAGCGACGGACGTGGCGGCAAGGGGGCTGGACGTCGAGGGCGTAACCCACGTCTTTAACTACGACATGCCGCATGAGGTCGACAGCTACATCCACCGCATTGGCCGCACGGGCCGTGCCGGCGGAAAAGGGATGGCCATCACGCTGGCATCCCCGAAGGACAAAGGGGACTTGCAGCGCATTGAGCAGGGCATCCAGTACACCATTGAGCGCCGCCGGTATGAAAAGGACGGGGCGATCGTGGAAGCGCGCGGTCCTCGTCCGGCGGAAGGACGGGCCCCCGACCGCCGGAAAGAGCAGGAAGGCGGGCGCGGCGGCGGCGGCGGTTCGAGCCGGGGCGGGCAAAGCCGTTCCCGCCGCGAGGATAAGCCGGCCCGGGCTTCCTCCCGCAAGGGGGACGTCCGCGGCGGTGCCAAGCGCGGAGCCCCGGGCGGCGGCAAACCGGGTCGCGGCGCATCCCAGGCGCAAGGCCGGAGAGGCCGCGGCGACGCTTCCGGACGCCGGGGCGGAAGAGCGGGACGTTAACATCAACGGATTCATGAACCGAAAAGCGCGGTTTTGCGCTTTTTCGGTTCATTTTTTTTTGCCGGGCGTCGATCCGGGCCGAACGCTTGCCGCGGCTTGCACTCGGCTTCGACTTGTGTATGATGGAATTAGAACGCAAAAACACGGCCCGGTTGGTAGTCCGGGCGCACGAGGCGGCGGCCCGGCGCCGTCCCGTGTCAGTAACCTTCCCCCCTCGGGATGTCCGGCGTTCCCATGTTGAACAGAGGGGGAGTACCATGAAATTAACGGTATTTTTCGAAGAACCATATTGGGTTGGAATTGTGGAAGCGGAGAAGGACGGCAAGCTGCTGGCGAGCAGGCATATTTTCGGCGGGGAGCCTTCGCTTCCGGAAGTATGGGAATTTGTCCTGCACGGGCTTTCTTCCGTGGCGGACCGGTTGTCTTGCGGCGTCGATATCGCCGAGGCAACGCAGCCGAAGGCTAACCCGAAAAGGCTCGCCCGGCTTGCGGCCAGGGAGTCCAGGGGACGCGGAGTCAGCTCGGCAAGCCAGGAAGCCATCAAGCAGGAGCTTGATTTGCGCAAGCGGGAAAAAACGCGCCTCTCCAAAGAGCTGCGGGAAGCCCAGGCGAAGCGCAAACGGGAAATTGCCGTTCAAAAAGCCAAAGCCAAACACCGGGGAAGATAATCCATGAAAGCGGGGGAAGAACATGTCGGTATATACGTATTCAGCCGCCACGCCGGCGGGCAAGGAAGTCTCTCTGGAGGAGTACAAGGGCAAGGTGCTGGTCATTGCCAATACGGCAAGCCAATGCGGTCTGACGCCGCAGTACGGCGACCTGCAAAAGCTGTATGAACGTTACCGGGATCAGGGGCTCGTCATTCTCGGTTTTCCGTGCAACCAATTCGGGGCACAGGAGCCCGGCAGCAGCGAGGAAGCCGCTTCGTTTTGCCAATTGAATTACGGGGTAACGTTCCCCGTATTCGCGAAAATCGACGTCAACGGCGAAGCCGAGCACCCGCTTTTTGCCTATTTGAAGGAGCAGCAGCCCGGAACCGCGGAAAGCAGCGATATCCAGTGGAACTTCACGAAGTTTCTGGTGAACCGCAGCGGCGAGGTCGTCGCACGCTATGAACCGCGCGAAGCTCCGGAAGCGATGGCGGGGGCCATCGAGCAGCTGCTGTAAGACGAACCGAAACGAATCGCAGCCGAACAACGAACATCAGCACGGGGAACCTGCCGCTTTTGCGGCAGGTTTTTCTTTTGGCGAAGGTTGGTTTGGTATGGGTGCGGTTTAATTTCTTTTGCGCATTTCCTGCCCGCCCATTAAGATAACTATAGAAGAGCGAACAATCTGGAAGCGACAAGGGGAGTGGAGCGGAAATGATAGACCAAAAAAACGGCGTGTTCCCGGCGGTATGCCCGCTGGATTGCCCCGACACATGCGGCCTGCTGCTGCATAAGGAAGACGGCAAAATCGTTAAGGTTACCGGCAATCCGGAGCATCCGATCACGCAGGGAGCGATTTGCAACAAAGTCCGCAATATGACCGAGCGGATTTATCATAAAGAACGCATTCTGTACCCGCTGAAGCGGACGGGCCCGAAGGGGTCCGGGGAGTTTAGGCGGATCACTTGGGACGAGGCGGTCAGTGAAATCGCGGCGCGGTACCGGGAGCTGATCGACGAATACGGGCCGGAGTCCATCTTGCCTTACAGCTTCTACGGCAACATGGGCATTCTCAGCGTCGACGGCATGGACCGGAGGTTTTTCAACGCGCTCGGATCAAGCCGCCTGGACCAAGCGATCTGCAACGCCGCCGGAAACGCCGGCTGGAAATATACGATGGGCTTCAAGGGGGGCACCTCGCCGGAAGATACGGAGCATGCGGATCTGATCATCGTTTGGGGCGGCAATCTGATCAGCACGAACATGCACCAGATCGTCATCGCCGAAAAAGCGCGCAAACGCGGTGCCAAGGTGATCGTCATCGACGTGCACCAAAACCGCACCGCCCAATGGGCGGACTGGTTCATTCCGCTTTATCCGGGGACGGATACGGCGCTTGCGCTGGGCATGATGCACGTCCTGTTCCGCGACGGACTGACGGACGAAGCCTTCCTGAAGCGGTATACCGTAGGGCATGAGGAGCTTCGCGAGCATGTCAGAAGCTACACGCCGGAGCATGTTTCGGCCATCACGGGCGTGCCGGCGGAAGATATCGAGAAGCTGGGGCGCGCGTACGGGGAGGCTTCCGTCTCCTATATCGCGATCGGCAACGGGCTTCAGCACCACGATAACGGAGGCATGAACGTGCGCAGCATCTCCTGCCTGCCGGCGCTGACGGGGCAGTGGCTGAAAAAGGGCGGCGGCGCGGTGAAAACGAACGGCGGTTATCATGCCATGAACAGCGATTATTTGGAGCGGCCGGATTTGCGGCCGAACCCCGGGGCGCGCGCCATCAACATGAACCGGATCGGCGAAGCGCTGCATCTGAAGGAGCAGCCGTTCAAGGCCGTTTTCGTTTATTGCAGCAATCCGCTGGTCGTTGCCCCCGATACGGAGCGGGTACAGGCCGGCTTCGCCCGCGAAGACCTGTTTACCGTCGTGCACGACCTGTTTATGACCGACACCGCCAAATACGCGGATATCGTGCTGCCAGCGGCCTCGTCGTTCGAGACGACCGATTTGTACGCATCGTATTGGCATCATTACGTGCAGCTGCAGGAACCCGTGATCGAAAGAATCGGGGAAGCCAAAAGCAACGTCGAGCTGTTTGCGATGCTGGGCCGCGCCATGGGGCTGGACGACGAAGCATTCGCGGAAACGGAAGAAGAGCTGATCGCCGGGGCGCTGAATTATCCGGAGAATCCGTATTTGAACGGCGTGACTCTCGACGCGCTGAAGGAGCGGCGCTTCGTGAAGCTCGACATGACGCCGCAAGCAACCTTTTTGGACCGCCTGCCGACGCCTTCCGGAAAAATCGAGCTGTATTCGGAAGCGATGAAGGAAGCCGGCCTGCCGCCGCTCCCGGAATATATTCCGCTTCAGGAAGGTTTTGACGGCACTAGGCGGCCCGGCGCAAGCGAAGCGTACCCGCTGATGTTCATTTCGCCGCCGAACCATAACTTCCTGAACTCCACTTTTGCCAACGTCGAAAAACACCAGCGGCTGGAGAAGGGACCGATGCTGCAAATCCACCCGCAGGATGCGGCGGAACGCGGCATCGAAGACGGGGACGACGTCGTCGTTTACAACGACCGCGGACGGCTGGAGCTGAAAGCGCTCGTGACGGACAAGATGCTCCCGGGAACGGTCGTCAGCCAAGGACTGTGGTGGGACGGCAAGGGCCGCAAGCAGCGGGCCAACGCCCTGACTCCGGACCGGCTGGCCGACATGGGGGGCGGAGCGGTATTTTTTTCGACCGTCGTCCAAGTAAAGCGTTAGCAGGCGTCATTGCCAGGAATGCGAAGATCATGGATACTGGTTTTGGGACAAGAGGACCGTGCCCGCTTGCGTTTGAAAAAGCCCCTCGGGGCTTTTTTGCATCGGAAAGCAGTCTTCGGGACCGTGGCATAGGAAAGATGCCGGGTGTCCCGCCACAGCTTGTCTAACACGCATTTTGCAAAAGCAGGAGACAAAATACATGAAATTTTTGCAGTCCTATCCGAACGAAGTCAAAATATTTCTTGCCGCCAGCCTGATCAACTCTGCGGGCGGATCGCTGATGTGGCCGCTGACGACGATGTACGTGTTCGACGAGCTTGGGCGCAGCATGGCCGATGCCGGCCTGGTCGTCATGATCCAAGCCTTCGGAGGCATCATCGGCCAGCTTCTGGGAGGGGCGCTGTATCATCGCGTCGGGGTCAAACGGCTGATCGTCGGCTCGCTCGGGTTATGCAGCCTTGGCTTGTTCGCGCTCCCTTTCATCAGCTCGTTTTGGGTCTTGTACATGATCATGATGGGGTTCATCGGGCTGTGCAACGCGGTGTCGATGCCTGCCATCCAGGCCTTCGTCGGCTTTCGGTTCGCGGACCGGCGCGGCGAGCTGTTTAACGTCATCTATGTGGCTAACAACATCGGCGTGGCGCTCGGAACGGCGCTGAGCGGTTTTCTCGCCGACGTGTCGTATCACCTGACCTTTATCCTGAACGGCGCAACCTCTGCCGTGTTCGCTTTGTTTTTCCTGAATTATTTGAACCGGCTCGACAAGCAGGAAGGCCCCGTGCATTTGGCCAAAAAGACCAAAGCCGCCGCGGGAGAAACCGTCCCTGCCCTTCTCGGCAATACGAGGCTTTATTTATATTTGGGGTTGGGCTCCCTGTTCCTGTGGTTCGGCAACTCGATCTGGAATACGGGGGTTTCGCCGCATATCATTTCCGAAGGGCTGCCGAAACGGGCTTACGGCTTTTTATGGACGCTGAACGGGATCCTGATTTTCGTGGCGCAGCCGGTCACGACCTGGATCAAACGGTGGTTCGCCAAAGAGTCGTCCTCGCAGATGACGGCCAGCGGCCTGTTTTATTTGGCGGCTTATGTGGTCATTCTGATGCTTCCGAGTTATCCCGGGCTCCTGTTTGCGATGGTGCTCGCCACGCTGGGGGAAATGCTCATCTCCCCGGCGGTGCCTGCGTTCATCTCGGATCATGCTCATAAAGCGGCTCCGTTTTACATTGGCGTGACCGGCGGTATGACCGCCCTCGGCCGCATGATCGGCCCCTATTTCATGGGCATCCTGTACGACGGCGGAGGGCTGGCGCCGGTGGCCTGGCTGTCGATCGCCATCGCCGTCGTGGCCGTTCTCTGTTTCGTCGTGCATGCGATGCGCAACAAGGCGGCGGAACGTGCGCTAAGCGAGTCCATCGGCGGATAGGGCAGGAAGATGATTCGCCGGAGAATTTCAACATCACACGTTAGACAAAAAGAGGTGCAATTGCCATGAACCTTGATCAGCAGACGCTTACGATCCGGTTGTCCACGATGAAGGATGCCCAGGCGCTCATGGATATCGATGCGTTGGTATGGACGGAGCGGACCGCGCCTGAGCCGATGCATTGGACTTCGCGGGAGGCGTTTCTGAGGCAATGCCCTCCGGCGTCGCAGCTTGTGGCCGAGGCGGACGGGATCGTGTGCGGATATGTCGGGTTTCGGGACCCCACCGGCCTCCCGGCCCATTCCCATGTTTGCGAGATCAATATCGCCGTGCATCCGGCGCATCAGCGGGAAGGCATCGGCACGAGGCTGATCGGCGCGGCCAAGGCATGGGCTGCCGGGCAGGGCAAACGCAAGCTGCGACTGCGGGTGCTTTCGACCAATCCTGGTGCGGTCCGTTTTTACCTGAAATGCGGGTTCGTGGAAGAGGGCCGGCTTGTTCGTGAATATATGATCGGAGGCCGGGAGACGGACGAAATTTGGATGGCATATTTTCTGGATGGATAGCCTGAATTTGATATTTTGCCGCGACGGGCTTATTCTTAATAGAATAGAGTAATAAATCAATGGACTTTCACGAGGTGAAGGTCCTTTGTTTCAAATGGCCGATTCGCCGGGCGTAAAGCCGGGTAATGAAGGCTAAATGCGTTTTTTGTCGGCGCCCGAAAGTTCGGAAATTTTGATATATTCGGTGGTAACCCATATTTAAAAAACGATGAAAAGGGGTTGTATGATGGATTTACAGCTTCAGGGCAAAAAGGCGTTGGTCATTGCTTCAAGCTCGGGACTCGGCAAGGCGATTGCCGCGGAACTCGTTAAAGAAGGAGCGGACGTCATGCTGAACAGCCGCAGCGACGACAAGCTGCAGGCGGTGCAGCAGGAGCTGCAAAAGCTCGGCAGCGGCAAAGTCGAATACTACGCGGCAGACATTACGATTCCGCACGAAGTGGAGGGGCTCATCCGTTATACGGCCGAAACGTTCGGACGGATCGACATTCTGGTCAACAACGGCGGCGGCCCGCCGTCGGGAACGTTCGAATCTTTTACGGATGAAGATTGGGAAAACGCGTTTCGGCTTAACCTGCTCAGCTATGTCCGGACGACCCGCTGCGCCCTGCCGCATATGAAGGAACGCGGGGGACACATCGTCAATATTACGTCCAGCTCCATCAAACAGCCGATCCCCGGCCTGATTCTGTCCAACACGTTCCGCACGGGCGTGGCCGGCATGAGCAAGACGTTGTCGCAAGAGCTGGCCCAATACAACATCCTGGTGAATACGGTAGCCCCGGGCCGGATCGCCACGGACCGCATCCAGAAGCTGAATGAAAGCAGCGCGAAGGACAAAGGGATTCCGGTCCAGGCCGTCGCGGAGCAGGCGCAAAAAGAAATTCCGCTGGGCCGTTACGGCGAACCCGAGGAATTCGCGAAAGCGGTCGTGTTTTTGCTGTCGGGAGCAAACACCTACATCACCGGCAGCACGCTGGTGATCGACGGAGGGCTGGTCGATGCCCTATAACGTATGCCATTTGCGCGTAACCGTTTGGCCGTACCCGTTCCCGTGCCGGGAGCGTGAAACCGCAGAAAACACGGACTTGCACACCGCAAGACGTCATCGGCGGAAAAATTCTTTGAGATCGGTCCTCCTTTTTTTGGTATGATATGGTTTAAAAATATCGGCAGGGAGATGGATCGAAGTTGAAGGAAAAAAACGCGTACGGCATCGTGTCCGTCAATGTCGGCAAGCCCGTAACGGTGGATTATTTGGGCAAGCCGCTGACGACGGGCATTTATAAACAACCGGTTCAAGGCGAAGTGTTCGTGGGACGCACGCAGATGGACGGCGACGGGCAGGCCGATACGGTCAATCATGGAGGGCCGGACAAGGCCGTTTGCGTATATCCGTTCGAACATTACGCATATTGGGAGCAGGCGCTGGACAAGACGCTGGATTATTCCGCATTCGGCGAAAATTTGACGGTGACCGGGCTGCTAGAAACCGAGGTGTGCATCGGGGACGTATTCGAAATCGGGGAAGTCGTCGTTCAGGTCAGCCAGCCGCGCTTCCCGTGCTTTAAGCTGGCCAGCAAACACGGCGTCAAGGATTTTCCGGCCCGGGTGCTCGATACCGGATTCAGCGGCTTTTATTTGCGGATTTTGGAGGAGGGCCGTTTAAGCCGGGATTCCAAGATCGTCAAGCGCTCTTCTCATCCGATGGGCGTCACGGTAGCGGCCGTGTTGAAGCAGCAGGCGCTCGGACGCCGCGCGGCGGACCGGGAAGAGCTGAAACGCCTGCTGGGCCTGGATGCGCTGGCGGCGACGGTCAAGGAATCTTTTGCGAAATGGCTGCAGGATAAATAAAAACCTCAAAAAGCCGCTTCAGCCGGATCGCGGATCCTGCCGGGGCGGCTTTCCTTGTGCGCTTCGTGTTTATCGCAGCAGCTTCCATTCGCTTTTCAGCATGCCGTAAATCGCATGGTTCACATACCCTTGGGGCAGCAGCTCCGCTTCGCGGACGATCCCCTCGAGGACGAAACCGAGCCTTTCCGGAATGGCGCGGCTGCGATGGTTGCCCGTGGCGCAGCGGATTTCGACCCGGTTCAGATCCAAATCCATGAGGGCGAAATCGACGAAAGCGCGGCAGGCGCTGGTCATGATGCCCTGGCCTACGAAATGTTTGCCGAGCCAGTAGCCGATGCTGACGGAACGGTTATGCCACTGAATCTCATGAAAGCTGATAATGCCCGCAAGTTCCCCGTGCACCCAAATGCCCGCGGAGACGGCGCCGTTTTCGGCTCCCTGCTTGATGGCGTTTTTCACGAAGTTCACCGTATGCTCCACGTCCGTGATGGCATCGACCCAAGGCAGCCACTCGCGCAGCGTGTCGCGCGAATCGACCGTCAGCTCGAACAGCGGGCGCGCATGCTGGAGGGCCAGCGGCTTCAGCTCGATATGGTCATCCAGAAGATATGTAAACATATAATTTCAGACCTTCTTTCTATATGAAAATGAGGTAAACGGCATTTGCCGCGCTTTTTGGCTTTCGTTTCCATTCTATTTTTCCATGCTACCCTAATCCCCTGCCTTTCGTCAAAGCTCAAAAAGCCGAATCATTGAACTATCCGGTTAATACAGGTATATTTAAATGAAACACGCTTATAAAGAATAGATGTAGGGTAGAGCAGGAAACTGCTGACGGTTCATTCTATGAGGCGGACATAAATCAGGATGAAAGGTTGATTACTGTGGAGAAACCAAGCACCCCCTCCAACTTTATCAAAAACGTAATGATCGATGACCTGGAGTCCGGCAAAGTCCAGAAAGTGATTACCCGCTTTCCGCCGGAGCCCAACGGTTATTTGCATATCGGACATGCCAAGGCCATCTGGATTAACTTTACGCTTGCGCAGGAATTCGGCGGTTCGACGAACCTCCGCTTTGACGATACAAACCCGCTGAAGGAAGACGTGGAATACGTCAAATCCATTGAAGAAGACGTCAAATGGCTCGGTTACGAATGGGCGGAAAAGCGCTACGCTTCCGATTATTTCGAAGAAATGTACAAGCGCGCCGAGCTGCTGATCCAAAAAGGCAAAGCCTACGTGGACGACCAAAGCGCGGATCAAATCCGCGAAACGCGCGGGACGCTTACCGAGCCGGGACAAAACAGCCCGTACCGCGACCGCAGCGTGGAAGAAAACCTGGAGCTGTTCCGCAAAATGCGCGCGGGCGAGTTCAAGGACGGAGAAAAGGTGCTGCGCGCCAAAATTGACATGGCTTCGCCGAACATCAACTTGCGCGACCCGGTCATTTACCGGATTGCCCACGCAACGCACCACAACACGGGAGATAAATGGTGCATTTACCCGATGTACGCTTTTGCCCACCCGCTCGAGGATGCGATCGAAGGCGTGACCCACTCCCTCTGCTCGCTGGAGTTCGAGGATCAGCGCCCGTTTTACGATTGGGTGATCGCGGAATGCGAAATGGAAAACACGCCGCATCAATACGAATTCGGCCGCCTGAACGTGGCGCAAACGCTGACGAGCAAACGGAAGCTGAAGCTCCTGGTGGACGAGAACATCGTGGACGGCTGGGACGACCCGCGCATGCCGACGATTTCCGGGCTTCGCCGCCGCGGTTATACGCCGGAAGCGATCCGCAGCTTCGTTTATGAAACCGGCATTTCCAAAAGCCAGGGCCTCATCGACCTGCAAATGCTAGAGCATTTCGTCCGCGAGGACCTGAAGCTGAAGGCGCCGCGCACGATGGCCGTGCTGAAGCCGTTGAAAGTGGTGATCACGAACTATCCGGAAGGCCAGGTCGAATGGCTCGAGGCGGAGAACAATACGGAAAATCCGGAGATGGGCACCCGCCAAATCCCGTTCTCGCGCGAAATTTACATCGAGCAGGACGACTTTATGGAAAACCCGCCGAATAAGTATTTCCGTCTGTTCCCGGGCAACGAAGTGCGCCTGAAAAATGCGTATTTCATCAAATGCCACGATTTTATCAAGGACGAAAACGGCAACGTGACCGAAATCCACTGCACGTATGACCCCGAAACGAAAAGCGGCACCGGCTTTACCGGCCGCAAAGTGAAGGGCACGATCCATTGGGTGGAGGCTTCCCACGCCGTGCCGGCCGAGTTCCGCCTGTATGAGCCGCTGATCAAAGCGAAGGATGACGGCGAGGCTGAAGGCGAGGAAGCGATCGACGAGACGGAAAAGGCCGAAAAAACGTTCCTGGACGAAATCAACCCGAACTCCCTGGAAGTTCTGCACGGGTTCGTGGAGCCGGGCATGAAGGACGCCAAGCCGCAGGACAAGTTCCAATTTTTCCGCCACGGCTATTTTAACGTCGATCCGAAATATTCGAAGCCGGGAGAGCCGGTGTTCAACCTGATCGTTTCGATGAAAAGCTCCTACCAGCTGCCGAAATAAGGGCGGAAGGGGTTCTGCTGCCCAATACAAAAGCCAGCGCAAAGACATGTTCTTTGCGCTGGCTTTTTTTCGTTGATGCGTCAGACGTCTTGCATTTCCTCGAATCCTTCTTCAGGGATGTCCGTTTTCGGGTGATGGCCCTGCGAGCGCAGCCAATACCACATCATGCCGAAGCCGACAGCCCCGACCAAAGCCATCAAGAAGCCCATGTTGTACATCGCGGCGCCGCCGAAGTTCTGGTACAGCCATCCGCCGGCCAAGCTGCCGATGACCCCGGAAATGCCGCTCCAGGTCAGCGTGAACAGGGATTGCGCCGATGCGCGATGAGCCGGTGGAACAAGCTGGCTGACGACCTGGATGCCGACGTAAAAATATCCGCCGAACGTGATGCAATGCATAATTTGAATGAACGCGACTTCAAGCGGATGCGAAGCGCCGGCCATCATCAACCACCGTATGCAGAAAAGCACGCTTACCAGTCCCAGACACCCGATCAGGGTCGGAAGGGAGCGTTTCAGGAAACGGTGAAAGAGGATCAGCACGGCAACCTCCAGAAACGACGAGAGAAACACGGCAAACCCGACCATCGTTTTGGAACCGCCAAGCTCCGTAATATAAAGCGACATAAACGTATTATTCATGACATTGGGGACGGAAACGACGATCCCAAGCAGTATGAACGCCACGAAATACCGGTTGATGACAAATTGGGCAAGTCCCCTCAGTCGGATGGGCGGCGTCTCCGAAGCCGCCTTCAGCGGCGGAAGGAGCAAAACCATACCGATGGCGAGCAGCAAAATGCCCGTGACAAGGAACGACAGCCGGGATATGCCGATCCGGTCGATGAGCATGCCCCCGGTCACGGCGACCACCGCCCAACCGATCGAACCCCAGTTCCGGAACGCGCCGAACCTTTCCGGCTGGCTCGCCGTGTATCCCAGAATCAGCGTGTTGCTTTGGGCGAACAGCGGGCTCTGAAAGAAGAAAAAGAGGATCATCGCCAAATAAACCATTCCGTAGGTGCCGGCATGGAACACCCATTGAAGGAGCAGCAAGGTGCCGGTCATCATGATCAGCAGGATCCGTCTCGTATTATGCAGACGATCGCTCCATTTCATCCAGAACGGATTGGCGAATAGGGACACGAGCGGGCCAAGCGCCATCAAGCTGCCGATTTCGAATTTGTTCATGCCTGCGTCCTGCAGGTATAATTGAAAAAAGCTGGTGAAGATCACCATGGTTCCGTAAATTAAGAAATTAAATGCCTTAAGCGGCAGCAGCTTGGACTGTTTTTTTACACGATCATGCACGTTGCACATTCCTTTCCGACCGAATGCAAATCGACAGAGGCTAGGTATAGAAGCCGCCACCCTCACTTTATCATTTGTTGAAAAGGGATACAAACCAATAATTGTTAAAGTGTCCACCCCGCGCGGTTTTTAAACGATGAACGGGCGTAATCAGAGGGGGGGACGGACCGAATTTTCAGGAGGTGATTCAATGACGGATACGAAGCTGACCGGCGTGGTGTTGGCAGGCGGCGAATCGAGGCGAATGGGGCAAAATAAAGCGCTGCTGGCCGTCGGCGGGGAAAAGGCGATCGAGGCCATTATCGGAGCCATGTCGGAGGCCGGCCTCGATGTGATCGTCGCCGCAAACGGGCAAACCGCAAGCGCCTACCGAATGCTGGGCAGGGAGATCGTCTGCGACCGATATCCGGGGCAGGGGCCTTTGTCCGGCATCCATGCGGCGCTGCATGCGGCCAGGACGCCGTGGATCGTCGTCGCAGCCTGCGACATGCCTTTCGTCACTCCGGGGCTGTTCCGTTTTCTGAAAAAGATCGCAGAGGACGCGGAAACCGGTCCGGCTGCGGGCGGATTCCAAGCGGTCATCCCGATGGAGGGAGGCCGGGTGCAGCCGCTGCTGGCGGCTTATCACGCCAGCGCGCTGCCCGCGCTGGAGGATTCGCTCGCAACCGGCCGGCTGCGGATGACCGAGTGGCTGGAGCGTCTTCGGGTCCGGTATATCCCCGAAGACGTTTTGGCCAAGGAGACGGGGCTGGAAGCCGGCCATGTGTTTTTTAATATGAACCGTCCGGAGGATTACCGGGCTGCACTCGCGAAGCGGCGCGAAGAAGAGGCGGGGCGTTAAGGCGCTCCGCCTTTTATGGCCGTGCAGCGATGTTTAGGCTGAGCGGCATCAGGGATCAGGGGGCTTCGAGCGTTTTTAAGCCACTCTTCTTTAAAATGGGCGGATTTGAATCGTGAGATGTGAATTAAGTCACATAACTGCGGCTGGGTTTCAGGTAAGGTGAAGATAGGAAGATACATCATCCTGAACAATATCCGGACCTGGATCAAGGAGGGGCGGCAATGACGACAACGCTGGAACCGCTGCTGGATACGGTGGAAGGAGCCCGATGGCTGCAGGGCAGGGGCTGGGCGTACCAGCTGCTGATCGATTTTTTGGAGAGTCCGCCGGGACTGGCGCAGATCGCGCCGTGGCAGCGCCAAGCCGGGCTGCGGGAGGAGCTGGCGCTTACGGCAGGAGGGCGCCGGCTGCAGGATTATATGGCAAGCATAACGCCGGATCGGCTGCTGGCGGCTTGCCGGACGGAGACGGAAGAGTACGGGCGGCTGTTCGTCGGCCGGAATGCGGTCTTCCCTTGCCTTCGCGAAAGCGCCTATCGGACGCAAGACGCGCGCGGCGCCCGGCGCTGCCTGCGGCAAATCCGGCAGGCTTACGAGGACTGCGGCATCGTCTTTAACAAGCTGCAAAGCGAAACGGACGATCATCTGACGATCGAGCTTGAGTTTATGGCCGTGGCCGGGGAACATATGGCCTTGACGGCAGGGCTGCCGGAATGCAGGCTGACGTGGCTGGATACGCAGGTCGATTTTTTGGAGCGGCATTTGCTGCAGTGGACGCCGCAGTTTGCGAAGGAACTGGCCGCCAGCGCGCGTACTCCGCTTTACCGGGAAATCGGCGGCATTTTGGGCGAGTTTATTCCCTATGATCTATCGATGCTGAGGTTGCTGCGAATAGAGCTGACGAAATAAAGAAAGGCGCGTGCCGGTGCGGCATGCGCCTTTTGCTGTCCCCGCAGGTTTAGCGGCGTGGGCCGCGGACTTTTTAATCGGCGCCGAGGGCGCCTAAAAAAGTCACGCGCTATTTATCTGCAAGGGCTCTTTATTGTTGGCCGGCCGCTTTCAGCCGTGTTTGGAGAGAACTTGCTCATACACGCTTTTCGGCCGCAAGCCGACCAGCTTCTCTACGGGCTCTCCGTCCCGGAACACGATCACCGTCGGCACGGACATCACCCGGTACCTGCTTGCCGTCTCCGGGGATTCGTCGCAATCTACTTGCAGAAAGCGGACCTGACTTCCTTGTTCGTTCGACAGCTCGCCCAGCATGGGCAGCAGCGTTTTGCACGGAGGACACCATTCCGCTCCGAATTCCACAAGCGTGGTTCCTTCCGGTTGGATGCGTGCCGCAAACATCTCATCGTTGACGGTTTCGATGCTCATCGTTATTCCTCCCGACCAGATATGGACCGCTCGAGCAGGATGGCATCGATCCGGTCGGTCAAGTTCTGCCGGATGTTCGTCAGCAGCTCGATTTGTTCGTCGATGTCCTGGAGCTTCTGCCGGTAGATCGGCAGCACCTCCTCGCAGAAGGCTTCCTTGTTTTTCAGCACGCACTGCAGGATGCCGGCAATCTCATCGGTTGACAGCCCCAGATTCAAATACAGCTGAATCGAGCGCACCTGCTCTACGGCAAACGGGGCGTACTCCCGGTATCCGTTATCTTTCCGGAACGGCGACAGCAGGCCTTTTTGCTCGTAGTAACGAAGGGAGCGGATGCTTGCTCCGGTCAACGACGACAACTCTCCGATATTCACCGTGAACTCCTCCTTCCTGCCCGGGGTATGTTTATTGTAAAGCCTGACATTAATGTGAGGGTCAAGAGGAATCTGTCGAATCTGTCGCCTTATTTTTTGTAAAACAGCTTTCGAATCCGTTCCGCAAACTCCTGCAGGTTGATGTTGAGCGGGTCCAGGCGGTTGTATGCGGCTTTGACCGCCTCAAGCAGCCATAGCGGGAGCTTTCTGCCCTCCAAAAGCGGATACACGTTGTCGTAAGCCCACAGCAGATGCTCCCAGCGTTTGTCGTTCCCGCTTTGGATATATTCGGACACATCGAGCACTTTCCCCCGGCCATTCTGCATAAGCACGTTTTTGAGGTGAATGTCCCTCGGGTTCAGTCCGTTCCTCCGAACCAGATCGCGTGCCGCCTCCACGTCGTCGATCACCTGCCTTGGGACCGGGATGCCGTAGAGCAGGCAGTCGTACAAGGTCGTTCCTTCCTCGCGGCTGATGACGACGTAACGGTCGCCGGCGCCGTAATAGACGGGGAAATACGGAATGCCCTCAAGCTTATGGTATACCTCGGTTTCCGCCTGTTTTTTCGGCAGCGCGGGTTCGGTATAAAGTTTGTAGGCATAAGCGGGAAGGGGCTCGTATACAAACACCGCGGCGTCGGTTCCGACGCCGATGCAGTACAAGTCGTCCGATTCGCCGACGATGGATACGGGATCGTTATCTCCCTGCTTTAGCACTTCCATGCGGGATAATGCCGGTTCCGCCTGTTTCCATTCTTCGTTCATTATGGCCGCCTCCTTGTGCTGCGGATTTTTTTCATTTTACTGCAAGCTGCAGGCCGATACAAACTTGATGGGCCGGGGGAATGGCCCTGGCGGAGTTACGATAAAAGGACGCGCCCCTCCCGCTCGGGGAAGAACGCGTCCTTATTGGTTATGCTGCGTTTTTTGAAATTAATCCTCTATCTTGGGTCTGCGGAACTTCATCAGGAATTCGTATACGACCGGCACGATGACCAGCGTCAGCAGGGTGGAGCTGATCAGGCCGCCGATCACGGTAATGCCGAGGCCCCTCGAAATGATGCCCGCGCTGCTTTCCAGCCCGGTGACGAGCGGGAGCAGGGCGCCGATGGTGGCGAGCGCGGTCATCAGAATCGGACGAAGACGGGTTGCGCCTGCTTCCAGCAGCGCTTCGCGCGTCGACAAGCCTTCGCGTTCCTTGTGAATGACCCGGTCGATCAGGACGATCGCGTTGGTGACGACGATGCCGATCAGCATGAGCGCACCCATAAGCGAAGATACGTTCAGCGTTTCTCCGCCGAGCCACAGGCCGACCAGCGCGCCGATGATCGTAAACGGCAGGGAGAAGAGGATCGCAAACGGCGCGAGACCGCCGCCGAACGTCACGACGAGCACGAAATACACGATCGCGACGGCCGCCGCCATGGCGAGGCCGAGCTGCGTAAAGGTATCGTTGATCTGCTCGGTCGTGCCCCCGAATTTGACCTCCACGCCGTCCGGAAGATTGATTTTGTCAATGCCCTTCTGCAAATCGGCGGATGCCTTGCCTACGTTGCTTGATACAATGTTCGCCGTGACGTTGACGACCATTTTGCCGTCCGTGCGCGTAATCGTATCCGGAGACGTGCCTTTTTCCACCTTGGCGACGTCTTTAATCGGCACGTTCATGCCAAGAGGGGACGCAATCGTTTCTTTTTCGATGTCGCCGATGCTCTTGTAATCTTTGCCGTCCGTTTCGATGTACACTTTGTATTTTTTGTTTTCGACCTCAACCTCGGTCAGCACCGGCTTCTCTCTTTCCGGACTCAGCTTCATGGCGATTTGCCCTGCCGTCAGCCCCAGGGAGCTCAGCTTCTGCTGGTCGGCGATGATCGTGTACTGGTCATAGGCTTTGGACAGGCTCGTTTTTGCTTTTTCGAAATTGGCTTTGTCCGCTTCGACCAGCTTCAGGATTTGATCGGCCACCGGCTTGATGTCCTCCAGGCTGTTGCCGAACACGCTGACGTTCAGCGAGCTTCCGCCCAGGCCGCCCGCCATGTCCATCGTGGCCCATTCGCCCTTGGCGACTTGTTTTTTCAGTCCTTCGATGAGGTTCTTCTTCACGTTTTCGAAATCTTTGGTGTCTTTTTTGTATTCGATATAAAAGAGCCCCGAATTGGAGGAGCCGCCGCCAAGCGGATTGCCGCTGCCGCCGACGGAATACTGCATTTTGTCGACGTCGGGCTGTTGCAAAATGTATTTTTCCGCATCCAAGGCGCGTTTTTCGACGGTTTCCAGCTGAGCGCCAGGCTCCGGAGAGTACGTCACCATGACGTATTTGTCCTCCTGATCCGGCAGGAAGCTTGTTCCGATGAGCGGCGTCAGGAAGCAGCTCGCCACAAGCAGAATCACGGCCAGGCCGAAGGTGAGCAGCTTATGCGAAAGCGACCAGTTCAGGATGCGCTGATAGCCGCGGGCCATTTTGCCGGGCTTGTCATGGTCATGCTTCTTCGATGCTTTGATGCCTTTGCGGAACAAGGAGTGCGCCATCATCGGCACGAGCGTGATCGCCACGAGCAGGGAAGCCAGCAGGGCGAATACCATCGTCAGCGCAAACGGCAGGAACAGCTCGCCGACCATGCCGCTGACGAACGCAAGCGGCAGGAAGACCGCGATCGTCACGATCGTCGACGACATGATCGGGATGAACATTTCGCGCGTGGCTTCGCGAATCAACTCGCGTCCGCGAAGTTTCTCGCCGCTGCTGCTCATCCGGCGGTAAATATTTTCGATGACGACGATCGAGTCGTCGACGACGCGCCCGATTGCGACGGTCATGGCGCCGAGCGTCATCACGTTCAGGGTGATGTCCAGTCTCCACAGGATCAACAGCGCGATCAGCAGGGAGAGCGGGATCGACAGGATCGAAATCAGCGTCGAACGGATGTTTCTCAGGAAGATCAGGATGATGATTACCGCGAACAAAGCGCCGAAAACCGCTTTGCTCATCATCGTGGACACGGCGTCCTCGATCGGCTTGCCCTGGTCGAGCAGAACCGTCAGGTGCATGCCCTTGAACTCGCTTTCCAGGGCCTTCGCTTTATCCTTAACGGCGTTTACCACTTCGACGGTGTTGGCGTCGTTGTCCTTGACGATCTGCAGGCCGATTGAAGCCTTGCCGTTCGTGCGGGATACCGACTCGGCCTTGCCGATGACCTGGATGTCGGCGATATCGCTCAGTTTGACCGTCGGAATGCCGGCCGCCGCAAGTCCTTGCCCGGCTGCGCCGCCGGTCATGCCTGCACTGGCGCCTCCGGCAGGCGGAGCGGCATTGCCCTGCGCACCGGCTGCCGATCCTGCTCCTTGGGCTGGAGCGCCGGCCGCTGCGCCTTGTTCCTGTGCTCCGGCTGCTCCGGAGGCTGCGCCTCCCGCGTTAGGGATGACGGGGATGGCCAGGTTTTTCAGGTCGTCCAGCGTAATGACGTTGCCGTCGACGACAACGGCCTTCGAGGATTGATCCAGCGTGAACAAGCCCAGCGGAACGTGGATCGAAGATCCTTGGACGATGCCTTTGACGGTGTCTTCGGAAAGGCCGAGCTGGGCCATTTTTTCTTTGTTAAACTTCAGCTTTACTTCCTTGACGTATTGCCCCGAAATCGAGATGGAGGCGACGCCCGGGATTTTTTCCAGTTCGGGCTCTACCTGATTTTCGATATTGCGGGTAAGCTTCTCCAGATCGTCCGAATCGTCGGAGGCGCTGAGGGACACGACGGGGAACGAATTCATGCTGAATTTGGAGATGGTAGGCTTCTGGGCGCCGTCCGGCAGTTTGACCTCGTTCAGCGCTTCGCGCACGGCCGCCGTCGCTTGGTCGAGGTCCGTGCCGTAATCGAATTCCATCGCGATGTTGGCCGCGTTTTCCATCGACGTGGAAGTGACGGTTTTGACGCCGTCGACGTTGCGCAGCCGCTGCTCCAGCGGCACGGTCACGTCCTGGACGACCCCTTCGGGGGCAGCGCCCGGATAAACCGCGGTCACGCTAAGGAACGGGATGTTGATGTTCGGGATGGTTTCCTGTTTCATCGCCAAGCCGCTGTACAATCCGGCTGCCGCGACGATGACGGTCAGAATCCAGATCGCAAACTTGTTGTTCAATGAGAAATTAATGATTCCTTTCATCTCGCAGGTTTCTACTCCTCTCTATTTACCTTCCAAGTATGGGGTGTAGCCAAAATCGTCATGTATTTTCATAGCTGCTCGGCTCGGGAAACGATGTAAAGCTCGTAAATTTCCTTCAGTTCCTTGTTCAGCGGCCCAAGCTCCCGGATTTGTTCCAGGTTGCTCATCATGCCGGTCAGAATGGCTTTGCGCGGCTCGATGTCGAGCAGTTCCTGTTCCATGATTTCAATGGAATCGAGGGCAAATTCCTTTCTGGCCGCGTCGATGTCGGCAACTTTGAGCCTATCCTTCATTTGTTTCGTCACCATAAGCGGATGGCGCGGACGGTCCGGGCTTGTCATGTACTTATCCAGCCATTGGGACCACGTCTCGGTGGCGATCATCGGCTCCATTTGCTTGCGGAGCGTGCTTGCCGCCACGTCGTCCAGCAGCATCACAAGGCGTTCCGCCATCCGGCGGACGTTCAGCGGCAGCCCCGGGATCATGAGCATCCGGATGTATCCGCCGAGCATGCCGGTCACAAACAGCGTCAAATCCATGGCGTGGGGCAGGATGTCCTTCCCATAGATGACGGCCAATTTGTCGTGGAACCATTGCAGCGCGTGGACATGCTTTTCGCGGATGCATGCCTCCAGGGCCGGCTTTTTGCCGCCCATATGCTGGTCATGGAGCTGCATGATCGCAAACTCCCTAAGCTCGACCAGACGGTTCAGCAGAACTTCGACCTGCTTTTGAAGCTGTTCCTTCGGAGTCAGAAGATGCTCCTGCTCCACCTGCATGACGCTGTCGCGGATCATCCCTTCGCAATACGAATAAATGCTTTGTTCAAGCTCTTCCTTCGATTTGAAGTGCAAATAAAGGCTTCCCTTGGACATCCCGCAATACTCGGCGATTTCCTGCATGGACGTGGACGAGATCCCTTGGGTGGAAAACAGCTGCAGGGCAGTCTTCAAAATCTGTTTCTTTTTGTCCGCCAATTTCTCAGACAAACGAACATTCACTCCTTTCTGAACACTTCGGTTCTTAATCTGACCGTGTAGTCAAAAAAATTATATTACAAAAGGAAGGGGGGATTCAAATTTGCGTCTTTGGCCCGTTTTTGGGCCGACGGGGATTCCCTTAACGTTAGAGGAGCAGACTGATCTAAGAATGAGGATTCATGCATCCGCGGAGCAACAATAGAAGCCATGAAGAGCTTCTTCATGGCTTTTTTGTCGCCTGATAAAGGGGCGTTTTTATTACGTTCGCAAGTGAACTAACTTGTGCGGGTTTTTGATCATATACACATGCCGCAGCCGATCCCCCGATTCGGTAAAACGGAAGCAAACTGCTGCTTTCGCTCCATGGCCGTCCGTAAACACGATAGCCGTTTCGCCGTTCAGCTCGGTGATTTGCCTGCTCCAGATCCGCATATCCCGATAAGCCTTCGGAGAGCAAAACAATCTCAGGATGCGGTCGCGGCCGAAAATCGGCCGGATGGCCGTCCGTGCCACGCCTCCGCCGTCGGAAATAAGCACCGCGTCTTCCGCAAGAAGTTCAAGCAGCGCCTTCGAATCGTAGTGAAGAAAAGCGTCCGCAAACCGCTCCACGGCTGCCCTTTGCCGCTCGGTGCCCGGCGGGGATGCAGGCTTTTCGTTTCCCTGAAGCTGCCGTTTGGCCCGGCTGAGTATTTTGCGGCAATTGGCTTCCGTTTTGCCCGTCATGTCCGCAATTTGCCCATACCCGTATTCGAACACTTCCCGCAGCAGAAATACTGCCCGTTCGATCGGGTTAAGCCGTTCCAGCATGAGCAGATAGGCGTAGGAGAGCGTATCCTTTTGCTCCGCTGCAAGCTCGGGCAGCTCGGTGGATGCCGCGATGGGCTCGGGCAGCCATTCGCCGATGTATTCCTCGCGGGTTTTCCTCGCGGAACGCAGCAGGTTCAGGCAACGGTTCGTCACCGATTTGGCGATATAGGATTTCATATGGTGAATTTCCGCCGGGTCCTTGTCCGCAAGCTCGGCGAATACGTCCTGGACGATATCCTCGGCATCGGCGTACGTGCCCAGCATACGGTAGGCGATGGACAAACCATAGGCCCGGTAGGTTCGGTAAAGCGTTTCGAATGCCGCCGTATTCGTCATCTCCAGCCTCCCTCTTTTCGTTATTGTACGGGTATGATACATTTCTGCGCCCAAGAGGGATCAACCTTCCGTGCAATGAAAAGAAACCCTGCACCTTCGCTAAAAGGGCAGGGTTTTCGATTCCGCGAACCGATTAAGCTTTAGCGTTCTCAGACTGCGAGAAGCATCCGGGGAACAAGCCCGTCGAAATCGCCACCCGGTTCCAGCCGTTGATCGTGTTGATCGTCAGAATCAGCTCCATGAACTCTTTTTCGTCAAAATACTTCCGGGTTTCCGCATAGACGTCGTCCGGCACGCCCTGCTCGGAGATCTTCGTCACCGCTTCGGCCAGGGCAAGCGCCGCCCGCTGCCGCTCCGTAAAAATCGGCGCCTCGCGCCATGCGCTAAGGAGTACGATATGATTCGAATAGTCCCCGTGTTTCATTAAATCCTTGGCGTGCATATCCAGGCAAAACGCGCAGCCGTTGATTTGCGAGACGCGGATTTTGATCAGCTCCTGCAGGACGATATCGATCGAAGTGGCCGAACTGGCCTTTTGCAGATTTCCCAACGCTTGGAATACATGCGGATTTACGGTCCGGTAATTTAATCGCATGTTCATTTCCGTTTCCCTCCTCGTCTTGTCGTTCCATATAGGAAGACAAAGAGGACCTTCATTTTGTGACATCCATTACGAAATTAATTTCAAACCTACCGCCGAACCGAGAATCATCGCGATAAAAAGCATGCGGCGCCATTCCTTCGGCTCCCCGAACACAAACATGCCCACAAGCGTGCTGCCCACGGTCCCGATTCCGGTCCATACCGCGTACGCCGTCCCCATCGGCAGGGTATTCATCGCGAAAGACAACAGGGAAAAACTTGCGGCGAAAGCGGCGAACAGCAGCAAGTAGGCAGTCCAGCCTTTTTTCTGCGTTACGCCCTTGATGCCGATGACGCCGAAAATCTCGCTGATCCCGGCAAGCACGATCGCTGCCCAAGCCATTACGCATCCGCTCCTTTCTTGGCGCCTTCATCCGCCGTAATCAACTTCAATCCGATGACGCCTGCCAGCAGCACGAGAATCAGCAGCGTTTTCGGCCAACTGAACGGCTCCCCGAAGACGAGCATTTCCGTAACGACCGTGCCGGCCGTTCCAAGACCGGTAAAGACGGCATATACCGTCCCCACGGGAAGATGATTCGATGCTTCGATAATGAGATAAAAGCTGACCGCGATCGCGGCAATCGTCAGAATCCATTCCAACAGGTTAGTGGAATGTTTCAAGCCCGAAACCCACAGCACCTCGACGACGCCGCCCAAAATAACGTACAACCAATTCCGGTTCATGTTGATCCCCTCCTCTAATCATTCCTTCTAGGCTTGCGAAGCTTGAATGCCTGCCCAGAAAATAGGCCAGGATG
Organism: Paenibacillus sp. YAE3; assembly: GCF_057546105.1. Lineage (NCBI taxonomy): Bacteria > Bacillati > Bacillota > Bacilli > Caryophanales > Paenibacillaceae > Paenibacillus > Paenibacillus sp. YAE3. The sequence continues at coordinate 182,101 of NZ_BAAIYF010000012.1, read as the reverse complement.
CTTTCAGTCTCCGCTTGGCGCTGGCCATCCCGCTGTACACCATCTCGATCATAATGCCGTCCACCAAGGTCATATAGGCCACCGAGGCATCCTCGGGATTGGCGATGGGTGCGGTCCCGTCCGCCTTCCCTTGCTCCATCAGCCGCAAAACGCGCCTTTCCATGGAATCCAAAAAGGGATAAATCAGTTTCATGACTTCGTCGTACAAGGAAGAAGGCGGAAAAAAGGACATTCGAAGCACGAATTTGCTCTCGCTGCTGCGGTTGTATTCCTCTTGAAGAAAGGCCAGCAGCCCAGATAAACGCCGATCCAGCGGCTGGTCCTTCCGGCTGATGAAAAAGCGGGTAATTCGCCGCTTTTCTTCTTTCAGCGCGTTTTTGAGCGAACAGAGGAACAGGTCGTCCTTTCCCTTAAAATGGGCGTATATGGAAGGCTTTTTGATCCCGACTTCTTCGGCTATTTTCTGCAGCGAGGCCCCTTCGTAACCATCCTCCGCAAAATGCGCCAGCGCGGTTTCCAAAAGCATTCTTTTTGCATTCATAAACATCGCCTCCATCAAAACTACCTAACGGTCGTTAGGTACATCATTTCACGAATGCAGCCGGTTGTCAAGACCGCCGATGCCTCTTTTTGATCATTGCCTTGAAGAGGCGTCCTTATCTGCGTCAATTTTTTCTGTTTAAGAAAAGGGATGGCCCCCTTTCAAATCCCGTTTTTTAAACTGTTTTTTATCGCGGGATCTATAGGAAGATGGCGTCACTTCATGTAGAATAGAATTTGCTGGCTGTATCTGGATTTTCGCCAAATTCCGGAACAGGCCGCGCTTTTGGAAAAGCGGACGAATCGGGGGAAGAGATGAGAAGGGCTATACAGGCTGTACTTATTGCGGCTTTATTATTTGTCTTTTATTACGTCGGATTCGGGTTTTTCGGCAAAACGGCAGGCACGATCGTCAGCATATTTTCGACCCTGACCGTCGTATCGCTCGGATTCATGATATTTATGGAGAACAGAAACCCTTCATCGACGATGGCGTGGATTTTGCTGTTGGCGCTGGTGCCGGTCGTGGGGCTGTTTTTTTACCTGCTGTTCGGGCAAAACTACTTCAAACGCCGCAAATTCGACAAAAAGGCCGAGCAGGATTCGAAAATCTACGAGATGCTCGAGGAAGGAAGCGTCCGCATTCAGCAGGACCTGTCGGATTTGAATCCGATGCAGCAGCAGCTGCTGAAGCTGTCCCAGAGATTGGCGAGGACGCCGATTTCGTTTTCGAGCGAAACCCGCATTTTGACCAATGGCAAAGAAACCTTCTCCACGCTGCTGCAGGAGCTGGAAAAGGCCAAACATCATATTCATATGGAGTATTACATTTACCGGGCGGACGATATCGGGACCCGGATTCAGCGGATTTTGATCGAAAAAGCCAAAGCCGGCGTCCACGTGCGGTTTATGTACGATGCCTGGGGCAGCATGCAGCTGCCGAAGTCGTTCCTGAGGGAGATGGCCAACGCCGGGGTCAAGGTTGCGGCATACGGAAGCTCCAAAGCGTTTTTCCTGTCGAGGGTCAACTTTCGCAATCATCGTAAAATCGTCGTCATCGACGGGAACGTGGGGTTCATCGGCGGTCTGAACGTCGGGGACGAATATTTGAGCCGCAATGCCACCTACGGCTTTTGGCGGGATACGCACATGTCCGTGAAAGGCGAAGCCGTCCGGACGCTGCAGATCATTTTTCTCCAGGACTGGAATTACATGACGGGGGAACAGGTGCTGGAGGCGGAATACCTATCGCCGCTTCTGGCGGAACGGAACAGCGGGGCCGTCCAGATCATTCCGAGCGGGCCGGACAACGACCGCCGCGCGCTCAAAAATATTTTTTTCTCCATGATCACTTCCGCGCAAAAATCCGTGTGGCTGGCGACGCCGTATTTCATACCGGATGAGGACATCCTCACCTCCCTGCGGGTGGCGGCCATGTCGGGCCTGGACGTTCGCATCCTGTTCCCGGCAAAACCGGATAAATGGCTGCCGTTTCTGGCATCCCATTCCTATTTCCCGGCACTGCTGGACGTCGGCGTGCAAATTTACGAATACGAAAAAGGGTTCCTGCATTCCAAACTGCTCATCATCGACGGCGAAGTGGCCACGATCGGCACGGCGAACATGGATATGCGGAGCTTTCATTTGAATTTCGAGGTGAACGCGCTGCTCGTGCAGACGGAAAGCGTGAAGCGGATCGTATCGGATTTTGAGCGGGATCTCAAATCGACGAAGCAAATCGTCATGGACAAGTTCATGAAAAAGAAAATTCCCGAACGGATTCTGGAGTCGCTCGCCCGCCTGATGTCCCCGCTTTTATAGCGGGGCGGGCAAGCCCGCCGTATTGACATTGGTTCCGGGACATTTTATATTTGTGATAATGATTATCATTTGCTGCCTGGCGGAACTTTGGCTTGGATGGCGATCAAAAGAACAGAGAATGGGGAGGTAACCGGCGATGACCCTTTTGCAAACCGAGGCGCTGACACTCAGTTACGGAGATACGGAGATTATTAAGGACCTCAGCCTTCAGATTCCTGAAGGAAAGGTGACCGTGCTGATCGGCAGCAACGGATGCGGCAAATCGACGCTGCTGCGCTCGCTGGCCCGCCTGCTCAGACCGAAAAGCGGATCTGTGCTTCTGGACGGCAAGGAAATCCACCGCACATCAACCAAAGAGGTAGCAAGAAACATGGCGATTTTGCCGCAGGGGCCGACGGCTCCCGAAGGACTCACGGTGCTGCAGCTGGTCAAACAAGGCCGATATCCGCACCAGTCCTGGCTGAAGCAGTGGAGCGAGGAGGACGAACGGCTTGTGCGGGAAGCGCTGGAGATGACCGGGCTTACCGACATCGCTGAACGCACGGTGGATTCGCTATCCGGCGGCCAAAGACAGCGGGCGTGGATCGCCATGACGCTGGCGCAAAATACCGATCTTATTTTGCTCGACGAGCCGACCACATATTTGGACCTGAACCATCAGATCGAAGTGCTCGATCTTCTGTACGAGCTCAATCGCGAACAGGGCCGCACTATCGTCATGGTGCTCCACGATTTGAATCTGGCCTGCCGTTATGCCGACCACATGATCGCGGTCAAAAACCAGGGCGTATTTTGCGCCGGGGCACCCGAAGACGTGCTGACGCCTCAGATGGTCAAGGAAGTGTTTTACATGGACTGCATGATCGCGGAAGACCCGATTTTCGGCACGCCGATGTGCGTACCGCACGGCAAAGGCCGCCTGTGCGGCGACCGCTGCCAGTTTAAGTCCGTTTGCGAGCAACCATAAAACGCCATAAAAAAAGGTGTCCCGCCCGGCGGAACGCCTTTTTTGCATGCTTCCATGTCGGCGGGGGAATACCGGGGGTACCGTAATACCACTGTCAATAGGTGGTGTAACGGACCGCCTTCTGGACGCGGTAAATGAGATTTTCGTACCAGGTGGAGCGGTAAGCGCCGAGATCGAGGCTGAAGGAGCCGTCCCGGTTGTTCCATAAGCGGTCGAAATAATGCTGCAACTGCAAATCCAGCGGCGAGCCCGCCGGCATGGAAACCCACAGGTCGTTTTCCAGGTTGTAATCGTCCAGGTTGCGAGGGGTCATGTTTGCGGCGCCGCCGATGATGACGGAATATCCGGTCGGCTTTTGGATGTACATCATTTTCGTATGGAACTGCTCCTGCGTCGTATGGTACCAGCGGATGGAGATGCTCCCTTTTGAACGTTTGGCCAGCATGGGAGCGATCTGCCGGTTCGGAATCCCGATTTTTTTCTGTCCGAAGGCGTTATTGTTCGGATCAAGCACCAGGCGGACGTCCACGCCGCGCGCCGCCGCGGACAGCAGGGCGTTCACCACCTTTTTGTCCTCGATGTAAAACATGCCCATCCAAAGCGTATCGCCCGGCTTTACCTTCTCGATCTCCTGCAGCACGTATTTGTACGTTTTGCCTTCCGTTACATACCGGACGCCGATCGGCCCCCGGTTTTTTCCGGCGTGTTCATCCGGAATGTACCGCGGAAGCTGGCCTCCCTTCGATAAGTCGACCGCGCCCTGTTCCGACGCGAGAATATCCTGAATCACCGGACCCTGCACTTCCAGGGCCACATTGGAATGATAGGCGCTGGCGTCGTGGACGTTGCCCGAAAGGACGAGGGCGTTTTTTTCGCTGACGACGACTTTTCGGTGGTTTGCCTTCACGTTTAACAGCTTCAAGTAGGAGCGGACCGTCATTTTCGGAGCTTTGTTCGCCATCAAATTCGGCACCCATCCTTGGCCGGATTCGCCGAACCATTGCATAAACGTGCGCCATACCGCCGAATAGATCGGATTCGGGTCGCGCAGCGGATTCAGTTCCGTCACCACGACCCGGATCCCGGCTGCCTTCAGCCGTTCCAGCAGCGGGTTGGGAGCGGAGCCGTATTCCGTGTTGACCGGATCGGTAATCATGACGATGTCCATGGCGGGGAACGCCTTTTTGTGGCGTATGAGGTGATCGGTCAAATCTTCGCTGACCTTCGGAAAGTTTTGGCCCTTATGGGTGTAGTTGTTGAACAGGAACAAGTCGATCACGAGAAACCGCCGGGACTCGTCCACGATTTCATGGATGCGGTCCTTGATCTGCTGCTCGCTCACCACCCTGCCGGACGGATCGGGGTAGGTCAGGTCATAGAGAAACCGGACGTTGTTCACGTAATAAAGCGGGCTTTCGTGGGAAAGGCCCGGAGGGAGCGGTTTATGGGTCTGGTATATGACCACGCATACGAGCCAGAGCACGAGGAGGGCCGACAAAGCCGTGGCCCAGCGGCCTTTGCGCCGCTTTCCGCGGCGAAGGCTTTCGGATCGGTTGTCTGAAGAGGGGGGATTCGCCCCGTAAGCCGCGGCACTGTCCGCCTTTTGTCGCATGTGTCATCCTCCGTTTCGGCTGCTTTTTACGCGTTCCGTCCGTTTTTTCAAATCCACCTTCTAGTCTGGACTAAAAAGGCGCCGGTCATGAATCGGATTTGAACTAAAGGGTTAGAAATGAGATGATAGGAGAATATTTTGGCGGACGGATGCGTAATCTACGGGTTCATATTCGGCCGGATCACATGTGTATGGCCAAGCGGGAAGATGCGGAAGGGGGATCGCGATGAGCGATAATCATACGGGCAAAAAATCGCTTTTGCCGGAAATCGCAACGGGAGAACGAAAAATTGAACATGTGCGGATCAGTTTGACGGAGGATGTCAGCGGCGTAGGCGTGACGTCCGGACTGGAAACATACCGCTTTCGCCATTGCGCGCTGCCGGAGACGGATTTTGAGGCCATCAGCCTGGAGACCTCCTTTTTGGGCAGGCCGGTGCGCACGCCGCTGCTGATCAGCTCCATGACGGGGGGAAGCCAAGCGACCGGGGCCATAAACGAACGACTGGCCGCGGCCGCCGAGGCGCGGGGCTGGGCGCTTGGAGTCGGATCGGTACGCGCCGCCGTAGAGCGGGAAGAGCTTGCATACACCTTCCATGTGCGTAAACATGCCCCCACGATCCCCGTCATCGCCAACCTGGGAGCGGTGCAGCTCAACTACGGCTTCGGGGCGGAGGAGTGCCGCCGTGCGGTCGACATAGCGGGAGCGGACATGCTGGTGCTTCATTTGAACGGATTGCAGGAAGTGTTTCAGCCCGAAGGCAATACGAACTTCAGCGGATTGCTGTCCAAAATCGAGCATGTATGCCGGCAGCTGGAGGTTCCGGTCGGGGTCAAGGAAGTCGGCTGGGGCATCGACGGGGAGACGGCGGCGCTGCTTTTGGAGGCGGGCGTGAAATTCATCGACGTCGCCGGAGCCGGAGGCACCTCCTGGAGCCAGGTCGAAAAGCACCGCAGCCAAGACCCGATGCGAAGAAGAGCGGCCGAGGCCTTTGCCGGGTGGGGCAATCCGACGGCCGAATGCGTCGCGGAGATCCGGAAAACGTCGGCGGAAGCCGGGTTGATCGGCAGCGGCGGCCTCCAATCCGGCGTGGATGCCGCCAAGGTGCTTGCGCTTGGGGCCGACCTGGCCGGGTACGGGCGAAGCATGCTTGGCCCGGCCGTGGAGTCGGAGGAGGCGCTGCATGCGGTGCTGGCCCAAGTCGAGTTTGAGCTGCGCACGGCCATGTTCGGGATCGGCGCGGCCGATATCGCCGCGCTGCGGGCGACCGACAGGCTGGTCCGGATTTCGCCGTGACGGCTGTCTGCACCAGCTTTCCGCCCTTTTGCGGAAGGGATCATGGCGTTTGGCGCGAACCTCCGCCGCATCGGCGGGGAATCGGTTCCTTATCTTGATGCCCCCAAGGTTCTAATATATAATGGGTAGGATTGAGAGGCTGCGCATTTGCAGCGAAGTAACGAGGATTCGCGTATGTGTTTTTTTAATAGATGAGGGTTTGCAGCATCCTTCAATTCATTCAGGCTTAAGCCTAGTCCAATATGAAATAGGAGTGTCATCATCCATGGCTTTGAAAGCAGGTATCGTGGGACTGCCGAACGTCGGCAAATCCACTTTGTTTAATGCGATTACGCAGGCGGGAGCCGAATCCGCCAACTATCCGTTCTGCACAATCGACCCGAACGTCGGCGTCGTCGAGGTGCCGGACGAGCGCCTGGACAAGCTCACCGAACTTGTGCAGCCGAACAAAACCGTGCCTACCGCATTCGAATTCGTGGATATCGCGGGCCTGGTCCGCGGCGCCAGCAAAGGCGAAGGGCTTGGCAACAAGTTTCTGGCCCATATTCGCGAGGTGGACGCCATCGTCCATGTCGTCAGATGCTTTGAGGATGAAAACATTACGCACGTCGACGGCAAGGTCGATCCGGTCAGCGACATCCAGACCATTAATTTGGAGCTGATTTTGGCCGATCTGGAGAGCGTGGACAAACGGATCGACCGCGCCCGCAAAAACATGAAGGGCGGCAACAAGCAATACGAGCAGGAGATCGCCATTCTGGAACGCGTCAAAGAAGCGTTGTACAACGATCAGCCTGCGCGCAGCGTGGAGCTGACCGAAGACGAGAAGGTTGTGCTGCGCGATCTGCATCTCTTGACCATGAAGCCGGTTCTTTATGCGGCCAACGTCAGCGAGGACGGGGTATCCGACGCGGACAACAATCCTTACGTGCAGCAGGTCAAAGATTTCGCGGCGGCGGAACATGCCGAAGTCGTGCCGATCAGCGCGAAAGTCGAAGCGGAAATCGCCGAGCTGGAGGGAGAAGACAAGGCGATGTTCCTGGAAGAGCTGGGCCTTGAGGAATCCGGCCTGAACCGCCTGATCAAAGCGGCTTACCGCCTGCTCGGCCTGTATACCTATTTCACGGCCGGGGTTCAGGAGGTACGGGCGTGGACGATCCGCAAAGGAACCAAGGCGCCTCAGGCTGCAGGCGTGATCCACTCCGACTTTGAACGCGGATTTATCCGGGCCGAGGTCGTTTCCTACGATGACCTGATGGCCGCCGGCAGCATGAACGCGGCCAAAGAGCGCGGCCAGCTCCGCCTCGAAGGCAAAGACTACGTCGTTGCCGACGGCGACGTGATGCATTTCCGGTTTAACGTGTAAGACGAGAGTTCGACATATTAGGCTGTCCCGACAGCGCACTTCACCCGATTGCTGGTCATGATTAGCGAAAGAGTTGAAGTTTGCCCAGGGGCAGCCTTTTTACATCCCTTTGCAGTCTGGCTCCGGGCAAGGCAACGCCCGAAATGAACGGAATGGGTGCTACGGTGATCGGACACCATAGGAGTACATGGACATCTGCTTAAAAAGGGGGAGGATCCGTTGAGCGACGACATCAGTATTTGGACGCTAAAGAAAATGCCCATGCAGGAAGTCATTCAATATATCGAGCAGAACAGCACGCCCGCATATCGGGCGCGGATGGCCAAAATAAACCAAGCCGATTATGAGCGGCTGCCGTCCGAACAAGCCCAGGACAAGCTGGCGGACGCCATTTCGAAGATGAGCGAGCAGGAATACACCGATTACTTGTTGGAGCTGGTCGATGAATAAAGAATGAACGACGGGCCTGCAAACAAAAAGATCGGCCTAAACGAGATGAACAATCTCGATAGGCCGATCTTTAATTTTACGAACGAATAAAATGAACATCTCCTGTAGAGGCGTCTAAAGGTTACTCTCCATAATTGACCTTGATGCTCCCGTTGGATGTCGACAGCACGACTTGGTGGGAACCGTCCCCGACCACAGCCTGTTTATGTTTATCACCGCCGTCCTCGGTCCACGGAACACTGCCGCTGATGGATGAGTTGGTGGTTTCGGCCTTGATTTCGGCGCTTGTGTTTTCGGGAACCTTCAGGTTAATGCTGCCGTTTGTGCTGCTTAAGGTCCAGTCGCCGCCAATGGCGGACGTTCCCCGGATCGCTCCGTTGGTCGTCTTGGCGGTGACCGCGCCGGCGATCCGTTCGATCGTAAGGGCCCCGTTGGTCGACTTCGCTTGGGCGGAGCCGCCGATGTCCTTCACGCGAACCGCTCCGTTTGTCGTCGAAGCCGACACGCTGCCTTTGATTTCCTCCAGCGTAATGGACGAGTTGGTGGTTACGGCCGTGAAGCCGGCGTCCATTTGTTTCCCGGTCACCGAGTCGTTTTTGGTATGAACCTCGACCTCAAGAGATTTCGGAACCGATACGTTCAAATAATCATCCGGGATGAAGCCGAAATTAAACCAAATTTCAGGATTGTCTTCGAGCGAAAGGACGAGCGTGTCTCCCGACGAACTGACCTTCCATCTTTCTTTGGCTTTGAGGTCGGCATCTTCCTGATGTTTGGCGTCCCGGAAACGAAATTTTCCGTCGTAGGTCAACTTGGCTTCTTCGGTGCCGGTGACGTTGATCTTCCCGTGATCGACCATGATTTCGACGCGTTTGATGCTGCTCCCTATTTCCTCCTGGCCCCGAATGGCGCTGACATATCCCCGGTTGAACAAGCTGCTCACATCGGGAACCACGGTCTGAACCATGCTGACCAGCAGCAGCAGAATCAGGATCGTGACGCTGAATCCGCCGAGACGGACCCTTCTTTCGGAGTGAACGATATTGGCGATGACCACCTCGACGCCAAGCAGAATCAGCAGCATGGGCCAAACGTATTTGAGCGCTTCAAACGAAATGATGTTGTTGAATTGCAGCAAAACGATCACGCCGATGCCGATCAGGCCGATGGCAGAAGTCCATCGGCCGACCTTGACGGGCGGAGGCGTTTGATTCATTTGGGGGTTCATAAAGATTCGCTCCCTCTACGATCGGGTTTTTTTAGCAACAGACGCAGGCCGTAGCCGATTAATGCGACGGCGAGCAGGACGCTGGCCGTGTTTTGCTGAAGCAGCCAGTGCCAGAGCGCGGGGAAGATGGTCATGAGCAGCACCGCTGCCCCTACGATGACGCACCCGATCCCGGTCCAGACCGGATTCAGCTGGTTTTCCCGCGGATATCCGCCCATTGCCATCAAATCCTGCATCGTCCAAGGATACCCGAAGGTTTCCTGCCCCATCATCATGCGTTCCTGCTCCAGGGCTGCGGCTTTCATCCAAGCGGCTTTTTGCAGCGCGTCGAACAGTTGATAGAACCACAGAATCGCCAGAGCGAACGAGAAAATCATCGGAATGGACGGAATCAGGATGATGCAGGCCGCGGCCCCGATCATCATTTGCAGTCCTTGTTTGGTGAAACCCAGGTACAGGTGTCCGACGCCCGGAATCATCGCGAGCAAAAACGTCAGCCATCTACTTTTTCTAATCATCGTTTACCCTCCTTAAATATATGATCCACGGAATCGGAGAAGATTTGCGTCGCCTGGGTGATGCCCGAGCTTACGTGTTCGAACACGTTGAATTGGAACAGGAAGAAGGCCAGGCAGGCCGCTACCCCAAAATGGGCGATCATCGATCTTCGGGAATCCCTCGGCTTCAAACGCGAAGTCTGGCGTGTATATAGAGGCGGCATCTGCCGGATTTCATCCATGATGTCCGCCGTTAAATCGGGAAAGTCGTTCGTTTCTCCAGGCTGTTGCCAGATGAGGGCCATTTCCTGTACCTCCTTGTGCCATGCCTGGCAGGCAGGACAAGTACGGAGGTGCTGTTCGATGAAAAGGGAGGATTCGTGAGGAAGTTCCCCTGCGGTATAAGCCCCCAGCTGGTATTGGATCAATTCGCATTTCATCGTAATTCCTCTCCTTTCTTTCGCATCATCGCCCTTGCACGGTACAGCTGCGATTCCACCGTTTTGGCGGTAATCCCGCGCCTCTCGGCAATTTCCTGATAAGAGCATTGTTCAAAATAATACATCCGGACGGCCGACCGGTACGGCTCCGCCAATTCGTCGACCATCCTTCGGATCCGGCTGCTTTTTTCTTCGGACAGTACGATTTGTTCCGGGGTCTCGCTTGTAACCCAATCGTTTTCGTTGACTTCCCCGGGACTCCGCCGCGCCTGCTCGCGCTGCTGCGCGCGCTTCCAGTCGAGACATTTGCGGACGGCGATCTGGTACAGCCAGGTGGAGAAGGAGGAATCCTCGCGGAAGGCGGGAAGGGCCGAATAAGCCTTCATGAAGATGTCCTGCGACAAATCCTTGGCCGACGTATCGTCGGACGTTATTTTAAGGCACACGTGATATACCATGTTTTGGTACCGCTGCACCAGGTATTTGTAAGCTTCCGGATGGCCGGCCTTGACGGCCCGGACCCATTGCAACTCTTCCAGTCTTCTCCCCTCCTCCCGTTTCATTTCGTTAGACGCCCCGCGCGAAACGAACCCTGCAAGATTTTTAAAAACTTTTTTTTAATTCTACCCTAAGGCGGAAGGGTGCTGTATTTGTTTTGAATGATTTTGCGGCTGGCCTTTGTTTGCTTTCCATTTTGGCATACAATGAGGTTTAAAATGCTAAGCGAACATGAAGATGTTAGGGAGGCAAGCATGAGTCAATTCTATAGCGTACATACCCGGCACCGCTCCAATTATCCTCACCCGATTCGCCTGATCCAAGGTCAGACGGTCGTGCTCGGCCGAATCGACGATGATCCCGAAGGCTGGAAAAACTGGAGATACTGCTACACCCTTGACGGCGGCATGGAGGGGTGGGTGCCCGCCCGAGCAAATCATCGAAAAAAACGGGACGGAAGGCAGGATCACCGAAGACTACTGCGCGCATGAACTCGATGTCGTCGAAGGCGACACGGTCGAACTGTTTAAGGAACTGAACGAATGGGGATGGTGCCGCATGGCGAGCGGGCAGGAATATGGATGGATTCCGATGCGGAACCTTGAGCCGTTGGCACGACAGTCAACCGGCTATTTCAGAGTTCAGTAGGGCCGCTGTTTTGAAGCTGGAAAAAATACATGTTCCATGTTATAATAAAAAGTCGTCTGTCCATGGTGTGCTAGCGAAAGGATAAACGGCTTTTTCTTCATATGATACCAAAAAAACAGCCCCACAAAGTGACGCGTGATGTCTGAAGCTTATTCCGATTGCTTTGCGGGGGCCCGGAATATATTAAAAACAGGAGAGGTGACCCCCCTTGTTGGACCGATTGCAAGCCTTGGCAGACCGCTATGAAAAACTGAGCGAGCTGCTGTGCGACCCAGATGTTGTGAACGACAGCAAGCGACTTCGGGAATATTCGAAGGAACAATCCGACTTACAGCCTGCTTACGAGGCTTATACCGAATATAAAACCGTAACGGAAGAGCTGGAGGCCGCCAAAGCGATGCAAGGCGAAAAGCTCGATGACGAGATGCGCGAAATGGTCAAAATGGAAATCGAGGAGCTGTCCTCGCGGCAGACCGAACTGGAAGAACGCATCCGCATCCTGCTGCTTCCAAAAGATCCGAACGACGACAAAAACGTCATCGTCGAAATCCGCGGCGCGGCGGGCGGCGACGAGGCGGCGCTGTTTGCGGCCGACCTGTACCGCATGTACACCCGCTACGCCGATACCCAAGGCTGGCGCGTGGAGCTGATGGAAGCGAACATGAACGATCTCGGCGGCTTCAAAGAGGTTATCTTCATGATCAACGGCCGCGGCGCCTACAGCAAATTGAAATACGAAAGCGGAGCGCACCGCGTGCAGCGCATCCCGGCAACGGAGTCGGGCGGCCGGATCCATACGTCGACGTCGACGGTGGCGGTCATGCCTGAAGTCGAGGATATCGACATCGAGATTCTCGACAAGGATATCCGCGTGGACACGTTCTGTTCCAGCGGCGCGGGCGGACAATCCGTCAACACGACCAAATCCGCCGTACGGGTTACGCATATCCCGACCGGAATCGTGGCGACCTGCCAGGACGGCAAATCGCAAAACTCGAACAAAGAAAAGGCGCTGCAGGTGCTGCGCGCCCGCATTTTCGATATGAAACGCCAGGAAGAGGAAGCGAAATACGCCGGCGAGCGCAAAAGCAAAGTCGGCACCGGGGACCGCAGCGAGCGGATCCGGACTTACAACTTCCCGCAAAGCCGGGTGACGGACCACCGCATCGGCCTGACGCTGCATAAGCTCGATCAGGTGATGAACGGCGAAATCGAAGAAATCATTTCCGCGCTGAACATCGCCGAACAGGCGGAACTGATGGAAAAAGGGGAATAACGCTTTGCATGATGCCACGTTCGTGATGACGCCAAAGCAAACGATACGGGAAGCCTTCGTTGAGGCTTCCTCTTTTTTAAGCGGGTGCGGCGTAACCGAACCCCAGCGCAGCGCCCAGCTGCTGCTTGAGCATGTGCTGGGGCTGGAAGGGGCCGCCTATTACATGGCGCTGCCCGAGCCGTTCCCGGCGGAGCGCCGCGAAGCTTGGGAGCGCGCGGTGTCGCGCCGCGGGGCCGGGGAGCCGGCGCAATACATTATCGGGATGCAGGAATTTTACGGCATCCCGTTTGAGGTAACGCCGGCCGTGCTCATACCGCGGCCGGAAACGGAGCTGCTCGTGGAGGCCGTGCTGGCGCAGGCCGGACGTTTATGGCCGGAGGGCGCCGCGCGAAGCGGCGCTCCAGGCGGACCCGATGCCTCCGTTGAAGGGGCATCGGGCAAAAACGGCGCCGAGCGGCGGCTCGAGTGCGCCGACATCGGCACGGGCAGCGGCGCCATCGCGGTCACGCTGGCGCTGCACGCCCCGCGCTGGCATGTCCGTGCCAGCGACATCTCGGCAAGCGCGCTGCAGGTGGCCGCGCGCAACGCCGCCGCAAACGGCGCGCAGGTTGCCTTCCTGGAAGGCAACCTGCTTGAACCGTTTGCGGGGGAATGGTTGGACATTCTGGTGTCCAACCCGCCGTACATTCCTGCGGCCGACATTGCCGGCCTGCAGCGGGAGGTGCGCGACCACGAGCCGCGTACCGCACTTGACGGCGGCACGGACGGACTCGCGCCGTACCGCCTCATGATGGAGCAGCTGACGCTGCTCCAGGCCCCGCCCCGGCTCATCGCCTTCGAGCTCGGGCAGGGGCAGGCCCGCGAAGTCGCGCAGCTCCTTCGCGCCGCCGGCCATTGGGACGAAATCATCATCGTCCCTGACCTCGCCGGCATCGAGCGCCACGTGATCGGCGTCTCCAACATGCAGCGCCTGAGGTAAATTTTTCTTTGCATCCGGTTTAAACTACAATAGAGGTATTGAGGCTTGGGGAATTTCGCCAAATCCAAAACATATTGGAGGATGCCGCATGCTGCAGAAATTCAAACGCATGGACATGTCCATCATTTTCATCCTGCTTGCGTTGATGGCGTTCAGCTTGCTTTCCATCTACAGCGTCACGGCCGGCAGGCCCAAAATCGGACATTATTCGGAGCGAATGGCCGTTTATTACGTGGTCGGATTCGCGGCTTTTTTGAGTTTCTCGCTGATCAGCTACAAGCTGCTGATCAAGTATGCCTTATATATCTATTTGTTCGGCCTGATGCTGCTCGTGCTGGTGCTGTTATTCGGCAACGAATATTACGGGGCCAAAGGGTGGATCACGCTTCCGGGCGGACTCAGCCTGCAGCCGGCGGAATTGTTCAAACTGTTTCTCACCATTTTCATTTCCTTCCTGCTGGTCCGCAAGCGCAAAAACAAACTGCTGTTCTGGCGGGACGTGGTCCCGCTCGGCCTTGTCACGCTGGTTCCCTGGGCGCTGGTGATGCTGCAGAACGACCTGGGCAACGCCCTCAGCTACATGGTCATTTTGGCGGGGCTGCTGTGGGTCGGCAACATCAAATATTCGCATGCGTTTATCGCGCTGGCGATCGCCTCTGCCGCGATTTTCGGAGGCATTCAGGCTTACATCCATTATCATGACAAGGCGGTCAAGCTCATTAGCGAAGATCTCGGCAAAAAACACTGGATCGCCCGTTTCGACCCGTGGCTGGTGCCGGATCTGGCCTCCCGCGACGTCAGCTGGCAGACGTACAACGCCAAGCTGGCCATCGGTTCGGGAGGCATCGAAGGCAAAGGGTACATGAAAGGCACGACGATTCAATCGGAGCGCGTGCCGCTGGCTTATGCCGACTCGATTTTCGTGCAGATCGCCGAGGAATACGGCTTTATCGGCTCGTCGGTGCTGCTGCTGCTTTATTTTATCCTGATCCACCGGATGGTGCTGATCGCGGCCGATTGCCGCGATCGGGCCGGGCCGTATTTGATCACGGGCATCATCGCGATGTTCGTTTATCAGATATTCGTCAACATCGGGGCTTTTATCGGCCTGATGCCGCTGACCGGGATCACGCTCCCTTTTATCAGTTACGGGGGGACCTCGCTGGTCATCAATATGGTGAGCATCGGGGTGGTTATGAGCATCCGGATTCATGGGCAAGAGGAGGAAGAGCCGTTTCCGCTTCCGGAAAGCATGGAGAAAGGCGGCCGGTACGGCCGTTTGCTCCGGCGTCTTCGCGATGGATTTAACAGGAATTGAATATGGGGCTGCTATTCCATTACAATAGTACAGTGAGTTTTCGGCAAGGATCACGGCAAGAAGGGCGGGAGAGGCCCGCATCAGGGGGATAGCAGATGCTTCAAAAGCTGAAAAAAGTGGATTACGTCGTCGTCTTTATACTTATGATTTTCATGGGCGTCAGCATCATGGCAATATACAGCGTTACTACGGATACCAAGTTCGCAGGCTCCCACATCAAAATGCTCCAGTATTACATCTTGGCTTTTGTCGTTTTTTTCGGGCTGGTGTTACTGGATTATAAGTTGCTCGTCAAGTATGCGTTATATATTTATTTGTTCGGCAACGCGTTATTGGTCGCGGTCAACTTTTTGGGATCGGACGTGAACGGGGCCCAGGGCTGGTTCAAATTCGGAGGATTCAGCCTGCAGCCGGCCGAGCTGTTCAAGCTTATTTTGATCATATTCCTGACGTATTTGTTGATGAAAAGGCCCAAACCCAAGCTTTCCCTATGGAGGGACGTGCTGCCGATCGGGGGGCTGACCTTTATTCCGTTTGCGCTGGTCATGATCCAAAACGACCTTGGGAACGCGCTCAGCTATGTGCTCATTTTGCTCGGGCTGCTGTGGGTTGGGAACATCAAGTTCCTGCATGCGTTTCTGGCCCTCATTATTTTGGGAGCGGTCGCCGTCGGCGGGATTTTCTCTTATATTCACTTTCATGACAACATCGAAAAATTCTTGAAAGACATCGGACGGGAACATTGGACGGAACGGATCGACCCTTGGCTGGTTCCGGACAAAGCGACGGCCAAAGCCTCGTACCATACGAAAAACGCCAAACTTGCCATCGCTTCCGGCGGCATGATGGGCGAAGGGTACATGCAGGGGACGTCGGTCCAGTCCGGCCGCGTGCCTTACACGTATTCCGACTCGATTTTCGTGGAAATCGCGGAGGAGTTCGGGTTTGTCGGGTCGTCGGTCGTTCTGCTGCTGTATTTCATATTGATTCACCGCATGATCCTGATTTGCCTCGAATGCCGGGACCGGGCGGGGCCGCTGCTGATCGTCGGGGTCGTGTCGATGATGCTTTACCAGATTTTCGAAAACATTGGCGCCTTTATCGGACTCATGCCGCTGACGGGGATTACGCTGCCGTTTATCAGCTACGGCGGTACGTCGCTGCTCATCAATATGGCCAGCATCGGCATCGTGATGAGCGTGCGCGTACACGGCCACGAGGTGAGCGAGGATATTTTCGCCCCGGCCCCGCAGAAAGCTGCGGCCACCAAACAGGCTTGACACGGACAAGTGGACCGTTTTCCCTGACCTTAACAAGGTAATGGGAGAACGGTCTTTTGTACGATTTCGCTAGATTCATAGATTCCAGGTTTAGACTCTATCATTTCCGGCCATACTGGTCAGTATCATAGCAGGATTTGATAGAGGGGGCATGAACGGCATGTGGAATCATAACGAAAAAGAAGACCGTCTCCGGTCTTTGGTGAAGAATACCGCCATTATTTTTTGTATCTTATTGATGCTCGCCATGACTTGGGAAGCGCAAAAAACCGACGCCGCCGTCGCCGGCGGGCCGATTCCGGGGGAATCGATCCGGCTGCGCATCCTGGCCAATTCCGATCATCCGGACGACCAGCTCGTCAAACGGCAAATCCGGGATGCGGTGGTGGAGCAAATGGATGCCTGGGTACAGGATTTGGAGGATCCGCAAAGTCTGGAGGCGGCTCGCGCAACGATCCGCGAACATTTGCCCGAGCTTCATGACTTGGTAGGCAGAGAGCTGGAAGAGCGGGGAATCGGCTACGGTTACCGCGTGGAACTCGGCGTTGTGCCTTTCCCGACGAAATTGTACGGGGGCACCGTGTATCCTGCGGGAAACTATGAAGCGCTGCGGATTACGCTGGGCGAAGGCAAAGGCCAGAACTGGTGGTGCGTGCTGTTCCCGCCGCTTTGCTTCATCGATGCAGGAAGCGGCGACGCGGCGGCAAAACCCGCTGCGGCGAAAGCGGAATCGTCCAAAGAGCTGTCGGGCAAAACGAAAAAAACGTCCTACAGCCCGGGAGAGCCGGGAAGCCAAACCGCAAAAGCAGCAGATCAAGCGCCGGTCAAAGCATCCGAACCGGAAGTCCGCTTTTTTCTCTGGGACATGCTTGAAGGGATCTTCAGCTGGTTCAAGGCCTTGTTTTAACATTCCGCATCCGGCGTTTTCCGGACGGCGGCCCGGGCGGGAGATACAACCATCGTTTCAGGTGTGATAAGATAAGGAATGGATAAACCATTTTATCGGTCAAACGGCTCAACTTCATAATCACGGCATATGCGCGTTAGGGTGCTGCTCGACGGGTCGCTGATCGGCTGAAAAGCCTGAGGCAAAGCCGTGGTTCGAATTTGGGTCTTTTTAAATATTGGGACGAACACCAGACAGAAAGACAGGGATAAACATGGAACGAACAGATCATGGGACGGTTTCGGGGACATCGGCCACGCCTTATTGGCGTATCGGTCCGGAGCTTCTCTCCGAGCCCGGCCGGCTGAAAGAAGCGCTTAAACCGGCGGCGGCCATTCTTCGGGAAGGAGGCGTGGTCGCTTTTCCGACCGAAACGGTATACGGCCTTGGCGCCGACGCCCGTTCCACAGCGGCGGTTGAAGCGGTATTCAGGGCGAAAGGCAGACCGTCGGATAATCCGCTGATCGTACATATATCGCGGAAGGATCAGCTGGATGGGCTGGTGAAGGAAGTTAGCCCGGCGGCGCAGCGGCTGATGGAAGCCTTTTGGCCGGGACCGCTCACGATCGTGCTGCCGGTACGGCCCGGCGCGCTTTCGGACCGCGTGACCGCGGGACTGGACACGGTCGGGATTCGGATGCCGGATCATCCGGTCGCGCTGGCGCTCATCGAAGAATCCGGCTGTCCCGTGGCGGCGCCGAGCGCGAACCGCTCGGGACGGCCGAGCCCGACGCTGGCCGGCCACGTGCTGGAGGATCTTGCCGGCGCCATCGGCGGCATCGTCGACGGCGGCGCGACCGGCGTCGGCGTCGAGTCGACCGTCGTTCACGTGGCGGAGGACAGCATCGTGACCGTCCTTCGGCCGGGCGGCGTGACGCTGGAGCAGCTGTCGCAGGCGGCGGGAGCGCCTGCGCGTTTGGATCCGGCGCTTCTGCCGGAGTCCGGAAGCGAGCCTGTCCAGGCGCCGAGAGCTCCCGGAATGAAATATACGCATTATGCTCCCAAGGGCTCGCTCCGCATCGTCACGGGACCTTCGGCGTCCGAAGTGTCCGATTGGATTGACCGCCACTTGCGGGAAGCCGCTGCCCGCGGCGAACGGACCGGGGTTCTTGCGTTCGAGGAGCATATCGGCCGCTATCAGGCCGATTGCGTCGAATCGCTGGGGAGTTTGTCCGATTTGAGCGCGGCTGCGCATCGCCTGTATGCCGCCCTGCGCCGCATGGACGAAAAGGGAATCGGCTTTATTTTATCCGAGGCTTGCCCGGAAGACGGTATCGGCGCGGCGATCATGAACCGCCTCCGCAAGGCGGCGGGACAGGACGTCGTCAGGCTTGAGGGGGCCGATCGGTAGCCTGTCCGGAACAACGTACAAGTCATGATTGTCCACCTGTCCGCATATGGTTGTACAAGAACCTAACGGACATGGAGGAATGGGAATGTTGGAGACACCCGCCGGTTTGGGTCAGCTGATCGCGATCCTGATGATGGCCGCGGCACTTGGAATGGACGCATTTTCCCTGGGGATCGGAATCGGCATGAAAGGGATTCGCCTGCTGCACGTGCTGAAGATCAGCGTGCTGATCGGCTTGTTTCATATCCTGATGCCCCTGATCGGCATGTATACCGGACAATACATGAGCTCCCTGCTTGGACAGGTGGCCGACTACGTTGCCGGGGGACTGCTCATCCTGCTCGGCGTTCACATGGTATTCGGCTCTTTCAAAAGCGGAGAGACCCGGATGATCGACCACCGGTCGCTGCCGGGCATGTTGTTGTTCGCCTTAAGCGTCAGCGTGGATTCCTTTTCCGTCGGGCTGTCGCTCGGGATGTTCCAGAGCAATTTGATCGTCACCGTGCTTGCCTTCGGCATCAGCGGCGGGGCGATGTCGGTCATGGGACTCCTGCTGGGCCGGAGGGCAAGCCGCAACCTGGGGGATTTCGGGGAGGCGCTGGGAGGCGTGATCCTGCTGGCATTTGGCCTCGCCTTTATCTTTTGATACAATAATCGCCAAAGAACAATCCGGGAGGTGCGATAGACGTGAAGCATATCTTGTTTGTGTGTACAGGGAACACGTGCCGCAGCCCGATGGCGGAAGCCCTTCTCCGCAAAATGGCCAAGGATCGCGGCATCGACGTGGAAGCCCGTTCCGCCGGCGTCGCGGCCATGGACGGCATGTCGATGTCGCGGCATGCGGAGGCGGTTTTGCGCGACCATGAGATCGACGACCGCCTGACTTCGAAATCGTTGAAGCCGGAAGCGGTCGATTGGTCCGACTTGATCCTTACGCTGACCCAAAGCCATAAGCAGCAGGTCATCCGCAACTTTCCGCATGCGGCGGACAAAGTGTTCACGCTGAAGGAATACGTGGAAGACGACGAAGGCGTGCTGAACGACCTGAAAGAGCTGGACGGCCTTTACGCGACCTGGGAGGTCAAACGCTCGCTCGGACAGGAGCTGACCGATGCGGAGCGGGAACGCTTGATCGAAATCCAGCAGCGCGTGCCGAGCTTCGATATTTCCGACCCGTTCGGGGGATCCCGGGAGGATTATGATTTGGCCGCGGCCGAAATCCGGGCCGCGATCGAACGTTTGCTGGATAAGCTGGAAGCTTATCGCGCATCGTAAGCAAAGCATGGGGATCGGTTTCGGTTTTGATCCGGGGCGCGTCAACGAACCTCTTCAAGGGAGACAGCGGCCCAGGCTGCACGTTACCTCGGTGCGCCTCCGGCAGGCGGAGCAAGGACCGAAATTGCTTGCTTTTCGCCGTCTAATGATTTATGATGGTTGTGAAAAACCTTGGATCCGGTGTAACTGGCGACAACTGTGGATGAAACCACGATGGAGCACCGGATGATACGGCCGGTCGCCTGGGCAAAAGAGCAATTCTGCGGTTATCCGCGGACTGCTCTTTTTTGTATTCATAGGGAGGATTTTGCAGGCATCCCCATGAAGGTATTTTCATCTTGTGGCTTTGAAATAGGGTATAATGTACAAGAAGTCACAAAAGCACGACATTCAGGGAGGTTTTTCGAAACATGAAGATTGCTGTGGGAACAGATCACGCGGGAGTGCGTTTGAAAGAAGACATCATCGCCGTTATTCAGGAAATGGGCCACGAGGTCGTGGACGTGGGGTGCAGCTGCGCTGACTCCGTGGATTATCCGGACTATGCCCTGCCTGTATGCGAGCAGGTTGCCTCGGGTGAGGCTGATCGCGGCATTCTGATTTGCGGTACGGGGATCGGCATGAGCATCGCGGCCAACAAGGTTCCGGGAATTCGCTGCGCGCTGGTGCATGACGTATTTTCCGCCAAAGCGACCCGGGAGCACAACGATTCGAACGTGCTGGCGATGGGCGAGCGGGTCATCGGCCCCGGCCTGGCGCAGGAAATCGCGAAAATCTGGCTCGATACGCCGTTCAGCAGCGGAGAGCGCCATACGCAGCGCGTCGGCAAAATCAAAGCGATCGAGGACCGTTATCTGCAGCGTTAGGGAGGTATTCGCATGGAATTTTCCGAACAAGGCATTCCGGCGGAAGTTTCGCTAAAAGAGCAAGTGTCGGCTATTTTGCGCGAACTGGCGGAAGCGGCCGGGCTTGGCCCCGGCAAGGTCGTCGTGGTCGGAACCAGCACGAGCGAAGTGGCGGGCCGGCGGATCGGCACCTCGGGGGCGCTTGAAGTGGCGCAGGAGCTGCTGGAAGGCATCCGGGAAGTCAGCCTCGAGTTCGGTTTCGAGCTCGCGTTCCAGTGCTGCGAGCATTTGAACCGGGCGCTTGTCGTGGAGCGTTCCCTTCTTGCCGCTTTGCGGCTGACCGAAGTGGCGGCCGTACCGGTGCCGAAGGCCGGAGGTTCCATGGCCAGCGCGGCATACCGCTCCATGAAGGAGCCGTGTTTGGCCGAAACGATCGAAGCGGATGCGGGGATCGACATCGGAGAAACATTGATCGGGATGCATTTGCGGCGCGTGGCCGTGCCTTACCGCACCAAGCTTCGATATGTGGGGGAAGCGCGCGTGAATACCGCCTTCACCCGGCCGAAGCTGATCGGCGGCGAGCGTGCGGTGTACCGCATCTCGCCCGGGCAGGATACAGGCAACGCCTCCGCTTGCGATTAAACGTCGGGGATTGGACAGCGTTCATGCGCAAAAAAATAGGAAAGTTTATTTTAAGGGAGGAACAAGAAGATGGATCAATTGCGTAAAGCAGACCCAGCGGTATTGGATGCGATGAATTTGGAGCTGAAGCGGCAGCGCAGCAACATCGAGCTGATCGCTTCCGAAAATATTGTCAGCGAAGCGGTGATGGAGGCCATGGGCTCCGTCCTCACGAACAAATATGCGGAAGGTTATCCGGGCAAACGTTATTACGGCGGATGCGAGCGCGTAGATATCGTCGAGGATATCGCCCGCGACCGCGCAAAGCAGCTGTTCGGCGCCGAACACGTCAACGTGCAGCCGCATTCCGGCGCACAAGCGAACATGGCGGTATATCTTGCCGCGATTAAACCCGGCGACACGGTGCTCGGCATGAACCTGGCCCACGGCGGACATTTGACGCACGGCAGCCCGGTTAACGCCTCCGGCCTTTTGTATAACTTCGTCGCTTACGGCGTTCGCGAAGACAACTTCCTGATCGATTACGACGAAGTGCGCAAAGCCGCGTTCAAACACCGTCCGCGTTTGATCGTTGCCGGCGCCAGCGCGTATCCGCGCACGATCGATTTCGAAGCGTTCGCTTCGATCGCAAACGACGTGGGCGCGTTGTTCATGGTCGACATGGCGCATATCGCCGGCCTGGTTGCCGCGGGCGTTCACCCGAGTCCGGTGCCTCATGCCCAATTCGTCACGACAACGACGCATAAAACGCTTCGCGGTCCGCGCGGCGGCATGATTCTGTGCAAACAGCCGTGGGCGCAGGCCATCGACAAAGCGGTATTCCCTGGCACCCAGGGCGGTCCTTTGATGCACGTCATCGCGTCCAAAGCGGTGGCGCTTGGCGAAGCGCTTGATCCTTCGTTCAAAACCTATGCCCAAAACGTCGTGAAAAACGCCAAAGTTTTGGCCGAAACGCTGATCGGCGAAGGCCTGAACATCGTATCCGGCGGTACTGACAACCACTTGATGCTGGTGGATACCCGCAGCGTGAACATCACGGGTAAAGACGCCGAGAAGGTGCTGGATTCCATCGGCATTACCGTGAACAAAAACGCGATTCCTTTCGACCCTACCAGCCCGTTCGTCACAAGCGGCATCCGGATCGGCACGCCAGCCGCCACTTCGCGCGGCATGGACGAGGCCGCCATGGAGAAAATCGGCAAAATCATCGCCATGACGCTGAAGCAGCCTCAGGACGAAACCGTCCTGTCCAAAGCGGCTGCCCTGGTGAAGGAATTGACGGACCAATATCCGCTGTATCCGGAACTCAACTATTAATTCGCATCCTACTTGAACCTGAAAGGGCTGGAGGCTTGGCCTCCGGCCCTTTTTTTGTGCATGCCGCATCAATACCCTCCGGCCGGCCAAACGGTTTCCGGATTGCAGCCCTTGTCACAAAAGGTTTAATCTTCCGCGGCTTGGGGCGAAAATAAACATGTGAAACGTGGTGCAATTTCATTTCAGGGAATGATATAATAAACAAGATTTGTGTACCTAGACGTCTTTGCACATGGCAAACCGGCACTGGCAGCACTTAGACTTACGATTACCGGAGGGACAATACAATGGGAAAACTGGTGATTTGCGATCACCCTTTAATTCAACACAAGCTGACTTTTATCCGTGATGTGCGGACAAACACAAAAGATTTCCGTGAACTTGTTGACGAGGTTGCTTCTTTGATGGCTTATGAAATTACGCGCGAGGTTCCGCTTGAAACGGTGAAGGTCCAGACGCCTGTCGCCGAGGTCGACGGCAAGGTGCTTGCCGGACGCATGCTCGGACTCATTCCGATCCTGCGTGCGGGCCTTGGCATGCTTGACGGGGTTTTGAAGCTCATTCCCGCGGCGAAGGTGGGCCATGTCGGCTTGTTCCGCGATCCCGAAACGCTGCAGCCCGTCGAATACTACACCAAGCTGCCTACCGACGTAACGGAGCGCGAGCTGATCGTCATCGACCCGATGCTGGCAACGGGCGGTTCCGCGATCGCGGCGATCGACGTGCTCAAAAAACGCGGCTGCACCCAGATCAAAATGATGAATCTGATCGCTGCACCTGAAGGCGTCAAAGCGGTGCAGGAAGCTCACCCGGACGTAGACATTTACGTGGCGGCCCTCGACGAAAAATTGGACGACCATGGATATATCGTGCCGGGCCTCGGCGATGCCGGCGACCGCCTGTTCGGAACCAAGTAAGCGAAAAGAGGTTAGAGTTCATGTCTAAAATAAAAGTGATGACGATTTTTGGCGTGCGTCCGGAAGCAATCAAGATGGCTCCGCTCATTTTGGAGCTGGAAAAACACCCCGAGCATATCGAATCGGTGGTCTGCGTGACCGCCCAGCATCGCCAGATGCTGGATCAGGTGCTTGACGTGTTCAAAATCAAGCCGGATTACGATCTCGATGTCATGAAGGACCGGCAAACGCTGAACGAAATTACCATCCGCGTGCTGGAGGGGCTCGAGCCCGTGCTTCGCGAAGCGCAGCCGGACATCGTGCTGGTGCATGGCGACACGCTGACGACTTTCCTGGCCAGCTATGCGGCATTCCTGCAAAAAATCCAAGTAGGGCACGTGGAGGCGGGACTCCGGACTTGGAACAAGCTGTCCCCGTATCCGGAAGAGATGAACCGCCAATTGACCGGCATCCTCGCGGATCTTCATTTTTCGCCGACGGATTGGTCCGCGGACAACCTGAAACGGGAGAACAAAAACGAATCAAGCATTTATGTCACAGGCAACACCGTTACCGATGTGTTTCAATATACGGTACAGCCGGATTACACGCACCCGGTGCTGGAATGGGCGGCAGGCAAAAGGCTGATCCTGATGACGGCGCACCGCCGCGAATCGCAAGGGGAACCCCATATGAACATTTTCCGTGCGGTCAAACGCATTGCCGACGAATTCGAGGACGTCGCGATTTGCTATCCGGTGCATCTGAGCCCCGCGGTGAAGGAGCCGGCCCACGCCATCCTCGGCGGCCATCCGCGAATCAAGCTGATCGACCCGCTGGACGTGGTGGACCTGCACAACTTCTATCCTCATACCCATCTGATCCTGACGGACTCGGGCGGGCTTCAGGAAGAAGCACCTTCTTTTGGCGTGCCGGTTCTCGTGCTCCGCGATACGACCGAACGTCCCGAGGGCATTGAGGCAGGAACGCTCGAGCTGGTGGGCACGGACGAGGAAAAAGTGTACGAGCGCACCAAAACGCTGCTGACCGACCAGGCGCTTTACGAATCGATGAGCAAGGCGGCGAATCCTTACGGGGACGGCAAGGCGTCGGAGCGGATCGTTCAAGCGATTTTGCATCATTTTGGCATCCGAAAAGAACGTCCGGAACAATTTCACAGAATGTTCACAAAGGAAAGTTGAACCAACATTCTTGAGGCAAAGAGTACAGCATACAGTTAAACTGTACGGTTTGCACGGTTTTGCGGCGTTTTGCTGTGATGATTTTCATAGTTTCGGACAAAAATGACATGAATCCGCTCAATTGACAAACTCTTGTGACATTCAGTAAAATGAACAGGGATTATGAGGGTGGACTATAGTGAGTAAACCTGAAAAGCCGCGTAAAACCAATAAAAACGTTGCAACCCCAATGAAATATATCGGACTTGCAAGCGCAATCGGAATTGATCTGGCAGCGTGTACTTTAGGGGGCTTTTATTTAGGCTCCTGGCTGGACAAGATCTTGGGAGGGCCCGGACTTTGGATCGCTTTCGGCGTTCTATTCGGACTCCTTATCGGCGGCGTAAGCGTTTTTATAATCACCAAGGCAGTCCTGGGGGAAAGTGATGAATGAAATATGGAAATACCGCAGGGTATTGACCAGAACCACGCTTTATTTTCTTGCCCTATGCTTTTTGGGTGCTGCTTTCTTTCCCGATTACAAGAGCATTGCGCTCGGGATGGTGCTTGGCGCTACCGTCAGCCTGCTGAATAGCTTCTATCTGGGCTATAAGGTGCAGAAGGTGACCGATGCGGTCGCAAACGGAGAAAGCAAAAGAGTGAACATGGGGTTCTTGACCCGCGCAGCGGTAAGCGTGCTGGCCGTCATACTCGCCTATCAGAAGCCGGAAACGTTTAATTTGTACGCGGTCGCAGCTACCCTGATCTTATCGCAGTTCCTTCTCTTATTTATAGGAATTCGATTGTCTCGCAAAGAAGAGTAGATTGCTCAACTGAGAAAGGGGTGAGAAAAATATGCATGAATCACCGATTATTGAATTGGGCGGCATTCCAATTGACCTTTCCATCGTTCTCATGCTCATTGTGACCTGCGTGATCGTGTTTGTCATCGCGAAACTGGCAACTCGAAATTTGTCTGTCGAAAATCCGGGCAAATTGCAAAACTTCATGGAATGGGCAGTTGAATTCGTTCAAAATCTGATTTCAAGCACGATGGACTGGAAAAAAGGGAAGCATTTTCTGTCCCTTGGTCTCACTTTCATCATGTTTATCTTCGTAGCGAACTTGCTGGGCTTGCCGTTTGGTATCGTAACCGACTATCACGGCACAGAACATGCGCACATTTTCGGCAAGGAGATCGTCTCCGTAAAAGAGGCCTTCGAGAAAAATCCGGAACTGGAGGAAGTTGGAGTCGCTTGGTGGAAATCCCCGACGGCCGACGCTTCCGTGACGATGGCGCTCGCGTTGATCGTTTTCCTGTTGTCGCATTTCCTCGGCATCACGAAAAATACGAAGAATTATTTCAAACACTATTTTCAGCCATACTGGTTCTTCTTCCCGATCAACGTCATCGAACAGTTCGCGAAACTGCTCACGCAGGGCATGCGTCTATTCGGTAACATCTTTGCGGGCGAGGTGCTCATTTCGGTATTGCTGAAACTGACTGCGCTTGGCGCGGCGGGCTGGGTGGCTTCGGCGCTCGGACTCGTGGTATGGCAAGGATTCAGTATTTTCGTCGGCGCAATCCAGGCCTTCGTATTTACGATCCTGACAATGGTGTACATCTCGCAAATGATCGAGTCGCATGACGAACATTAGCTTCAAAGTTAAGCTTGGAGTAAGGCTTCACTTAACTCAACATAAATACAAACAAAATACACATCTCTAAGGAGGATTTACAAATGGGAGTTTGGGCATTTTTGGCAGCTGCTATCGCAGTAGGTTTGGGCGCGCTTGGCGCAGGTATCGGTAACGGTTTGATCGTATCTAAAACGGTTGAAGGGATCGCTCGTCAACCAGAAGCAAAATCCACTCTGCAAACGACGATGTTTATCGGTGTTGGTCTGGTCGAAGCACTTCCAATCATCGGTGTCGTACTCGCGTTCTTGTTCTACGCAGGAGCTTAATTTAACACAAGCAGGGTTTGGCGGGGAAGGCCACGGCCATCCGCGCCTTCTTTTTAGCCGTGAGAATTATGGTCTTTCGTAAACGAGAGTGAACGGCAGTGCACGTGCACCGGAAAGGAGTGACTAAGATTGAGTATTAACATCCCGTCTTTTATACTCGCGTTGATCGCATTTGTGATTTTGTACCTGCTTCTCAACAAGTATGCTTTCGGACCGCTCTTTTCCATCATGGAAAAACGCCGTGAGCTGGTGTTGTCGCAGATGAACGAAGCTGCGCAAACCCGCGATCAGGCAGTCGCTTACGTAGAGGAGCAGAAGAAAGCCCTCGAGGCGGCTCGCAAGGAAGCATACGAGATTATCGAACAATCCAAACAAACGAGCAGCAAGCAGGCCGACCAGTTGATGGCGCAGGCGAAGGAAGAAGCGGCGCGCATCAAGGAAGAAGCCGTCCGCGATATCGCCAGCGAAAAGAACAAGGCGGTTCAGGAACTGCGCAACGAAGTGGGCGCCGTTTCCGTGAAGATCGCTTCCAAGCTGCTTGAGAAGGAAGTCAGCAGCGAAGGCGTGCAGGAAGAACTGGTGGACCAATACCTTAAAGAGGTAGGGGGCAGACCATGAGCCGGGAAACGATAGCAGCCAAGCGTTACGCAAAGGCGCTGTTTGAAGTGGCTGCAGGGCAGCAGAAGACGCTGGAAGTGGAGCAGGAGCTGAAAGCCGTCGTGGAAGCCATCGCGCAAGACAACGACGTGCAGCAGTTTATCTCTACACCCAACATTTCCGTGACAGTAAAACTGGATGTGCTGAAAAAAGCCCTTCAAGAAAAAGTATCCCAGCCGGTCATCAATACCGTAGAACTGCTCATTGAGCGGGGCAGAGCTGATATCCTCCCGGATCTTCTGGAAAGCTATATCCGGATCGAAGGTGAAAGCCTCGGAATTGCGGATGCGACAGTGTACTCCACTTATCCGCTGAGTGAGCAGGAAAAAGGGACCGTTGCTGCACAATTTGGAGCTTTGGCCAACAAAAAAATCCGCGTGACGAACGTGATCGATAAAAGCCTGCTCGGCGGCGTAAAAGTCATCATCGGCGACAAGCTGTATGACGGAAGTCTGGCAGGGAAGCTGGAACGGCTTGAAAAGTCTTTTAACAGACTAGCACAGTAGATAGGGGTGAAGACACTTGAGTATCAGACCTGAAGAAATCAGTACGCTGATTAAAAGTCAAATTGAACAATATAAATCAGAGATCGAGGTATCCGAAGTCGGTACCGTTATTCAAGTTAGTGACGGTATTGCCCGCGTTCACGGGATCGACAACGTCATGGCCGGCGAGCTCGTGGAATTCGAGAACGGTGTCGTAGGCCTTGCGCTGAACTTGGAAGAAAGCAACGTAGGTGTCGTTATCCTCGGACCTTACACGGAAATCAAAGAAGGCGACCAAGTGAAACGTACCGGGCGCATCATGCAGGTTCCCGTAGGCGAAGCGCTGCTCGGACGCGTCGTGAACCCGCTTGGTCAACCTCTCGACGGCAAAGGACCTATCGAAGCATCCGAATTCCGTCCTGTAGAAAACAACGCTCCGGGCGTTATCGACCGTAAATCGGTACATGAACCGATGCAAACCGGTATCAAAGCGATCGACGCCATGGTACCGATCGGCCGCGGCCAGCGCGAGCTCATCATTGGCGACCGTCAAACCGGTAAAACGCAAATCGCGATCGACACGATCATCAACCAAAAAGGCAACGGCGTAAAATGTATTTACGTTGCGATCGGCCAAAAGCAATCCACGGTTGCTCACGTCGTAGAAAACCTTCGCCGCCATGGCGCCCTGGAATACACGATCGTCGTTACGGCGTCGGCTTCCGAGCCGTCCCCGCTCTTGTACATCGCTCCTTACGCCGGCTGCGCAATGGGCGAATATTTCATGTACAAAGGCGAGCATGCCCTGATCATCTATGATGACTTGTCCAAACAAGCAGCGGCATACCGCGAACTTTCCTTGCTGCTCAAACGTCCTCCAGGCCGCGAAGCTTATCCTGGTGACGTATTCTACCTGCATTCCCGCTTGCTGGAACGCGCAGCGAAGCTGAGCGACGCGCTCGGCGGCGGTTCCTTGACCGCGCTGCCGTTCATCGAAACGCAAGCTTCCGACGTATCGGCTTACATTCCGACGAACGTCATCTCGATTACGGACGGTCAGATCTTCCTGGAGTCCGAGCTCTTCTATGCCGGCCAACGTCCGGCGATCAACGTGGGTATCTCCGTATCCCGCGTAGGTAGCTCCGCTCAAATCAAAGCGATGAAAAAGGTTGCCGGCGGTATGAAGCTCGACCTTGCCCAATACCGTGAGCTTCAAGCGTTCTCGCAATTTGGTTCCGATTTGGATAAATCCACGCTTGCCCGCCTCAACCGCGGTGCCAGACTGATGGAAATCCTGAAGCAGGGCGTTAACCAGCCGCTCAAAGTCGAGCAGCAGGTAGCGAGCTTGTATACGGCTGTCAGAGGCCATCTGGACGACATTCCGGTGAGCGACATCCGCCGCTTCGAAAAAGAATTCCTGGCGTTCCTGGAAAGCAACCATCCGGAAATTCTGGCGTCCATTCGCGACACCAAAGATCTTGTCGCTGACAACGAAGCAGCCTTGAAGGATGCCATCGCGAAATTCAAGAGAGGCTTTGCTGTGACGGCGTAAGTCATAACATGAACCGGGCCGCAAGGCTCGGATTCATCTTTTTCAATGAATGCGAACATGCTTTGGCACAGGTTCCGAAGGCGCGGGAATACAGCCTCCGGTCCTGGGCCAAAAAACGGATAAATGCTGTTATGATCGGCTTGGCTATAGCTAGCAAAATGCTTACGAAGTAACTTTGGCTTCGCCAAAGCTAAGCAAATGCTTACGAAGTAACTTTGGCTCCGCCAAAGTTTTGAGGTGGTGAAAACATGGCAAGAGGATTGCGTGAAATCAAACGTCAGATCAAGAGTATTCAAGGTACGAAGCAAATCACGAAAGCGATGGAAATGGTCGCCGCCTCCAAGCTGAGAAGAGCCCAGGAGATGGCGCAGCATGCCCGTCCTTACTCCGATAAGCTGAAAGAAGTGGTGTCCAGCATCGCTTCCGGTACGAAAGGCATCAAGCATCCAATGTTCGAAAAACGCCCTGTGAAAAAGACCGGTTATCTGGTAATCACCTCGGATCGCGGTCTTTGCGGCGGGTATAACTCGAACATTTTGAAAGCAGTGATGTCCACGATTAAAGAGAAGCACAAGTCCAAGGACGAATACGTGATTTTCGTTATCGGGCGCAAAGGCCGTGACTACTTCCGCCGCCGCGAAATGCCGGTTGTCGAGGAGGTTACGGATCTGTCCGATACGCCTTCCTTCTCGGATATCAAATCCATCGCTTATGCAGCGGTACGTCAGTTTGAAGAGTCCAAAATCGACGAACTGTTTATCTGCTACAACCGTTTCGTGAACGCACTGACTCAAATCCCTGAAGTAAATCAGCTCCTGCCGATGGAAAACATGGAAACGCAGTCGACCGGCGTAACGGCAAGCTACGAATACGAGCCTTCTCCGGAAGCCGTGCTCGAGGCGCTTCTGCCAAGATATGCCGAAACGCTGATCTTCAGCGCGCTGCTCGACGGTAAGGCGAGTGAGCTCGGATCGAAAATGACGGCGATGGGCGCTGCAACGAAAAACGCAACCAAGCTGATCAACGAATTGACGCTTACGTACAACCGTGCCCGTCAGGCTGCCATTACTCAGGAGATTACCGAGATCGTGGCCGGAGCGAACGCTCAGGCATAAGTAGAACGTTTTTGTACCAAATGACAAACCATGAACGGATTTTGGCGTAAAGCTGCCAGCAGCTTACGATGAAGGTTTGCATAGAAGCAGACTTGTAGGAGGGAACAAAAAAGATGAACAAAGGACGCGTAGTCAGCATTATGGGTGCGGTTGTCGACATCGAGTTCGAAAGAGGTCAACTTCCGGAAATCTACAATGCGATCAAAATTGAGGGCACTGTCGCTGGCGGACGCCAAATCGACCTGACCCTGGAAGCTTCAAACCATCTTGGCGACAACATGGTACGCTGCATCGCCATGTCCTCCACGGATGGTCTGGTTCGCGGCATGGAAGCCGTCGACCTTGGCGCTCCAATTACCGTGCCGGTAGGAAGCGCGACGCTTGGCCGCGTATTTAACGTACTCGGAAAGCCGATCGATGAGGCGGGAGACGTTTCTACGGAAGTAACCAGCCCGATTCACCGTGAAGCTCCAAAATATGATGAATTGTCCACGCAAGCCGAAATGCTTGAAACGGGGATTAAAGTTATCGACTTGTTGGCTCCTTACCAAAAAGGCGGTAAGATCGGTCTCTTCGGAGGCGCGGGCGTAGGTAAAACCGTCGCCATCCAGGAATTGATCCACAACATCGCGCAAGAACACGGCGGTATTTCCGTATTCGCGGGCGTCGGCGAACGTACCCGTGAAGGTAACGACTTGTACCATGAAATGAGCGATTCCGGCGTTATCTCGAAAACGGCGATGGTTTTCGGACAAATGAACGAGCCTCCGGGCGCGCGTCTTCGCGTTGCGTTGACAGGTTTGACGATGGCCGAATATTTCCGTGACCAAGAAGGCAAAGACGTGTTGCTCTTCATCGACAACATTTTCCGCTTTACGCAGGCCGGTTCCGAAGTATCCGCTTTGCTCGGCCGCATGCCTTCGGCCGTAGGTTACCAGCCTACGCTGGCAACGGAAATGGGTCAGCTGCAAGAGCGTATCACATCCACGAAAAAAGGTTCCGTAACGTCCATCCAGGCGATTTACGTTCCTGCGGATGACTATACCGACCCGGCTCCGGCAACGACATTCGCCCACTTGGACGCAACGACCAACCTGGAGCGTAAAATTTCCGAGATGGGTATTTACCCGGCGGTGGATCCGCTCGCTTCGAGCTCCCGGATTTTGACGCCTGAAATCGTAGGCGAAGAGCACTACAACGTTGCTCAAGGCGTTAAGCAGCTTCTTGCCCGCTATAACGAGCTTCAAGATATTATCGCGATCCTCGGTATGGATGAATTGAGCGAAGAAGACAAGCTGATCGTAGCGCGTGCCCGTAAAGTACAACGCTTCTTGTCTCAACCGTTCCACGTTGCGGAAGCATTTAACGGCATGCCGGGTACTTACGTGCCTGTAAAAGAAACGGTCCGCAGTTTCAAAGAAATCCTCGATGGTAAACACGATGATCTTCCTGAAGCAGCTTTCCTCTTTGTAGGAACGATTGAAGAAGCGGTAGAAAAAGCAAAAACACTGGAATAAGTCCTGCGCGGGGGCGTTAAGCTCCCGGTGAGAGCTGTTCAGGAGGGATGAAAGTGAGTACCTTTATATTGGAAATTGTGACGCCGGATCACTTGGCATATTCCGGAGAGGTAGAAAGCCTGACGGTTCGGGGTGTGGAAGGCGATCTCGGCATCTTGCCGGGACACATTCCGATGGTAACCCCACTTCAGGTCGCTCCGCTTACCATCAAAACTGGCAATAAAACCAGTCAAATTGCGGTGAACGGCGGCTTTGTGGAAGTCCGCAAAGACAAAGTGGTTGTGCTGGCGGAAAGTGCCGAAGCAGCCGAAGAAATCGATTTGCAGCGTGCGCAAGCCGCTAAGGAACGTGCGGAACGCCGTTTGGCCAATGCCGACAAGCAGGCCGAAATCGATTATCGCCGTGCGGAATTGGCCTTGCAAAAGGCGATCAACCGGATCAATGTTCATAGCAACAACAAATAAATAAGCTGTTCAGCCCGTCTCATAGGTTTTGAGGCGGGTTTTTAAATGACCGGAGCGTATGATATGCGGGAAAGTTATCGAGGACGCCTGTTTGTAACAGGGCTTACCTTTGCCTATGGGGCCTTCTAAGGCGGATCATATACGCGATTCTTCCTGTGCAGGTACCAAATACCAACTTGAACCTACGCCCTGAATGTTCCTGTTTTAGCTTGGATTGACATGAAAACGGAAATAAGAGGTTGCTTGTTTTGGTGATTTATAGAATGCAAACTTCATATTGGAATTGGATATAGGAGAAAACGATGCCTCTTGTGTCGAAAAGCGCGAATATATAGGATTTTTTATCCTTTTTCAAATATATTTCCGAGGAAATGACGAATGTGGAGAAGCAAAAGAAAGCCGTTCTCTTTTGATCTAAAAAAGGTATTCCTTTTTTTGGATTGAAAGTTTTCGAAAAATTACGGTTTTGAAGCTGGATTCTTGATCCAAAGCCAAGTATTATATAATAGTTCAGTCGAACCTTTGCGGAAGCAAATCCTACAGGAAAGGTGGAGTAGCCATGGATTCCAATTTTGCAAATAACCTGGTCGGCAGTTTGGGCGTAACGGGCTTGATCTCGATGATTGTCTCGCTGGTCTGCATTGGACTGTCTTGGTGGGCTCTGCAAAATTTAAAGCTGGATTTGTTCATCCGGTTTCCGAAGAGTCCCCAAGGCAAACTGCTGCATTTGCTGCTGGCCATTATTTTGGGACATTTCGTCGCGAAATTCCTGCTGGATTACTTGAACTGGAGCCAAATGATCAAATACATGTTTTAACTTGACGGTATGTGGTTATAACCCCATTAGGTTATCCTGCAAGACAGGAAGTCGAATGAACGGAAAACTTGTCGAATAATAACATTTTTTTATGTCAACAATGAGTATAACGGGATTTATAGCTTGTTCTAACCCCCTTTCGTATCGGCTGCCCGGGGTCTGACATTGCAGATTCGGCGCACATCGGTATCCCTCCGTATTCATGAAATGATCCGGCCAAATTGAAAGTAGGTCTTAAGACACAAACCAAGCTGTGTTCTGGGCCTCATTCGTCAAAAAACGCTTGTATCCTTGAAATGGTCGGTGTTAAGATGGAGGTTAGGGAATTCACAATGTGTTTTCTAATAAATACAGAATTTGCGGAAAAAAATGGACGCGGAGGGAATCATGATGAGCAAATTTATCGTCCGCGGTGGCAATAAACTGACCGGAAGCGTGAAAGTCAGCGGAGCAAAAAATTCAGTTCTTCCGATCATCGCTGCCTCTCTTCTTGGGGAAGAAGGAGTAAGCGTCATTCATGACGCACCTCCTCTTGACGATGTAATTACAATCAGCAAAGTGTTGGAATCCATAGGTGCAGGCATTACATACGACAACAATGTAATGAGGGTTGATGCCCAAGCTATTTCCTCTTGCGAAGCGCCTTACGAATGGGTGCGAAAAATGCGTGCGTCTTTCCTGGTTATGGGTCCCTTGCTTGCTAGAATGGGGCATACGCGGATTTCCTTGCCGGGCGGCTGCGCCATTGGAACGAGACCGATTGACCAGCACTTGAAGGGATTTGAAGCTTTGGGCGCCGAGATCAGTCTCGGACAAGGTTATATTGAAGCGAAAATCAACGGCAGACTGCGCGGGGCTAAAATCTATTTGGATGTGGCAAGCGTAGGCGCTACTGAAAATATTATGATGGCAGCTACCCTGGCGGAAGGGGTGACCATCATCGAAAATGCGGCAAAAGAGCCGGAAATTGTCGATTTGGCAAACTACCTGAACGGCATGGGCGCCAAAGTTCGCGGCGCGGGTACGGGCGTGATCAGGATCGAAGGCGTCGAGAAGCTGCACGGCACGGAGCATACGGTCATTCCGGACCGGATCGAAGCCGGCACGTTTATGGTCGCTGCGGCGATCACCGGCGGCGACGTGTACGTGGAAGGCGCGATTGCGGACCATCTTGGTCCGGTCATCTCCAAAATGGAGGAGATGGGCGTCACGATCGAAACCGACGAAAACGGAATCCGCGTAACGGCGAACCATCCGCTGAAAGCAGTCGACATCAAAACCCTGCCTTATCCAGGCTTCCCTACCGACATGCAGGCGCAAATGATGGCGCTGCTGCTTAAATCGGAAGGAACGAGCGTCGTCACCGAGACGGTGTTCGAGAACCGGTTCATGCATGTGGACGAATTTCAGCTCATGAATGCGGAAATCAAGGTTGAAGGCCGCTCGGCCATCGTAACGGGCGGAGCCAACCTGAAAGGCGCCAAAGTATGCGCAACGGATTTGCGCGCCGGTGCCGCGCTTATCTTGGCGGGCCTCGTTTCCGAGGGGACGACCGAAGTAAGCGGAACGCATCACATTGACCGCGGATACGTGGATCTGGCGGAGAAGCTGTCTGCGCTTGGCGCCGATATTTGGCGCGTTTCCGTCGACGAGCCGGTGCTTGAACCGGCCAAGAAAAAAGTGGAGCTGGAAGAAGAGGTTCCTCTGTTCAAAGTCCAGCCGACTTGGGTATAACTGTTTTTATTTCTTATTAATGAAGTAAAAAATAACATTGTACTGGAATCGAGCAAGAACTTGGACTGGAACAAAACATAAAGTACGTGTTTTTGGGAAGAAGGCCGGGCCTGTGAGGGTTCGGCCTTTTTTGCGTTTCGATCGTTTTGCAGAATTCTCGTCTCCCGTTTCTTCAATATAGAAGAGAAGCTGCAAGCGGAAGAAACCATGTATGCGATGCGTGCGACGATCGGGTGAAGCTGCGGTTTTCTGCATGAACGTGCCGTTATGTTCGGGGCATATGAATCTTCTTTTCTCTTAAAAAGGAGTTCTATCATCCAAATTTGGGTCATAACTATACGTATCGGGATTGTTGAGAGGCGAAATAGCTGGAGGAATCCGACCACAATCCCTTACGCAAGCCGAATGCCGATGACATTCTACCAATAGCGGTTGATCCGAACCAATGGAGGTTGAAAGAATATGAACGATCCTCGCACGCAAATCAGAGTTTCCGTCGGGCAGGGCCGCCAAGCTGCGGAGCCCGAGCATGCGATACATCAGGAGGGCGGCCGGGAGCGCAGCCCGGCCGCCACCCCCCGGCAGCACCTGCGGGTGCTGCCGGCTCCCGAGGCGCAGCCGCCGCAGGCCGCTGCGCCGGAGATGCCGGAGCCGCGCGAAGCGCTCCGGCAAGGGCCGGGCGCGCCCGCAGGCGCCCGGCAGGAGCCCGGGCGGCGGCCATGGGCCCCGCCGCCTCCCGCGCGCGGCCGCGGCAAAGCCTGGCGGCCGCAGGGACCGGGCAGCGCCCGCAGGCTCCGCCCCGCCGCCATGTGGGCGGGCGGGCTGCTGACGCTGGCGCTGCTCATCCCGGCGCTTGTGGTGGCAACGCACCAAAAGCCGGATCCCGCGCCGGCGCCGATCCCCGCGCCGGCCGCCCCGGTTGTGCCGCAGCAGACGGCACAGCCGCAGGTGTCCGTTTATCTAACGAAGACGGGCCAGGTGGAGAAGCTGTCGCTCGAAGATTACGTCGTTGGCGTCGTCGCGGCGGAAATGCCCGCCGAATTCGACCTTGAAGCGCTTAAGGCGCAAGCGGTCGCGGCCCGCACCTTTATTGTCCGCAGGCTCGCGGACGGGGATAAAAGCGGCGTTCCCGGTTTGCAGGCGGACGTGACCGATACGGTAGCCCACCAGGCTTACATTTCCCAGGCCGAGCTGGCGGCCAAATGGAAGGAAAAACCCGAGGAGCTGGCGAAGCTGAAACGGGCGGTGGAAGAAAGCCGCAACACGATCATGACCTATAACGGCAAACCGATCACCGCTTCGTTTTTCTCTACCGGCAACGGGTACACCGAAAATTCCGAAGACTACTGGAGCCAGAGCATCCCGTACCTGCGCAGCGTCGCCAGTCCATGGGACGAGCAGGCGCCGGGTTACAAAGAGACCGTTCAAATGAGCATCAAGGATTTTTTGACCAAGCTCGGATTGGCGGACAAGGCGGTTCCGGCTTCGGCGACGGGAGAACACCGGCCTTTTATCCACATCCTATCAACGACCGAAGGCCATCGGATCAAAGAGATTTCGATCGGGGGCGAAACGTTCACCGGCCGCGAAGTGAGAGAAAAACTAGGGCTGCGCTCCAGCGAATTCAGTTGGAAGACTTCCGGCAGCGACGTGTTGATTACGACGTACGGGTACGGCCATGGCGTAGGCATGAGCCAGTGGGGGGCGGAAGGCATGGCGAAGGAAGGATACACCGCTACGCAAATCCTGAAACATTATTATACCGGCGTCCAATTTTCGAAAGCTTCCGATTTTGTAAAATGAGACTCCGAAAATGGGCCGATAGATTTTTTTCAAAAATAATATAAGAGATACGTATAAAAGGTTTGACCCCGGTAACAATGATTA
Source organism: Paenibacillus sp. YAE3 (assembly GCF_057546105.1). Lineage (NCBI taxonomy): Bacteria > Bacillati > Bacillota > Bacilli > Caryophanales > Paenibacillaceae > Paenibacillus > Paenibacillus sp. YAE3. Next base: position 145,236 of record NZ_BAAIYF010000012.1, on the reverse strand, counting down.
CTGAGGTGATAACCATATGAATGAACAAAACAAAAGTAGTCAAAACCATGGAGAAACTCCTAAAAAATCACAGGGAGAGCTGGTAAACCAGTCGTCTGCATGGAAAAAGCTGTTGTCCAAACGGTGGGTATACCCGGCAGCTTACGTGGCCGCAGCAGCAATTATACTAACCTTAGTTTGGGTCTACCAGGATGCCAGCATGAAGAACCTTCCGCAAGACCCTGCTAAAGTGTCGGAAACCGCAAACGCGCCTGCTGCCGGCGAAACCGGCAAGGACGCCAAACAAGACAAAGCCGTTGAAGTGACCGCAACCGTCGAAGACATGGCATGGCCGGTGGCCGATGCCAAGGAAATCAAAGTCGTGAAGCCGTTTTTTGAGGAAGATGGCACGCCGGAAAACAATCAGGCAGCCATGGTGCAGTACAATGACACGTTTATGCCGAACGTCGGCGTCGATCTCGGACGCGAGGACGACAAAGCTTTCGAAGTCAAAGCGGCGCTCGGGGGCAAAGTCACCCGCGTGGAGCTGAATCCGCCGCTCACCGGCACGGTCATCGAAATTACGCATGACAACGACGTCCAAACGGTGTATCAATCCCTTTCCGACGCCAAAGTCAAAGAAGGCGACACGGTGAAGCAGGGCGATACGATCGGTACGGCCGGCCGCAGCGAACTCGAAAAAGACCTGGGCAACCACCTGCACTTCGAAGTGCGTGAAAAAGGAGCGCCGGTCAATCCGGAAGAGCTTCTTCCCAAAAAATAATTAAAGCACGAGGAAAGGCAGGGAAATCCCCTGTCTTTTTTTTCGTCCATTCCTTTGCTTCGCGTTTCATGCCGGTCCTTCATACGGCGCAGCCTTTATTGGGAACCGGGCCGATGCATCCTTTTCCGGAGCCCGTCAAAGCGCTCGGTCGGCTCCGAAGCCAAGGTCCCGTTTCCTTAGGTTTTTTGCATGCAGCGAAAAATAAATAGGCCTAAAGGAGCTTGTCAGCCCTCCAAAGCGCGAATATATAGGCACGCCCCTCATATAATGTACCAAACTATCCACAGTAGGGAGGCGGGAACGTGCACGATTACATCAAGGAACGGACTATTAAGATTGGACGTTGTATCGTGGAAACGAAGCACACGGTCCGGACTATAGCCAAGGAATTTGGCGTATCAAAAAGCACTGTGCATAAGGACTTGACCGAGCGGCTGCCGGAAATCAATCCTGATCTGGCTGACCAGGTCAAACACATACTCGAATACCATAAGTCGATCCGTCATCTACGGGGAGGGGAAGCGACAAAAATCAAATACAAAAAGACGAAAAAACGCGAAGCCGTGGCGTCGGCCAAATCGTAACGATTGGCTGGTCAAATAGCGCCTTAAACCATTGAATCCGTCCCCTGAAGTATGATATGTTAAAAGATGGTATGAGGTCGAAAAATGTGATCCCTGCTTCCCTATATACATAATTCCTGCCGCATCTTGTCGAAAAGGGACTTCTTAAGGCTCAGGGACTCTTTTACCATAAAATATGACTTTGGGGGCTCTTTTCATGATGTTTAGCAAGGATATTGGAATTGATTTAGGTACGGCTAACGTTCTGATCCATGTCAAAGGGAAGGGGGTTATCCTTGACGAACCTTCCGTAGTGACGATTGAAAGCGATACGAAAAAGGTGCTTGCCGTCGGCGAGGACGCCCGCCGGATGGTGGGACGCACGCCGGGCAACATCGTGGCCATCCGTCCGCTTCGCGACGGGGTCATTGCGGATTTTGCCATCACCGAGGCGATGCTGAAATATTTTATCGGACGTGTGGGTGCACGCGGCTGGAGCAGCCGCCCCCGCATCCTGATTTGCGCGCCGACCAACATCACGTCGGTCGAACAGAAGGCCATCCGCGAGGCGGCCGAGCGCAGCGGGGCCAGGGACGTCTTTTTGGAAGAGGAACCGAAGGCCGCGGCGATCGGAGCCGGCATGGACATCTTCGAACCGAGCGGCAATATGGTCGTCGACATCGGCGGCGGCACGACGGATGTGGCCGTGCTTTCCATGGGCGACATCGTAACGGCATCTTCTATTAAAATGGCGGGGGACAAGTTTGACGAGTCCATCGTAAAATATATCAAAAACAAATATAAACTGTTGATCGGCGAACGTACTTCCGAGGATATCAAAATCAAGATCGGCACGGTGCGTCCGGGGGGACGCAAGGATGAAATGGATATTCGAGGGCGCGACATGGTTTCGGGACTTCCGCTCACGGTCACCATTTCGTCGGACGAGGTTCAGGAGGCGCTGTGGGAGCCCGTTTCCTCCATCGTCGCTGCAGCCAAGTCGGTTTTGGAACGGACACCGCCCGAATTGTCGGCGGACATTATCGACCGCGGCGTCATATTGACAGGCGGGGGAGCGCTGCTGAACGGACTGGACGAGCTTCTCTCCGAAGAACTCCGCGTTCCGGTATTGATTGCCGAAGACCCGATGCATTGCGTCGTCAAAGGGACGGGCATCATGCTGGACAATTTGGACAAGGTGGTTAAGAAAACGGTCTGAGCGTCCGATAAAAAAGTATAGGATCGCGGGCCGTCAGGCCCGTTTACGGATATGCACCACCAGGAAAAGGGGGCTCCCGCTCAATGATTAGAGGATTGTACACGGCAGCCGCCGGCATGCTGACCCAGGAAAGCCGGCATGATACGGCGGTTCAAAATTTAGCGAACATCAATACCCCGGGCTACAAACAGGTAAACAGCGTAGCGCGTTCGTTTCCGGAAATGCTGCTGTCGATGGTCGGCGGTGCAAGCGATGTCCCGGCAACCAGGATCGGCAAGCTGAACACGGGGGTTTTTGCGGAAGAGGCGTTGTCGCTATATCAGCAGGGCGTCATTCGGGAAAGCAGCAAACCGACCGATTTTGCGCTCGTGTCCGATATGGAGATGACCGATCCGGCCACCGGGCAACCGATCCGGTTTGACGGCTCCGGCAAATACGTGAACGCGGACGGCGAAGTCTTTTACAAGCCTGAAGCTTTCTTTACGGTGCAGGATCAAAACGGAGAACTGCGGTATACGAAGGACGGCAGCTTTAAAGTCGCCCTTGACGGCAGCCTGCTGACCCAGGAAGGATACCAGGTATTGGATAGCAATAATCGGCCGATCGTATTGACAGGCCCTGCAGACCGTTTTAAAGTGGACGAGCAGGGATACGTCCTGAATCCGGCCACCGGAGCGCGTGGGGCGCGGCTGGGCGTGGCGGTCGTGGGACAACCTTATCAGATGGTCCGCGAAGGAAACGGCGTATTCCGGATCGACGATCCGCAAGAGGCCGGCGTCCGTCCCGTCGGCGGAACCGACCGCGTGGAGGTACGCCAGCACTATATCGAAAGCTCGAACGTCAACGCGTCCGAGGTCATGGTCGATATGAATACGGCGCTGCGCGCGTACGAGGCCAATCAGAAAGTGATTCAGTTTTACGATAAAAGCTTGGAAAAAGCCGTCAACGAGGTTGGCAGGGTATAAAGCGGATATGAGGGTTAAGGGAGGTCTAACATGAACAACTCCATGATCAGCGCGATGGTGTCGATGAACGGGATTCAACGCAAACTGGATGTCATTGCCGACAATATCGCGAACCTGGATACGGTGGGATACAAACAAAAGGATACCACGTTCGAGGATACGCTGACTTCCGTGATGCAGCAGCCGAAGGACTTCAAGCAGCAGGGAAGATTTTCGCCGCTGGGATATACGACCGGCTTCGGCGTCCGTACGGGCGACGTTTTCCGTGATCTGTCGCAAGGACCGCTGGAGCAGACGAACCAGCCGATGGATCTGGCGATCGAAGGGGAAGGCATGTTTGCGGTCGAAGCAGGCGGCAGACGGGCGTACACGCGGGAAGGCGCTTTCCATTTCGTTCCGGATCCGGGCGTTCCGGGGTCGATGGTGCTGGTCAATAACCAAGGCTATTTCGTGTTAAACGAGAAAAACCAGCATATCCGGGTGTCCGATAAGGCGAAAGTGGCCATTGACCCTCAAGGCAAAGTTCTCGTCGATCGGGGCGGCGCCATCACGACGGCAGGCACGCTTAAAGTGCTGAAGCCGCTGCGCGAAGATGAGCTTCAGCAAATGGACGGCAACCTGTTTGTCGTTCCGGCGAGATTAACCGAGAATCAGGTGTTTGAAGTACCGGCAGCAGGAGGCCTGCCGAAGGATACTTCAATCCGTTCCGGATATCTCGAACAATCCAACGTGGATTACATGGGCCAAATTACCGATATGATGCAAATGCAGCGCGCGTATCAGTTGGCGGCCCGGGCCATTGCTTCCAGCGATACGATGATGAGCCTGGCCAATAATATGCGGGGTTAGGTGGAAGCGGCTATGAGCGATACGAATAAGCCAACCGATCGTTTGGCTAGGGTGCGGCATACAAACGATGCCGAAGGCAAGCAGGACGGGAAACCGGATGACGGGACGAAGCCTGCCAGGAAAAAAACGGCACGCTGGAGAATTGTCATACGCTGGATGATTCCGCTGTTTCTGCTGCTTGCGCTGGTCGGCGGGTTGATTGTCGGATACGTCGTCATCGGCAAGCAAAGCTTGTCCGACGTGTTTAAGTGGGAGACATGGCAGCATGTCATCGATTTGGTTTTTGCTCCTTAAAGGGCGAAACATTGCAACAGAGTGACAGAAAACTCCTTCGTTCGTCCGTGGGAGTTTTCTTTTTTTGCTCGGAAAATGTATAATGATGGGGGACTTGAGAACACCCAAAAGGGCCCTCTCCGGGCCGCGCCAATCGACTGCGGCTTGATGGAGAAAGCCCCTTATCTGAACCTTCACTTCTGCAGTTGGTGAAGGATACGTATAGTTTTTTCCGTATATTTATGTTTTTATGCAATGATAGAGGTTAGAAACGCCGTTTAGGCGCAGGCGGTAGCGGCGCCCATCGGCTCAACCCACTTTTGGAAGGAGAATTGATACCCGTGCTTAACGTTAAAGAAATCCAGGAGATTATCCCTCACCGTCCCCCGTTTTTGCTGGTGGATCGGATCGTGGAAATGGAGGTCGGCAAACGTGCGGTCGGCATTAAAAACGTGACGATCAACGAGCCGTTTTTTATTGGCCATTTTCCGGAATATCCGGTGATGCCGGGCGTTCTTATTACCGAAGCGCTCGCCCAAGTAGGGGCTGCGGCGATTTTGCAGGAAGAAAGCAATAAGGGCAAAATCGGTTTTTTGGCCGGCCTTGACGGATTCCGTTTCAGAGGACAAGTCGTTCCGGGCGATACGCTCCGTTTGGAAGTGGAAATCACCCGATTGAAAGGGAGCATCGGCAAAGGCCATGCGGTCGCGAAGGTTGACGACAAGGTGGTTGCCGAAGGCGAAATCATGTTTGCTTTGTCCGATCCAACCAAAGGTTAGACGAAACCAATATTAAAAAGACGGTGAAAGGGGAAACGATATGACGCAACTCAGCTTAACGGCAGAAGAAAACGTACGGCGCTGGTTATCCGATCCTTCGGTCGACGAAGAGACCAAACAGGAGCTGCAACAGCTGCGCGAGCAGCCGCAGGAGCTGGAAGACCGTTTTTATAAGGATCTCGAATTCGGAACCGGCGGCCTCCGCGGCGTGATCGGCGCGGGAAGCAACCGGATGAACCGTTATACCGTGGGCAGGGCCACGCAAGGTTTTGCGCGCTACATTCTTGAGCAGCACGGCCAGGCGGAAGGCACGCCATCGGTCGTGATCGCCCATGATTCCCGCCATTTTTCTCCGGAATTCGCGCTTGAAGCGGCACTGGTGCTTGCCGGCAACGGCATCACCGCCAAACTCTTTCCGTCGCTTCGCCCGACGCCTCAGCTTTCGTTCAGCGTACGCCATTTGAACGCGACCGGAGGCATCGTGGTGACGGCCAGCCATAACCCGCCGGAATATAACGGCTATAAGGTGTATAATGCCGAAGGCGGCCAGCTGGTTCCGGACCAGGCGGAAAAAGTGATCGCTTATATTCAGGAAGTCGATTCTTTTGCGGCGGTCAAACGGCTCGATCGTTCCGAAGCGGAAGCGAAAGGGCTGCTTGTATGGCTCGGGGAAGCCGAAGACGAAGCATTCGAGGATACGGTCGCGGCGGCAAGCGTCAATCGGGACCTGATTGCCTCGAAGCTGGGCAAGGATTTTAACATCGTTTTTACGCCGCTGCACGGCACGGGCAACATCCCGGTGCGGAACGTGCTCAAAAAGGTTGGCTTTACCAACGTGCATGTCGTAACCGAGCAAGAGCAGCCGGATGCGGAATTTTCGACCGTCAAATCGCCGAATCCGGAGGAACGCGAAGCGTTTACGCTGGCGATGAAACTCGGCAAAGAGCTGCAGGCCGATATCCTGATCGGCACCGATCCCGATTGCGACCGCATGGGAGCCGTCGTGCTGAATGACAAGGGCGAATATGAAGTCCTTTCCGGAAACCAATCCGGAGCCATCATGATTCACTATTTGCTGAGCCAGCTGAAGGAAAAAGGAAAACTGCCGGATAACGGCGCGGTCATCAAAACGATCGTGACGAGCGAAATGGGCGCGACGATCGCCCGGCATTACGGGGCGCAAGTCTTCAATACGCTGACCGGCTTCAAATATATCGGCGAAAAAATGACGGAGTTCGAACAATCCGGCTCGCATACGTATTTGTTCGGCTATGAGGAAAGCTATGGATACCTTGCCGGAAACTATGCACGGGACAAGGATGCGGTGCTTGCGTCGCTCCTGATCTGCGAAGCGGGCGCTTACTATAAGGCCCAGGGCAAAACGCTCTACACCGTGCTCCAGGAGCTGTACGAACAGTTCGGATACTTCCGCGAGAAGCTGGAATCCCGCACGCTGAAGGGCAAGGACGGGTTGGCCCAGATCCAGGCGAAAATGACGGATTGGCGCAATCATCCGCCGCAGACCATTGCGGGGGCTTCCGTGAAGGAAGTGCTGGACTATTCCAAAGGGCTGGACGGGTTGCCGCGCGAAAACGTGCTGAAATATATGCTCGATGACGGTTCATGGTTCTGCCTGCGCCCATCCGGCACGGAACCGAAGATTAAGGTGTATTTTGCCGTTCGCGGTACGTCGCTGCAGGATGCCGAGGAGCGGATCAACAAGCTCGCGGCCGAAGTGATGTCGAGGGTGGACGCCTAACACGACAAGACAAGGATAGTCCGCAAAGCCCCGGCCGTTGCTGCTGCGGCTTTGCGGAGTGTTATAAACGAGGAGGTACTTTTGGTGCATCAAAAATGGCAGCACTTTAGCACGGCATCGCGCAAATGGCTGTGGATCCTGGTCGTACTGGGCATCGTCGCCGCATTGCCGGTCGCGTACGACCGATACCAAACGGAATCATCAGCGAGCAATGTGGAGTTGGTATTCAACTACCGCGGCTTGGCCGAGGTGGCTTCTTACCATGCCCATCCCGAGCAATTTTTGCAGGAGCAGCTGGATAAATTAAAAGCGGCCGGCATCACAAGCATGGCCATGTTTGAAAGCACGCTGGACGATTTCAAAAAATCGCGGCGTCTCATGGTCTATAACGCCCATGACATTGCGCAAATGACGCAAAGCGTCGTGCCGACCGATGAAAACTTCACGTACATTCTGTTTACCAATGAAGAGAATGCAGGCCGGTTAACGCCTGTCATCGAAGACACGTTCAAGAGCCTGGACATCAACGTGAAACCTTGGGAGTTCCATAACCAGAAAGGTTTGATCATCGAAACGTCGCCGGAGGACGCCGCGCTCAAACCGATGCAGCCGGATCCGATCGCGTTCGAAATGCTGCGCAGCAAAGGATTCCATATCGTGCCGCGCATGTCCGACAGCCTTCCTTACGACCAAGAGGCGATGGAGAAGCTGCTTGCTTATTATGAAGCCAATGACGTCAAACGGATTTTGTTTGAGGGAGACTCGGTCAGAGGGTTTAACGATAACGAAGACAAAAACAGCCTGCAAAGCTTCGCCAACCTGCTGAACCAGCACGGCATCGGCATTGCGGCCATCGAAAACACGAAAAAACCGCAGGCGGGCATGTCCACGCTGGCGTATAACATCCATTATAATGTCGTCCGGCTGTATTCTCTGAGCGAAAAAGACGCGCTCCTGGACGAAGACACGATCGCCGACCGTTTTGCCTTGGCGACCAAAGACCGGAATATCCGGATGCTTTACATCAACACGGCGCCAAGCCGGAGCGCATCCAAAGCGATGGTGACCGATTCGATCGACAACATCATCAAAAGTTTGAAAGAGCCTGGCAACGCCATCGAACAAATGGAGAAAAACGGATTCCATATGGGACGCGCAGAAGCCTTCCATATTACCGATTCTTCCTTGCAGCATTATTTGAAAATGGTCGTCGTGCTTGGCGGAGTCGCTTTTGTGGCGCTCATGATTTCTTATTTCCTGCCGCTGCTTACTTTGCCGGCCTTTGTCCTCGGTTTGATCGGCAGCGCGGGACTGTATGTGCTGAAGCCTGCGTTGTTTGAACAAGCGCTTGCTTTGCTCGTGGCCATCAGCGGCCCGACGGTGGCGATGATTCTTGCGGTACGCAAACTCAATGCCCTTAACGGCGCGGATTCGGAACTGGCAACGGGACGGCGCGTGACGCATGCCATCGTGTTGTACATCAAAACGGCCATTATTTCCATGGCGGCGATCCCGTTCGTGATCGCGCTGCTCAACAATATTACGTACAGCCTCGTGCTGAACCAGTTCCGCGGCGTCAGCCTGCTGCATGCCGCTCCGATTCTGCTTATCGCCGTGTTCGTCATTTTGTACCGCGGCGGCAAACCGTTCCGGCAGATCGGCAAGCTGTTCAGAACGCCGATTACGCTGCTGTGGGTCGTCGTGGGCGTCGTGATCGCCGGCGCCGGCATGTATTATTTGAGCCGGACAGGCAATGCGGGCAAAGTCAGTTCGATCGAGATGGTGATGCGCACGTTCCTGGAAAATACGTTCCATGTGCGTCCGCGCAACAAGGAAATCGCCATGCATCCGCTCTTCCTGCTTGGCATCTTCCTGTCGATTAGATACCGGAATGCCGTTTACATCATGATTTTCGCCGTCATCGGCCAATTGTCGATGGTGGACACTTTTGCCCATATTCATTCGCCGATGAAAATTTCGCTTGCCCGCGACCTCCTGGGTCTGGGAATCGGATTTATCCTCGGACTGATCGCTATCGTGGTATGGCAAATCGCGGAAGGATGTTGGAAAAAATGGTCACCTCGCCTGAAACAACAGTAGTCATTTCGGGGTATTACGGCTTTAAAAACAGCGGAGACGAGGCCGTGCTGCAGTCCATTCTGACGGCGCTGGAAGAACAGGGGAAGCAAGCGGGGGTCAAAATCACCCCCGTCGTGCTTTCGATCGATCCGGCATGGACGTCGTCGACCTACGGCGTACGGGCGGTTCACCGGATGAAGCTGGGCGAAGTGAGAAACGCTCTGAAGAACAGCAGCGGTTTGATCAGCGGGGGCGGAAGCCTTTTGCAGGACGCCACCGGAACCAAGACCATTCCGTACTACCTGGGGATCATCAAGCTGGCCCAATGGCTGAACAAGCCGGTGTTCATTTACTCCCAAGGGATCGGCCCCGTGAACCGCAAGCTGTTTTATCCGCTGATTAAAGGAACGTTCAAAAAATGCGAATACATTTCCGTTCGCGACGAGCAATCCGCGGAGCTGCTGCAAAGCATGGGGCTGGAGCGGGACCGGATTCAAGTGGTTCCCGACCCCGTGATGGGGCTAACGCCTGAAACGGAAGGCTTGGCTTCGCTTGCCTCGGATGAAGATCCGCAGCTGCCCGTCATCGGCATTTCCGTCCGTTATTGGGATGCGGAGCGCCGGGAGCTGCGGGCGATTGCCGAAGGGCTTCGGGCATTTTGCCAAAAGCAGCCCGCCCACCTGCGCTTTCTGCCGTTTCATTTTCCGGGCGACGAAAAGGCGTCGCAGGACATCATCCAGCAGATGGGGGATTTGGTTTCCGCCGGAAGCAAAGTGTCGGTATGCCGGGAGGCGGTTCATCCGCGCCATATGCTAGCCGAAGTGGGGCGCTGCGACCTGGTCATCGGGATGCGGCTTCACAGTTTGATTTACGCCGCTAACCGGCAGGTGCCGCTGATCGGCATTTCGTACGACCCGAAGATCGACCATTTCCTGAAAAGGCTCGACGTTGAGCCTGTCGGAACGAGCAGTTCGCTTTCCCCCGCGGCGCTTGCGTCGGAAATCTCCAGGTTGTTGGCCGGCGCGGATCGGTGGAAGGAAGAAGCCAAACTCCGCATCGACAAGCTGAAGCGGGAGGCGCAGGAGCCTGCGCGGCACATCATTGAGTTTTTGAGCAGTAAAGGATAAGGGGATTTGACCGTGAACCAATTCGAACAGATGCCTACGGTTCCCATCTACGGTTTGCAGATATGCAGATGGGGGATGGAGGACACCGTTAAGTATTTAACCCATAAGTTGCAGTCGGAAGAGCGCAAGCCTATACAGGTAATTACGGCCAACCCGATCATGGTGATGAAAGCTCTGGAAGAGCCGGATTACATGCAGGTGATGAAAAACGCCGAACTGCTCGTGCCGGACGGTACCGGCGTCGTGTGGGCGGCCGCCAAAACGGGAATGCCCGTCCAGGAACGCGTGGCCGGGTTTGACCTTTTACATGAACTGATGAGAGTCGGAGAAGACTACCATTGGAAGGTATACTTGCTCGGTTCGACGCCGGAAGTGATTCAGGCCGCCGCGGAGCGGTTACATCTGCAATATCCGGGCGTCGAAATCGCGGGCTACCGCGACGGTTATTTCAAGGCGGAACAGGATGCGGAGGTCATCGCGGAGATTCGCAAGGCTGCGCCGGATATTTTGTTCGTCGCGCGGGGGGCGGATACGCAGGAACCATGGATTGCCCGTTATAAGGAACAGCTTGGCGTTCCGCTTATGATGGGCGTCGGCGGAAGCTTCGACGTCATCTCGGGCAAGTCCAAACGCGCGCCGAAGCTGTTCCAAAAACTGCGTCTTGAATGGTTCTACCGGCTGCTGAGAGAGCCGACGCGGGCCGCAAGAATGCTTGCGCTGCCGAAATTCGCCCTTAAAGTGATGCGGGATAAAGAAAACGTGACGAAACCCAGATAAAAGACGCTTATGAACTGCAAAAACCCGATTTTTTGCTGAAAAACAGGATTGGTTTTATTTTTTTGATGAGAGTATAATTCAATCCGGTAAAGAAAATGGGGGTTGAACGTACACATGTTAATGATAGCCATCATCGGATGTATCGTGTCATTGGCTTTGGCACTGCTGTTAACGCCGCTGGTGAAAAAACTTGCGATAAAGATCGGCGCCGTCGATGTTCCGAACGCCCGAAAAGTGCACACGAAAATCATGCCCCGGCTTGGCGGATTGGCGATATTTTTGGCATTTATGCTGTCCATGTTTGCCGTCCTTCCATTTGTCGCAGATCAGTTTTCCGCTCGGGATGCGAATTTTATTAAGGCCTTCTTGCTTGGGGGATCGCTGATCGTCCTGACCGGCGCCTTGGACGACCGGTTTGAGCTGTCGGCCAAAGTGAAACTGCTTGGACAAATCATTGCCGCGTGCATCGTCGTTTTCGGCTTTGGCATCACGGTCGATTTTGTGAATATACCTTTTAACGATTCCTACTCGTCGCTCGAAAGCTGGATCGCCATCCCGCTCACGATTTTCTGGATCGTCGGCGTCACGAACGCCATCAACCTGATCGACGGTCTGGACGGGTTGGCCGCCGGAGTATCGGGCATCGCGATCGGAACGATTCTGGTCATGTCCCTGCTCATGGGCAACCTGACCGTTGCGCTGCTCTGCCTGCTGCTGCTTGGCGCGATCATCGGATTCCTGTTCTTCAACTTCCATCCGGCACAAATTTTCATGGGCGATACGGGTTCGCTGTTCCTCGGCTTCTGCCTGGCGATGTTGTCCATGCTCGGATTTAAGCAGATCGCGATCGTTTCGTTTATCACACCGCTGATCATTATCGGCGTGCCGCTGTCGGATACGTTTTTCGCCATCGTGCGCCGCTGGATCCAGAAGAAACCGATTTTCGCCCCGGACAAGGGTCACCTGCATCACTGCTTGCGGGAAATTGGCTTCAGCCACCGCCAGTCTGTCCTCATCGTATACGGCATCGCCGCCTTTTTCGGCGTCCTGGCTGTCATTCAGTCTTCCGCCGCGATGTATGAAGCGAATTGGGTCACCTTCGTCGTCATCTGCGTGATGATGTTCTTCATGCAAATCGGCGCCGAAGTTATCGGACTTGTCGGGAAGACGAAACGGCCGATTCTGGATTTGGTTGCAAGGCTCCGAATGAAAGCAAGCGCGGAGCGCGGTTCGAAGTAAACGTGGATTGTTTATGCGTCATGCCATCATATATTCATATGCAGAACGTCGCACCTTGGGTGCGGCGTTTTTTGATTTCTATTTTGGCGGTGTTTTTCAGGCAAGGGTTTTTTTATTGTTAGGTTTTACTAAATTATCGATTGGCTGGTGCCGATAAAAGAGATAAATGCATAAAACAGGAGGGAAAATGATTTTGAAGAGGATCCTATCCGTATTTTTGGCAGTTGTCCTTGTCATCAGTTTGCTGCCGGCTTCTTTTGCCAATACGGTAAGCGCAGCGCAAGCCGGCACTTTTTTTATTTTTCCGAACGAGCAGTATGACGTCAATTCGGCGCGTCTTGTCAATGAAGACCGCGTTAGTTTGACGGGTACGCTGAACGGGGTCAATGATAAGCAAATTTCTTACAGCGTATTTCAATTGACGAAAAAAGCGGATGGCACGATTTCCATCGTCAATTCGAATGAAGGACAAACCGGCAACATCATCGTCAACAACGGCAAAATCACGGTGTCCAACATCAAGCTTTTTTCCGGATTGAACCGGATTACGTTTAAAGGCCTGCAAGGCACGACGCAAGTCGAAGATTCGATCTATGTCGAGTACCGCAACGGGCCGACGATTTACGATTTGAAAGCGAACCTGGTGGACGGCAGCCAGGCCATTGAATTGAAGGAAGACAGTCCGGCCGTATTGACGGCTTCCCCGGGAAGTCCTGCGTACGGCAAAACCAAAACGGATATCAGCATCTCCGGTTATGCGCCGAGCGCGGATAAAGTGACGGTCGAGGTTAACGGACGCAGTTGGACTTATACGGTGTCGAGCTACAACAACTACAAGTTTTTTGCTTCGCCGATCAATGTCAACAGCGGAAGCAACATCGTCAAAATCAAAGTTTTGAATCAAAACCAGACGCTTGAAACTAGCCGCGAAGTTACGTTTTATAACGGCAAGGTCACCTTTTTTGACGTAAGAGCGACGGACGGTACCGACGTATCGGCAGATCTGTCGTCTTTCCCTAACTTCAATGTAAGCAGCACGAATATTACCGTCAAAGGTAAAGCAATTATCCCGATCAAAAACGGTCAATTGCCGGATGCGGCAGCTCTTTCGACCTATTTGGGGTACGCGTTTGCCAACGGGGCATCCGGCAGCGGAACCGCGCCCGTGACCGTGCTCGAGAGCGCCAACGATTACATGATGATCGAGTTCTCCGGCGTGGCTCCGGTTTCGGCGCAGTTCGACAGCCTGATCAACGTGACGCTGACAGCTGCAGACGGCACGACCGGTGCAGGCATTAGTTCGACGGTCGGTTTAACCTTAAGAGACAAAAACAAGCCTTTTATCCAGGAAGTCAATTATTTGTCCGGTTACAGCAGCGGCATGAGCACGTCGCAGATCCTGAACCTTTCGGGGACTTCGATGAACGGCGCCAACATTTTCTCCCTGCCGATCGCCATGGAGGTTTTGGTCGCGAACGGGGCAAGCGTCAATAACATCACGATCACCGGCATCACGGATGCCAAAGGCAACGCCCTTACGCCATTCAGCCAGCCGGTTGTCCTGGCCTCCGAAAGAGTCGTTAGAAACATTAACGGCAATCAGGTCGAACTGCAGCGCATCATCATCCGGGTAGACAAGCTTCCCGCGGCAGGCTATCAGAAGATTACCTTCCAGGCCAACAATGTGGCCGGGTCTGAGCTGACCGTTCCGGTTACGCTGCTTTACGGCCCTTATGTGCAGTTCACATCGCTGTATGACGACATGAAAATCGAGATGGATACGAATAATCCGAATCTGAAGGACAACGTCATGAAAGACGTGGATTATTTCAAAGGGCAGCTGATGAACGTCGCCAACGACAGCGAAATCAAATACAGCGGCACCGACCAAACGATCTTTTTGTACATCAATAATACGCTTGTGAGCCTTGAGAAGGATCCGACCTCGTCTGAGGTGTCCAAGTTTAGAATCGCTTCAGGCGACGAGAATAAAGCTTACCAAGCGTTGTTCCCAGGCAACAACATCATTAAATTCGTGTTTAAGTCGCCAAAGAACTCGTATGAAAAATCGATCAATATCAGCTACGTGCCTTTGAACGTACCTGTGATTCCGGTACCGGATTCCGTAGGGGTATTCCCTTACAGCATTGACAATACCGACCCGGTTCCTGACAACAACGACAAGAAGTTCGAAAAGACCGGTTCCGTCTATACGACGACCGAGAAAAAGATGAACGTATACGGAACGTTCGATTTCATCGATTTGGGCCAAACCAAAAGCGCGGTGGACAGCAAGCTTCTCACCAATTCAGCAAGCAACTCGAAATATATGCTTAAAATCTCGACTCCAACGACGGATGGCAAAACCCAAGAATATACTTGGTCCATGGATCAAAGATTTTATGCATTAAAAAGCCCGGGCGACGTATTTAACAGCTCGAACGGCAATACGAATCCGAACCTGAACGTTTATTATGATTACGACACCCAAACGTTCAGCTTTAAGCTTTTGAATCAATCCTTGCCGCTGAACGGCAGCCCGATCGTATACAACATCACGGTGTATAACAGCGGGGAAGGCGGTCCGACGGCAACGTTCCGACTCGAAGTCACTTATAAAACGGCACCGTTCCAGATCATTCGTCCGCTTGAAGGCAGAAGACTGGTGAACCAGAACTTCGTCGAAGTTATCGTATCGTCCGACAACGCATCGAAAGTGATGATCGGAAAGCAGGAAGCGAAGAAGTCCGCTTTTGACGCGGATTACGATCCGTCCAACGGCATCGATTACCCGAATGCGTATCGGGCGATCGTTAAAGATCTCAAGCCGAACAAGGACAACAAAATCGACATTACGGTATTTGTCGGAAACGATCAACTGAAAGACTACATTACCGTCAAATACGTGCCGACAAGCATTCCGGGCGCGCAATATTTGGAAACGATGAAAAGCTCGCACAAAGCTTTTGACGGCAATTTGACGTTAACCTTTCCGAAAGGAGCAAGCCTGATCCGGAGAGATTACAACGTGGCCGACCAGTTCAAAAACCAAGTGTTCTCCGGGCATGATATTTTGTTCGCCATCGCGAACAGCGAGGACGGCGTCGTAGACCGCCGCGAATTCGAAGTGCCGGTTGCCAATTTCGATAATGAAATCGCGCTGGGCAAACAGCTCTTTATCGGCAACTTCCAGCAGCGGTTTGTCAAATCGAGCCCTGTATTCTGGATTGATCCGGGAACGGCCGACGATATCAACACGGACAAGGTATATGACCCGATTACGCATGGTTCCGACCCATACCAGCTTCCGGGGTCCGAAGTGCGAAGCTTCTATAATAGAGAAAGCATGAACGAGCTGGTTCCGTCCAAACGCGGGACGCTGACGCTCACCTATGACGCGAATATTACGCAGGATGCGGGACGGCTCGTAACGGTATTCCGTTTTGATCCGGAGCTGCAGAAATGGGAAAACATCGGCGGCGTCGTGGATCCGAAAAAACATACGGTTAAAGTGCCGTTTGACCGTTTTGGCTACTACGTCGTTGCCAAATTAGGTTATTCCTACAACGATGTCGTGCAGCATCCGTACGGCCGGGATTATATCGAAACCATCTATGCCAAAGGCGTCATGAACGCCTTCGATCCGTCGGAACGTTTTGGAACGGATTTGTATATTTCCCGGGCTGAATTCGTGCGCGCGATCGTCAGAGCGCTGGAGATTCCTTTGAATTACCAGGGACCTAAGCATTTCTCCGATATTCCAAGCTCGCTTACGAGCATTAACGTCGACGGTCTATGGGATTTCAGATATATCGAGACCGCGGCGCGCGAAGGGATCACGAGAGGGGCGCAGCCGCAGTTCTTCGACGCGGAAAGCGCCATTACCCGCCAGGACGCTTCGGTCATGATCGCCAAGGCGCTCAACCTGAAGCTTGAGACCGACCGGGCGAAAATCACGAAGGATCTCCAAAAGTATTTTAAAGACTATGCAAGCATCGATTACTACGCGCAGCCTTCGGTTCTGGCCATCGCCAAAAAAGGCTTCATCCAAGGTTCGCCTGTCGATCCGGCCGATCCGAAACGGGGTAACATGTTTAATCCTACCGCCAATATGCTGCGCGGAGATGCCGCCATCATTATGGGCAAAGTCATGGCAGACCTGAAGAAGCTGCCTAAGATGTAAGCATGAAAAAACAAACAGCGGGAGCCGGCAATTCCGGCTCCCGTTCTATTTCCAATTACAATTCTTTGTAATTTGTCGAGGATTAGGATACAATGACGTAGAATACAATTTATAATTTAAAGGGTGAAGGCTATCTTATGAAACCGATCTATTCCAAAGCTCAGTTGGACTATATGAAAGCAAAAACCAAATTTGAGAATAAGGCCAGCACATTGGAAAAAAAGATTGAGATGACTCGCAAAACGAGAGAAATTACTCAAGAAGTCATGGAAGGCCTTGTAATGGAAACGGGCTTTCATGATGCCTATAACGAACTGCTGCAGTCCGAAAACGCACTGATCGAGTGGTCCCACTCCACGATTAAGCACGAAAAAACATACCGCGAGAACAAACAGCCGATCGAACAGATGTATGAGAACCTGAACTCCAGTCCGGAGATGCGGGCTCAGATCATCGAACTGGCCATGAAAATTCGTTAACGTTTTGTAACTATTACATCCATTCATTGATCATAAAGAACGCCAAACGGCGTTCTTTTTTCTTTTTCGGAAGATCCATTTCCAGTTCGCAAAGCCCCTAAATTTCCACATATCTCCTGTACAAGCAGGTAAATATCCCATCATTACGGCACTCGGGTAACAATTTTGAAATTTTTTTAAAAAAGGTGCAACTTTTTATAACGGCGTGCGTCTAAGATGTAGAGTCAATTACGATGGGCGAATCCAACAATGTCCTGTAGAAGAAATTTGTCTATATTTTAGAAAAATGTTCTTTACGGCATCTTGACCCCATTGTATAATACTTAGGTAGTATTAGGAATCTACTCTTTTTTTGTCGTATTCCAAGTTTACCAGTTTCTGTGATTTCGTCACAGACATCATTTATATGGAAATTTTGCTCCGACTCGGGAAAGGGGGTGCACGTGACTATGAGTAACAAGAGCTACCCAATTAAAGAAAACTCTAATGTGATGAAAGTTCAAGGAGGAGAACAAAAGGTTATGAAGAAAATTTTGACAGTCGCTTTGTCTACAGCAATGGCATTCTCCATGTTTGCTTCTGTAGCATTCGGTGATTCCGCAGTATCCGTACAAGAGAAATATGATTCCCTGAAAGCTAAAGGAATCTTCAATGGTTACCCAGACCAACAAGCTCACCTGGAAAGAGACATGACTCGCGCTGAGTTCGCGAAAGTCCTGACTAAACTTCTGGGTCTGAAAGAAGTAACTGGCACTCTGTCTTACAAAGACAAAGGCTACGACGCTAAAAACTGGGCTGTTCCTTACATCGAAGCAGTAACTGCTGCCGGCATCATGGAAGGCCAAGACAAAGTAAAACAAATCTTCAACTACAACGGTAAAGTAACTGTTGAAGAAATGGCTACTGCACTGGTTCGCGCATTGAAACTTGAAGTTCCTGCGAACGCTGATAACAGCGCATCTACATGGGCTAAAGGTTATGTGCAAGCAGCAATCGACAAAGGTCTGATCTCTAAAGGCCTGAACTTCCAAGCTAACGCTACTCGCGAACAGCTGGTTAACGCTGCTTACCAAGCAGAGCAAATCATCAACCTTTCCGTTAAGTCCTACAAAGTAGCTGAGAACGGTAAAGACATCGAGTTCACTTTGAGCTCCGGTGAAGTTGTAAAAGTAACTTTGGAAAAAGCTCTCGAGCCTAACAAAGAAACTGAAGTTAAATTCAAAAACTCCGCTGGTCAAGAAATCACTGCAAAAGTGACTTGGGTTGTAACAGCCGCTCAAAAAATCGTTTCTGCTTCCGGTACAAACTACAAAGAAGTAGTAATCAATTTTGATGGCGAGCTTGACCAACAAACAGCTGAAAATGCAGACAACTACAAAGTTGCTGAATTTACAAAACTGGAGTCCGCTACTTTGTCTTCCGACAAGAAGAGCGTAACTCTGTTGCTGCAAGAAGACAGCAAATTGTCTTCGCAAAAAACTTACAACCTTAAAGTTAACGGCGTCAAAAATGCCGGCGGCTCTAAGACTTTCAATGAATCAATTCAATTCTCTGCAGTAGATACTCAGCTTCCTCAAGTTAAAGAAGCTAAAGCTTTGGGAACTAAAGCATTCAAAGTTGTGTTCTCTGAGCCAGTTACACAAACAACTGCAAGAAACTTGGCTAACTACAAAGTTGACGGCAAGAACATTTCCGGGCATGTAGATTATACTTATCCGAACATTGCCTTCATCACTACTGATCTGAGTGTTGGTAAACACACTTTGACAGTACAAGATGTTCAAGATTATGCAAACTTCAAAGTAGCTCCAGTTGAAACGGATCTGACGGTTGCTGAAGATACAGTTGCACCAGAAGTTGAATCCGTAAAAGCAACGGACCTTACTAAAGTTGAAATTACTTTCAATGAATCCGTAAAATCGATCAGCAAAGTTTACCATACTTCCAGCAGCAAAAATGCTGATTACAAAATTAAAGACAACAAGCTCATCTTGACTTTCGACAAAGATAAGCAATTGAGCCTGGGTGAAAACACGATCTATGTTGATGGTGTAACTGACTACAGCGGTAACTCTGCTAACCGCCAAGTTAAAGTAACTCCTGAGTTGGATACAACTCGTCCAACTGTAGCTGGCGTAACTAGCGAAGTTGACGGAGATGTTACGAAAATTACTGTTGAATTCTCTAAAGATGTAAATGCAACTGACATCGCTAACAGAGAAAACTTCACCCTGAAAAAAGAAAATGGAGACATTTTCACGGGTAAGGGCTTTGATACTAAAGGTCATCCAGTAAATGAACCTCAATTCGCAGTGAGCAAGTACAACAATGAAAAACTGAAAAACAAAGTGGTTCTGACGACAATCGGTAAATTGCCTTCTGGCAAATATACCCTTGAAGTTGCAGGTGTCCGTGATAACACGGCAATTGGAAACACAATTGTTCCTCAAAGCGTAAGCTTTACTGCAACTGAAGCAGGTAACATCGAGCTTAACTCTGCTTGGTATACGATTGACGAGGACAACAACTACGTTGTAAATGTTCAGTTTAATAAGCCTGTTGTAACTACTGGTAGCGGAAATGCTCTGGATGTAAACAAATACAACTATGTTGTTGGATCAACTTACTATCCATTCCCATCCACATCGACTGAAATTAAACTTTACAGCTCTAATACTGTACAACTGACAGTTCCTAGAAAAGATGTTAAAGTTGATTTCGACGCAGGAAATGTTAATATCCGTGCAATCAACATCTCTGATGCTGATGGAAACTTTGTATCTGATAAAACAGTTAGCTTGAAAGATCGTAAGGCTTCGAGAATTGAAGTCGACAAAGATAGTGTTAAAGCTACTGCGAAAAACAAAGTCGTTGCTGACTTTAAAGGTGAATTGACTCGTCTGTACGCTTCTGATTTTGAATTTACAATCGGAGCAAACACGTATAATTCTAGCGACTTCTCTGCCACGATTGTAAATGCATCCGCTGGAAAAACATCGGTTGAATTTAAGTTCTACAATGATGTGATTCCTGCTAATTCCGGTGTTACACTTAAAACTGTTGCACAAAACGACATTAGATCCGTTGATGGTTACGGACGTAACCTTGAAGCGATTGCATCGGCACCAGTTGCAGATAAGATTGCTCCTGTATTGTATACAGAAAAAGGTGCCAATCCTTTGAGTGCTCAGATCGGTACTTCTACTGTAAGTGGAGCTACTTACTATGAAGCAGAAGTTTCTTTTGTGGAAAATGTAAAAGTATTCTACACTTCTGCAGCATTCAAAGTTGCTGTGAATGGTAATTATGCCGATACAGTTGGTGCTCGTGTAGAAGGCAACAAACTGTACGTTCAATTCAAATCTGATGTAAAAGTCGGCGACATTAGAAACCTTGAAGTTTACCTCAATGGTAACGCAAATGGTAAATTCGTTGTTGACGAAGCAGGTAATGCTGCTGAAGACTTCAGAACCTCGGTAACTCGCTAAGATTTAAGGAATTAAATTATTCTGTAAGAAAGAGGGGCTAATGAGACTATCTCATTAGCCTCTTTTTTTAAATTATTATGTTTTATAATCATAAGGAGGGGTTTTATGAGTAAAGTATCTAAGATGATATTTACGATAGCATTACTATCTGGCGGTCTCGCCCTCGGCTCCATCTTCAACATTACCGCCCAAGGCGCAGGCTCTGTAAGCCAACCCGGTACAGCCGACGATCCTGTCGTTACTAAAAGCTACGTAGACCAACAAATCCAAAAAGCTTTAGGCGGTGGCGGAAATGCAACGACTACGCCGCCGACGAATCCAACCACGCCAACCAATCCAACAACACCTCCGGCAACGGAAAAGCCATCCAGCGGAAAAGATGAAACTACGACCGTTGAAAATACGGTGTCCGTCGTTACCCTGAAGCCAGGTGAAAAATTGATTGCCAAAGCCGGTACTGAGTTTATTATTCGCAGCGGCAAAGGCGTTGTATACAGTCAGGACGCCAACGGTGTAGCCGATCTTACCGACGGAAAAGATATTGCCAATGGACAAGCTGTAGGGAATAACCATTTGCTTTCTTTTCCAAGAGATGGACGCGGCATCATGGTGCAGGAAGGCAACAAATATAATTTGATAGTCATGGTGCGTGGGGGATATTCGATCCAATAACATCCATAGATAGCGCTTTGTATAGCCTTATTTTTGCCAAAAGTAACAATGATTTATACGTCTATTGCGACGTGAAATACAGATACTATACCTGCAGTACCAACCATGCAGGAGGTGCATTTTCAATGCCTAGATCAAATAACCGGAATCGTAAGCTCGTGCCTGAATCCAGAGATATGCTGAACCAAATGAAATACGAAATTGCTTCGGAGCTGGGGCTGAGTTCGGCCTATGGTTCTTCCGGCGGGTTTGCGGACACTGAGTTTGCGGGAGAATTAGGGGAGTTTGGCGGATTTGCGGGCGGTGGTTCTTATGCCGGACATTTGACTTCCCGTCAAAATGGATCGGTCGGCGGGGAAATGACCAAACGTCTCGTTCGCCAAGCGCAACAAAGTTTATTGTAATCCTAAACCATCATTTTGATTCGAAAGCACTGCACAACAGCACAAAAGTTCCTTTTGGTGGATTGATTTATCCATTAAATGGAGCGGTTTTTGCAAATGTAGGATTCATTCTCCTTTCGTTGACATAGGTTGACAAATGCGTTAATATGTCCATTGAGGATTGTCATGCAGCCTTTTCCTGCCTGGGAAAAGGTTCATTTTTTGTATAGGGCATACTTAATGATTATTGATAATCAAGACCATAACGCCGCGCTATGCGGCAGAGCTGTAAAAGGAAGTACGTCGGTTGACGTTTTTCTTAATATTTGATCCTTAGGAGGTTGAACCTATGTCTGTAAAAGGACGTCATCTGTTTACTTCAGAGTCCGTTACGGAAGGACATCCGGACAAGATTTGCGACCAAATCTCCGATGCGGTGCTTGATGCATTTCTGGAAAACGATCCTTACGCTCGCGTAGCCTGCGAAGTGTCGGTTGCGACTGGCCTTGTGTTGGTTATTGGTGAAATCAGTACCAAATCCGAGTATGTAGATATCCCAGCTATTGTTAGAAATACCGTTAAAGAAATCGGGTATACACGCGCCAAGTTTGGCTTCGACTACAATACGATGGCCGTGCTGACATCCTTGAACGAGCAGTCTGCGGACATCGCCCAAGGCGTAAACGCTGCGCTTGAAAGCCGCGATCCTGCCCAGATGGATAAGGAAACGGAAAATATCGGTGCAGGCGACCAAGGTTTGATGTTTGGTTTTGCGACCAACGAAACGCCGGAGCTTATGCCGCTTCCTATCGCGCTTTCTCACCGTATCGCCCGCCGTTTGTCCGAAGTCCGCAAAGACGGCACGCTTGACTATCTCCGTCCGGACGGCAAAACGCAAGTGACGATCGAATACGTGGACGGCAAACCGGTACGCGTGGATACGATCGTAGTGTCGACTCAGCATTCCGAGGATGCAACGCTTGAGCAAATTCAAGCCGATATTAAGGAAAAGGTTATTCTTCCGGTCGTACCGGCAGAATTGCTGGATGAACAAACGAAATATTTCATTAACCCAACCGGACGTTTCGTGATCGGCGGTCCTCAAGGGGATGCCGGCCTGACGGGCCGCAAAATCATCGTCGATACCTACGGCGGTTATGCCCGCCATGGCGGCGGCGCATTCTCCGGCAAGGATCCAACGAAAGTGGACCGTTCCGCAGCGTATGCAGCACGTTATGTTGCCAAAAACATCGTTGCAGCCGGACTGGCAGACAAATGCGAAATCCAGCTTGCTTACGCGATCGGCGTTGCAACGCCGGTGTCCATCAACGTGGATACGTACGGCACGGGCAAAGTAAGCGACGAGAAGCTCGTTGAGCTGGTCCGGAACAACTTTGATCTTCGTCCTGCAGGCATTATCCGCATGCTGGACCTGCGTCGCCCAATCTATAAGCAAACCGCCGCTTACGGTCACTTCGGCCGTACGGACGTGGATCTGCCATGGGAACGCGTGGATAAGGCGGAAGAGCTTAAAGCCCAAGCGGGTCTGTAAGCTTTCATCTTTAACGGATATAAGATTATAATTCCCGGGGGTCACCGCTTTGCGGGGATACCCTACAAATTAAAACCTCAGTTTGGCTTTGCGCCGGGCTGAGGTTTTTTGTCGTAAAAAACCTTCCGGCCAAAGTCCTAAACTTCATCCCTTTTTTGACCGAAAAAGAAGTATAAGCGTGTGTTTTGTGACGGGCTCATAAAACATGTCAGGAGAACACGACGCCCGGGAAAGGAAGGATGAGACGAATGAGAAAAAGGCTGTCACTGCTGCTGGCCTTCATCTTAACGATCGAGGTGGTCTTTGGGGGAGTCGGGGCTGTCACTGCTGCCGCCGCTTCTACGGCAGATTTAACCGCGAAAATTTCGGCCGCTCCGAATTCGTGCAGCACGGAAGGAGCTGGTCTGACGCCAAGCTTCAATTTGGATTTCAATCAACCCATGAAATTAGTCATACTCGGCGGCGGGATCACCCGAATTTATCTGCAGGATTTAACCGATCCGAAGGGGAGCATGGATAGTCTCCCGATTCAGGGAGATCCGGCTCAACCAGGGACGCATTTTGAGGTAAAATTCGACAATCAGAAGCGGCTGCAATATGGTCACAATTATGTTTTGAAAATGAGCGCAGGAGCTTTTGAAACGGCTGACGGACAAAATACGCCTTCGGAAGAGGCGGCATATCCATTTAGTACGGTAAAAAAAGCCGTGCAGTCTTACGAGCCGGCATCGAATGCAACCGGGATCAATCCCGTGCAATTGAAGCTCAAAATGAGATTCAACGAAGACATGGTTGCCGGTACAGGTTTCATTCAGGTCGTCAAACAATCGGACAATGCCGTCGTGGAGACGATTCCAGCCGCCGGCAATCAGGTGAGCGTCAATGGCTGCGAGGTTGTCGTTTCTTTGAGCCAAACGCTCGCGAACGATACGACGTATTGGGTAAAAGTAGATCCGAATGCTTTTGCAACCAAAACGGGGCTTCCGTTTGAAGGCATAAACGGCTCTGGCGAATGGTCTTTTAAGACGCAGCCGAAGACGGCCATCGTAAGTACATATCCGCGCAACAATGACGTCAATGTTCCGGCAGCGACAAAATTGACGTTAACTTATAATTTTCCGGTAACCGCAGGAACCGGTGCCATCGAACTTCGGCGGACAAACGGCGCTTTGATCCAGTCTATTCCTGCGAACCATACTTCTTTGGTAACGGGAAGCGGCACCACCCAAATCACGATGGACTTCAGCAATTACATGACCGGCAACTCCGGGTATTATGTGACGGTTGCCGACGATGCTTTTAAAGATTCGCAGGGCAATGCGGTTCAAGGGATCACGTCGCCTAATGGATGGAGGTTTACGACCGCTGTTGACAGTTCCTCGGCGCTGAGCATCACAAGCTTCAGTCCATACCATCAAAGCACCGGCGTCGCCGTCGATTCGGATTTGTACGTCACCTTTAATCGGGAAGTAGTCCGGGGCCCTGGCGAAGTGTCGGTACGCAAATCGGGGAGCAGTTCGTATGTTCCGGTCGACGTTAACGTCAACGGACGCGAAGTGCGGATACGGCTTCAGTCCGGTTATACGTTCGATTATGACTCGACCTATTACGTCACGATCGGAAGAAACGCTTTTTACGACGCGCAAAATGACAACAACCAGTACCCGGGATTAACATCGGGCTGGACGTTCCAGACGCCGGTGACGGACAAGCAGCCTCCGGTGCTTCAAAGCAGCGAGATGTACAACAATACGACGATCCGGCTCGCCTACAACAAACAACTATACGCGGACACCTGGCTGCAAACCAGCAGCTTTACGGTAACGGTCAACGATGAAAAACGCAAAATCAGCTATGTTTCCACCTCGGGGAACAGCGTATACATCACGCTGGAAACCGGCGTGGCGGTAGGCCAGAACGTCAAAGTTAGCTACAGCGGAGGTTCGCGTCCGATTCAAGACCTTTACAAAAATCAAGCCGCGACCTTTTCGGGGCGCGACGTGGTGAACGGAATGGACACGGCCCTCCCCAAACCTTCAAGCGGTTATGTTTCATACAGCAATCTAACCTTATCCTTTAATCAGTCTCTTAAATCGGTTTCGTCATTCGCTTACGAACAATTTACGGTAAAAGCGGATGACACCGCCGTGAGCATCAAGTCGATCAGCCAAAGCGGACAAACGGTTTATTTGACGCTGAGCAGTCCCGTTTCGGACGGCCAGGTGGTAAAAGTAAGCTATAAGCCGGGAAATGATCCGCTGCAGGACAGCAGGGGACAAAACATCAGCGCGTTCACGGATTTTTTCGTGCGAAACTATCAGGACACGAAGCCGCCGGTTTTCCAAAAAGCCGAAGGCACGGACAAAAAAGTGACCCTGACGTACAACGAACCTTTAAGCACGACCAATATCCCGATGAAAAGCCAGTTCTCGGTCCTGGTAAACGGGGCGCCGAATTACGTGAGCGCGGTCGAAGTGAAAAACAACCAGGTGATCTTAACCCTCGCGACATCCATAAACAAGCTTTCCAAAGTGACGATTTCCTACGTTCCGGGAACAAGCCGCCTGACGGATCTTAACGGCAATGCCGCAGGGTACGTCAACCTGGAGCCCGTCAAAATCATGGAAAGCGGCGCGTCCGGAGAGGTCAAATCGATATCGGTGCAAGGGGACGTCGTGCAAATTACGTATTACCGAACGCTTTTGCAGACCAATGTTTCTTCGGGCCTCTTCCAGGTGTATGTGGACGGATTGATCCGCGGCGTTCTGCAGGTGGTTGTTAACGGCAATACCGTTACCCTAAAGCTGAGCAGCCCCGTCTCCAGCGGACAGAGAGTCGAAGTGACGTATCTGACGGGTGCAAACGGCGTGACGGACAGCGACGGCAACAAGATGCCGGCATTCAATAACCTGGTGGCAGGGGAGTTCACCGGGGACAAGACGGATGCGAACCGGCCGGATTATATGTCGCTGACCGAAGTAAAAAATTTTGGAATATCGGCATTTGCGTTAAGCGAGGCGGCCGCAGTTCCCGCAGCCAATATCCAGTCCCGAAACAATCAAACGATCAAACGCATCGTCGTGGATTCGGAGAAGCTTATCAACGCTTATGAATACATCGCAAGCAGCAAATCCGGCACGCATCTGACGTTAATCGAGGCACAGTCAGGATCTACCGGCGTTTCCGTTAGCCTTTCGCTTAGCGCTTTGGAAAGCATTTATGCCAAGGACAAAAATGCGGCGATTGCGGTAAAAGCGGGGGAATCGATGATGGTTCTCCAGCTGAGCCGGCTCGATATCGCCGGAATTGCCCGAAGCCTGAACACCTCCTCGTCCAACGTTGCTTTAAACATCGCGGTAGAAAAGCTTACGGGAGATGCAGCGGCATTTATGAACGGTAAAATCAGCGCATCCGCGATTACCAAAATGACCGAACCTGTGGATTTCTATATCACAGCCGTCCATAACAGCGCTTCGTCCTATTCGGTGGATGTGCAGGTTGACAATGAGTATTGGATTTCGAACACTTCGACTTCGCTTGTCGATAAAATAAGCGTGTTCCGATGGGATCGGGGCGCGGACAAAATGACCTTCGTTCCTTCCATCGTTCTAAACCAAGGTGCAAGGAAAGTTTTTAAAGCCAAAATCAAAGGAAACTATACCGTGGTCATTGGCGTTTCCTACAAATATTATACGGACGTCGTCAGCCACTGGGCTTCCAAAGCGATCCAAGCCTTATCCGGAAAACTGATCATCGAGGGCCGGACGAGCAACAAATTCGAACCGAACAAAATGATCACCCGGGCCGAGTTTGCGGAATACGTAGCCAGAGGGCTCGGCCTTTCCGGCGATGTGCAAACGTCCCAGCGCTTCTACGACATTACCAATACGAAAGAGAATGCGTTTATCGGCGCGGCGGTCAAAGCCGGAATCATCGTCGGCAATAAAGACGGTTCGTTTAAGCCGAACGACCCGATTACCCGCGAAGAAATGGCGATCATGATGATGCGGGCCATGAATTATGCCGGATACCAGGCGACGCTTGCTTATACTCCGGAAACGTATCTGCAGAAGTTCGCCGACTATAAAAAGATTCAAGTCAAGGATACCGTTGCCAAGCTCCTAAAAGAGGGCATCATCCAAGGCGTGAGCGAGAAATCGTTCCAACCGAAAGGCAATGCGACAAGAGCGCAGGCGGCGGTGATGCTCCAAAGAATGCTGGAAAAAATAGAATATATGTAAGTTTTGCCAGCCTGGTCCCCCCATTCGGAGGTGGAGCGGGCTTTTTTTCGACCGAATCCAGCGATTTTCGTTAAAAAAAGCATATTTATCCGTAACTTTTCCCGTTTAAAACAGTCTATTAAATAGGACAGAGGTTACAGAAAAGTAATCTCTTAAGCTCGTAAAAGCGAACCGAATGGGCAACATTGGCCAGCGGTGGAACTTTTTTCTAGGCAAAGACGTCAGTAGATTATTAGATTTATTCCGGTTCATAGGGTTGGAATGTGTTTTAAAAAAAGATGGGAGAGTAACGCTTCATGAAAAGAAACGGAAAGACAAGTGACAGCAAGCAGGGGATGGCGACAAGCAAAAAGTGGATGGTCGTTTCGCTCGCGGGATTGCTTTTTATCGCCCCCGTCGTCGGCAGCGGGATTCCGCTGAACGGGCATTCCATTTCCTCGGTAGCAAGCGCCGCGTCCGCATCGGTCGTCAAGCTGGATGAAAATCCGGTGACGTCGGGCGCGATGTTGACCAAATACAAGTTCACGACGACCCGTTCCGGGAAAAAGGCCACCGCTTTGGCGGACGTGATCCGGATCGATCTGCAAAACCCGTACGTCAAGATCGACGTGATGAACGGCAAAGGCGGCCAGTTTACGACGAAACAAAGCACCGGCGGCATGGCCAAAGAAAACGGCGCCGTTGCTGCGGTGAACGGGGACTATTTTAATACCACCGCAGACGGCGCGCCGATCGGCGGCCAAGTGACGGACGGACAGCTTCTGTCGACGCCGTCGGACATTAAAGGGATGTATTCCTTTGCGGTGACGACGGACGGCAAGCCGATCATCGACGAGTTTGCTTTTAGCGGCTCCGTAACGGCAGAGGACGGATCGTCCTTCCCGCTCGCGGGCATCAATAAATCTTCGTATAATCCGGAAAGCAGCAGCGCGACCTACAGCCACGTGGATGCCATGTACATCTACACCAGCGCCTGGAAATCGACGGAACGTCCGAAAAACAGCGCAACGACGCCGATCGAGGTGCTTGTTCAGAACGACGTCATTACGCAGATTTCCGACGTGGGCGGATTCGTGGGGATGCAGGTGCCGCAGGACGGATATATTTTGCGGACCCACGGCAAAGCCGCCGAATTCGTGAAAAATCATCTGGCCGTCGGCCAAACGCTGAAGACCAGCTACATGCTGAACTCGAAAACGATGGGTCAGTCCGTGGATCCCTCCAAACTGCAGACGATGATCGGCGGGCACACCATTTTGGTGAATAACGGCAAAGCCGCCGCCTTCTCCCGCGACGTGTCCAGCATCGGCGGATACCGGGCGCGGACGGCTCTCGGCTACTCGAAGGACGAGCGTTACGTCTATATCGTGACGGTAGAGAAAAACGACAACAGCTCCGGCATGTCGCTGGGCGAGCTGCAGTCGTTTATGGTCGACATCGGCGTATGGAAGGGCATGAACCTCGACGGAGGCGGTTCGACGACGCTGGTCAGCAGGCCTCTGGGCGAAAATGACGCCACGCTTACCTTTCATACCGAATACGGGACGCAGCAGCGCAGCGTCGTGAACGCCGTGGGCGTGTTCTCCGAAGCGCCGAAGGGCGAACTGAAAGGCCTGAAGATCAGCGGTTCCTCGGCCATCCTGATCGGCCAGCAAGCCTCCTTTAAGTTAAAAGGCTACGACAATTACTACAATCCGGTGGATACGTCCAGCCTTACGCCGACATGGAAATCCAGCAACGGCAACATTAAAGTGAGCGGCCAGACCGTTACCGGGGTGAAGCCGGGAACCTCGACCATTACCGCGGTCAGCGGCCAGGCGAGCACAAGCATGCAAGTGAAGGTGCTGGGGGCAAGCGATTTGACCGCGCTTAACGTCGGTTCCCAAACGGCGCCGCTGCAGGCAGGCAGCACGGTATCCGTGCCGGTGACCGCCGTGACGAAGGACGGGGACAAGGTCGAAGTGCCGGAAAGCGCGCTGAAGTGGGAGTTCGTCGGCTTTAAAGGCAGCGTGAAAAACGGCAAGCTGACCGTGGCCTCCGTTGATCCGGACGTTAAAGTGGGGTATGCGATCGCCCGTTACAACGGCTTCAGCACGGCGGTCATCCTGTCGGCAGCCGGCGAAGACCTGTGGGAGAACTTCGAAAACGTCTCTTATCCGGTCCAGTTTACGAGCAATCATCCGCAAGTGACCGGCACCGCCGCCGTAACGCAAGGAACCGGGGACCATGCAGGTTCGAAAGTGCTTCAATTGACGTATGACATGACCGCGGGCACAGGCAAAATGTACGCGTACGCGGAACTGAACGGCACGGCAGGCAAAACGATTGCGGCTCCGGCCACCCGGATGTCGATCGACGTGATGGGCGACAACAGCCTGAACTGGGCCCGTGCGGAGCTGAAGGACAACAACGGTCAAACCGTCTATGTGGATCTGGCCAAGGCAATCGACTGGGACGGCTGGAAAACGATCGACGTCGACCTCAGCGATAAAGGAATCGCCTTCCCGGCCCAACTTAAGCGCGTTTATGTCGTAAACGTGGAAGAGGGACAGGACGAACGGGCAAAATCCGGCACGGTCGCATTCGACAATATCAAATTCACGATGCCGTCCCTTTCCAGCGATGCCGGCTTGCCGACCGGAAAAGTCGTGATGGCGATCGGCCAGAAGTCCTTTACCGCGAACGGACAGAGCAAAACGATGGAAGTTGCCCCCGTCATGAAGGGAGCAAGTACCTATATTCCTATCAAATACGTGCTGGATACGTTCGGAGGCCGCGCGGTATGGGATGCCGCCAATCAACGAATCACGGTGACGCGTGGTGGAAAAGTCATGGATTTGACGGTAGGAGATACGGACTTTATCCTAAACGGAAAGCGTAAAGGCGCAAATGTTGCTCCATATATTAGTAATGGTCGGACTTTAGTCCCACTTCGTCTCGTATCCGAGCAATTAGGATTAAATGTAAAATGGGAACAAAAAACGAAGACCGTCACTATCGAATCATGATATGGTATGATATGTATAGAAATGAACTAATGACCATGGATCACGGGAGTCAGTCCGGTAGAGTTCTATTTTGCGTGCGATATACAAGTTACTGTGTTCGTTCGGACCGACTCGTAGCTCATTCTATATAGAACTGTAATGGTAAGAAATGGAGTAGAACGTACGTGGATTTTCAAGCCGATGCGATAGACCGCGTCATTAAGAACGCCATTCAGGTGATGGAAAACAGCAAGTATCAGATGTTCGAGATTCTTGAGGCGGCCCGGGACGAGCTGGCCTCATTGAATCAGGAGCTGCAATACGTGATGAAGGAAACGATCGAAACGCTGCAAAAGGTGGATCAGCTGGAGCTGAACTACAAGCGTTCGCGCATCCGGCTGACGGAAGTCAGCCGGGACTTCGTCCGCTACAAAGAGGATGACATCAGGCAGGCGTATGAGAAAGCGACGCAGCTGCAGCTCGATGTTATGATTTATCGCGAGAAGGAAATGTACCTGAAGGCAAGACGCGATGAATTGCAAAAAAGGGTCCGAAATGTTGAAAACTCTGTTGAACGTGCTGAATCCATCGGATCACAAATGGGTGTGGTACTGGAGTACTTGTCAGGCGAACTGGGACAGGTGACTCGGATTATCGAAACGGCGAAAAACCGTCAGTTGATCGGTCTGAAAATCATACTGGCTCAGGAAGAGGAACGCAAACGCATTGCCCGCGAAATCCATGATGGTCCCGCACAGCTGCTGGCCAATCTCGTTCTCCGCACGGAAATTGTGGAAAGAATGCTGATGAAGCAGGAATTTAAGATGGTGCAGGACGAAATATTAGATTTGAAGGGACAAGTGCGCTCCAGCCTGGAAGAAATGCGGAAGGTCATCTTTAACCTCAGGCCGATGGCTCTTGATGATTTGGGGCTGATCCCGACGCTCCGGAAATACGTGCATGATTACGAGGAGAAAACGAAAATCCGTACGATTTTCGAAACGCGGGGTAAAGAGCACCGTCTCTCTTCCGCCATGGAGGCAGCCATTTACCGCTTGGTGCAGGAAGCGCTTAGCAACGCAGCCAAACATGCCTATCCTACTTATGTTTTAGTCGAGATTACATACCAGGCCCAGATGGTGAAAATTGTTGTTCAGGATAACGGACTCGGTTTTAAGGTGGAACTCCTGGAACAGAAATCGAAGGATCATTTTGGGTTGATCGGGATGCGCGAGAGAGTGGAGCTGCTCGAAGGAAGAATGGAACTTGAATCCGCAGAGAACCAGGGTACAAAGATCGTAATCCATATCCCAACGAACGTGGAGAAGGGAAAGGAGTAACAGGATGGAAAACAGGGATTCTGACAAAACAACCATTAAAGTCCTTTTGGCTGACGATCATCAATTGTTTCGCGAGGGTCTGAAGCGCATTTTGAACATGGAGGATGACATTGAAGTCATCGGCGAATGCGGGGACGGCATTCAAGTATTGGAATTTTGCAACGAAGAAAAACCGGACATCGTGCTCATGGACATCAATATGCCGGTCGAAAACGGCGTGGAGGCGACCGAGAAGCTGCGCGAGCTGTTTCCGGACGTGAAGGTCATCATTCTGTCTATTCACGACGACGAAAGTTATGTATTTGAAACGCTCCGCAAAGGCGCTAACGGTTACCTGCTGAAGGACATGGAGGCGGAGTCGCTGATCAATGCAATTCGTTCGGTGCAGGAAGGATACGCTTTTATTCATCCGAAAGTTACCGGTAAATTGATCCAGCAGCTGCGCCGCATGACGTTCCTGAACGAAACGGGAGCCATGGCGGAAAGCGGCGTCAGGGAAGCCGGAGTTAAATTCGTTGCCGGGGAAAATAATCCGTTGACCCGCCGCGAAGCCGAAGTGCTGCGCCTGATGGCTGAGGGCAAGAGCAATAAAATGATCGGGGAATACCTCTTCATTAGCGAAAAAACGGTGAAAAACCATGTCAGCAGCATTTTGCAGAAGATGGAAGTCGACGACCGTACGCAAGCCGTCATCAACTCGATCAAATACGGTTGGGTAACGCTATGACGCCGTGCAGCTTTGGAACTTCTGGTTCCGGCTGCCATTGTTTGTGAAATTTCCCACGGGGTATAGGCGATGGACGTGACCGCCCAAAAGGGTGTGGGCTTCTGATGCGCTTTCATTCACCGACCTGTTGTGGCCAGCATATATTGTTGGTAACAGGGAGGTGAGTCAGCATGTTGACCCCGTTATTGTCCATCCTTCTGGTGTATGCTGCAGCGATTGCAGCGGTTCATGTCTTTCATGCCTGGCACAAACGCCGGGAAGGGCGTGAAGTCCATTATATTCTCGTCACGTCGAATCATGAACGGCAGATCGAATGGTATGTCCGCGCTTTAGGCTTATATGCCTGGGTAACCGGCAAAAGAATCCGGCTTACGGTGCTGGATCTCCATTCGGATGATGCCACGCTTGGCATTTTGAGGCGGCTTCAGGGGTTGGCCGGCATGGAGCTGTCCGTGACGACCGATGAATCAGTCTTAAGCCGTGCTGGCGGTTCCGAAGATTCGGATGTAACGATGATCGATTTGCGAAATCCGCATGAAGCGAGGCAGATTCCGTATGTTTAGGACGAAGCCCGCAAACAGCGGCATAGGGAGTATTCCGATGTGAAGCACACTTCTTAACGGGAAACCGGGGAGGTGTGCTTTTTTGCTTGGTTCAACGATATTGACGGTCATCATCGGCGAAATGTTGCGGATCGGATGGATTTGGACAAGCCCGATTGGAACGCGGCGATACATTTAGGCCGAGAATGTTTCTAAGGAGGGATTCGCGTGCGGGTGGCGGTTTATGCCATTGAGCATGAAGGGAAATGGAGGATAAGACGTTCGCTGGATTTGCGGGTGGATGTCCTGTGGTGGTGGCAGCGGTTTTGCGCGAAGCCAGGTTCCGCCAGGATGGTATTGTTGTCCGCGGCAACCGCGTTCAGTTCGGCCGTCCGGTTGGAGCAGCGTTTTGAGCCGCGGACGGATATGAACGGATGGGATCTGCGGAAGTGGGGGCTTTGGTTTCGCGAGCAGATGGAAGAGGAAGCGGGCGGGAGAATGAATGGGGATGCACCCGTTGATGGGCAAACGCTTTTCGGCGATCCCGGGGAAAGTTTGCATAGCGGCACCGGGGGATGGATGTGGGATTTTCGCCAGGCGATGCCCGAGCAGGTTTGGCGCCTGCTGGAGCGTCCCGCCGGACCGGGACAGGCTGCCGGCGCTTTGGCCGAGCTTGGCGGAATGTCCGATGCACTGGTCGCGCAGGTCAGCGGCAGATCGCTGCTCGCAGCGGAGGTCGACGCGCTGCTGCAGGAGATGGCGCCGGGCCTTGCAGGCGCTTGGCACAGCGCCGCCCAGCTGGCCAGCCTGCAGGGCCGGCTGGCGCTGGACGCGGGCCTTGCGGATGCCGGCCCGCGTCGGGGAGGCGGCCTGCTGCGCATGGGCCGCCCGAGGCTCCCCCGCTGCCGGCGCTGCGGCAGCGAGGCCACGGGCCGCACGGCATGCGCCGCGTGCGGCCGCGCGGACTGCGCCTACTGCGAGGCGTGCCTCGCTCTGGGGCGCAGTCGCGCCTGTTCGCTGCTGCTCCGCTCAGCAGCGAGGGACCCGGCCGTGCGCGCAGCGGCCGGGCCGTCCACCGCCGCGGTGCGCGGGCGGTGGGGATTGAGCGCGGCGCAGGGCGATGCCGCCTGCGCCGCGCTGGGGTTCCTGGCGGAGCCGCCCCGCAGGGGCTCCGCGGCCCCAGGCGGCCGAGCGGAGCGGCCGCCCAGCCGCCATGCCCGCTTCCTCCTATGGGCCGTCACCGGCGCGGGCAAAACGGAGATGATCTTTCCGCTGCTCGGCGCGATCTTGGAGAGGGGCGGCCGCGTGCTGGTGGCCACGCCCCGCCGGGACGTCGTGCTGGAGCTTGCGCCCCGGCTGGCCAAAGCCTTTCCAGACACGCGGATCGTCACCTTGTATGGAGGCAGCGACGAACGTTGGCGGGAAGGCGATCTGACACTGGCGACAACCCATCAGCTGATGCGTTTTTATCAAGCTTTTGACCTGGTCGTCATCGACGAACTTGACGCTTTTCCTTACCACAACGACCCGATGCTGGCTTATGCAGCCGAGCATGCTTGCAAACCGGACGGAAAGTTCATTTATCTGTCCGCGACGCCTCCGCGCCCTTTGCAAAAGGAAGCGGCCCGCGGCCGTCTGCCGCATGCGAAAGTGCCCGTCCGGTTTCATGGGCATCCCCTGCCGGTTCCCAAGCGGATCGCGCTCAAAAGCATAGAGCAATGTTTGCGCCGGCCGATGCTTTTAAAGCGGTTGTCGAGCCATCTGAGTCTGTCGTTGGAGCGGGGGGCGCAGATTTTTTTGTTCGTTTCCCGCATTCGGCATATCGATCCTCTCGTCGCCATCCTGCGTAGGATGTTTGGCGAGGTTTGCATCGAAGGCACTTCATCGGAGGATCCCTTCCGCGCGGAGAAGGTGACGCGGTTTCGCCGGCGGGAAATCCGGCTGTTGGTGACGACGACGATTTTGGAACGCGGGGTGACGGTTCCGCGGAGCGACGTTTTTATCGCGGACGCCGACAGCAGCCTTTTTGACGACGCTTCGCTTGTGCAAATGGCCGGCCGGGCAGGCCGCTCCGCCGAGGACCCGGCAGGCCGGGTCGTGTTTGCCTCGCCGCAGTGGACGATTTCGCAGAAAAGAGCCGTCAACCAAATCAAAAGCATGAATCGCATTGCGCGGAAAAACGGGTATCTGTGAAGGACTGCAACATCAACCATTAGGAGGGGTAAAGCGAGATGAATTCGTTAAGTTCATCCATTTCCCGATTTATTCGCGAGCTTCTGGCTCCGCCGGGAGACGTTTGCCTGACATGCGGCAGCAGGACGAAACTCGTTCGGGAATGGCCGGGGATATGCCGGCGATGCGCCGGGGCGATCCCGTGGATTTTTCGGCCCCGTTGCGCGTATTGCGGGAGAGCCATCGGCTGTCCGGATTGCCTGCGGCCCGATGCCCGGCTGCGGTCTTTTGTCATGAACCGAAGCGCGGTCAGATACAACGAGATGATGCGGGAATGGCTCGCCCAGTATAAATACCGGGGACATGAGAGATACGCGGCGTTAATCGTAAAAATGCTCAGCCATGCTTTTGTGAGGATGCAGCACGAGATCTCTTCCTTGCAGCAGCAACCGAGCCTGTCCCGAAAAGGCCAGCTTTGGCGGCCGGATCTCGTAACGTACGTTCCAGTGAGCGATGAAAGACTGCTCGAGCGCGGATTCAACCAAGCTGAAATTTTGGCAAGGGGGATCGGGAAAATACATCGCATTCCGGTCGCACCGCTGCTTGTTCGGACGGTGAGTACGGGGAAGCAAAGTTTTAAAACCCGACAGGAGCGGATTAAATCCATGGAGAACGCTTTTGAATGGAACCAAGAAATGTCCAGCAAGATAAGAGGCTGTATATCCTCGCCCGCAGCGTTCCGTATTCTATTGATTGATGATATTTATACGACTGGGAGCACAATTAATGCTTGTTCCGAGGTAATGCAACGAACCTTCAAACATGAAACGGGTATATATGCACACATTTATAGTCTTACATGGGCAAGGTCCTGATTAGTGACTTCAATTTGGATCTGCAGGAACTGCATTGTGGCTTTTGATCGATTCAATTTAGTTGAAGCGCTTGTAATTGCAGCTATGAATGGTGGGTTTGAAAGATATGCCATTGGTAAGAGTGGATGGGGTACTCAAGTCATAATAGTTGAAAGCAATAATCCAATTGTTTATAATTGCCCTAAACATGGCATAGATAACTGTCATAATGTAATAATAGATCTACTGTTAATGCTGGTGTGTGGGAATGCGACAATGGGAAATTCTGTGAGTGTAAGGTTTTGTCTGAGAGGATAGGATGTAAAGAAAATAAATACATGCTTACTCTAAAAGGTGAACTGGAACTGCGGATGAGAACCGAACAGACCTTCAGATCAAAGAGTCAGGATTAGATCGCGTATTTCGTCCACTAGGGACTAGGAGTTTCAAGAAGCTGTTAACTGCTTGAGTGATTCTGGAAAACATTCTAACATTGACGTCATAAGTTCGTCTATAATGTTTGGATTTGAAAGGGGGCGTCATCGTGAACCTGGCAAACTGTCCTCGCTGCGGAAGATTGTTTGCAGCTAATTTTAAAGACATGTGCCCGAACTGCATCAAGGAAATCGAGCATGAGTATGAAAAATGCGTCCAATACCTGCGCGAAGAAAAGGGGGCGACGATTCAGGAGCTTTCTGATGCGACCGAGGTTTCTGTCAAACAAATTACCCGCTTTATCCGGGAAGGCCGGATCTCCGTGATGAATGCGCCGAATTTGATGTACCCTTGCGAGGTATGCGGAACGCTGATTCGCGAGGGTCATATGTGCGACTCCTGCCGCACGCGCTTGACGAAGGAACTGACTCAGGCTGCCAAAGAGGGTGCAAACAAGGAACATGGAACTAGACTACAGGGCGAAGGAGCCTATCGGGTTATCGACAAATTTCACAATTAGCAGACCACCGGACTAAAAACATAAAATCTATTAATAAAGTTACAATGACGACCGATAAACTTAGTAAAGATTTATCGGTTATTTACGTTGGTGCGCCGGATACGCGCCGGATGACTCTTTTAAAGACTGATACGCAAGCCGCCCTGAAGGCGTCCCATATATACTTTGAAAGAAGGTGGACGATATGAAAATTAACGATACCGGACGAATTGGTGGAGTTAACCCTTACCAGCGGAATATGGAGGCCCAGAGACAGGAAGCCAAAAAAATGGAGCGTCGCAAGGATGAAGTGTCCATTTCGTCGGAAGCGATTGAAATGCTTGAGGCCCAAGAGCGCAATTCGGATCCGGAGCGGGCCAAGCGCATTCAAGACCTCAAGCAACAGGTTTCTTCGGGCACTTATCATGTGGAGGCAGGTAAAATAGCAGAGAAGCTCATGCCTTATTTCAAAAAGTTTCCTGAGAGCTAGGTGATTTTATTGACAATCGAAGACATCATTGGCATCCTTGAAAATCTTGAAACTGTACATCAAACAATGCTTGAAATTGCCGGGTGCAAAAAGAAAGCTATCATTAAAAACGATTTGGAAAGCTTGATTCAGATGATGAATCAGGAGACGAAAGTGTTAAAGCAGATCGAACTCTTGGAGTCGCAAAGAGTTGAAGCCGTTCATCAATTTTTGCAAGAGAAAGGGATAAAATCCAAGTTAAACCTTAATGTATCGGAACTATCCCGCCTCGTTTTCGACGTCGAGGAAAAAAACAGGCTGCAAAGCATACAAAGCAGGCTCTCGGATACGTTGTCCCTGCTGAAGCAGACGAATGAGCTGAACCAGAAATTAATTGCCCAGGCCCTTGAATTTATAGACTATTCATTGGATGTTCTCGTCGAGAAACCGTATCAGGAAGTTACTTACCAGCATCCGCTAACGGAACGGAACGGCGGGAAGCTTCAATCGGGTTATTTTGATTCGAGAGCCTGAAATTCATGGGTGTGTAGGTTTTAATCATAGTCATTACGAAGGGGGAACCACATGACGTCCACATTTCATTCAATAGAAACGGCCCGAAGAAGCCTCGCAGCCCAAACGACGGCTTTAAATACGACCGGCCATAATATTGCGAATGCGAATACGGAAGGCTACAGCCGACAGACGGTCAAGATGCAAGCCTCCCGTCCGATTGAAGCATACGGAATGAATCGATCCAATGCTCCGGGACAGCTTGGTACAGGGGTGGAAGTCACCTCCATAAATCGTATTCGCGAGCAATTTTTAGACAGCCAGTATCGTAACGAGAACAGCGCGAACGGAGGCTGGAGCATTCGCTCCAACACGCTCGAAAAGTTGCAGGCGATCATTAACGAACCTTCGGAGACGGGCATACGGACCGTTTTAGATAACTTTTGGAAGTCCTGGTCCGATCTAAGCAAAAACCCCGAAGATCCTACCGGGCGTAAAATCGTGGTGCAGACCGCGCAAGCTTTGACCGACGGCCTGAACCATATGAGCCGGCAAATTGACAGCCTTGAGAACGATCTTGCGACCAGCGTCGGCTTGAAAGCCCAGGAAATCAACGGATATTTGTCGTCGATCTCCGACCTGAACAAATCGATCACGCGCATCGAGGGGCTCGGCGATAATGCAAACGACCTGCGGGATCAGCGGGATCTGCTTGTAGACAAACTCTCGAAGATCATTAATATCAATGTGGTTGAAACCGACCAGGGATATAATATTTCAATGGGCGCGAATCAAACGTTGCTGGTCGGGGCCGAACCGGTCGCCGTCAATGTCGATAGCGAGTTTTTGAATGCGGCTTTTGACAGCGGCAGCTTGAACTCCGGGGAAGTCTACGGAATGATTTATTCCGGCAGAAATTATATTACCGACTATCGAAATCAGTTGAATCAACTCGCAAATACGATTGCGAACGGCGAAACGGAAGTGACCATTCCTAAAGGGTCGAACCTTCCGCAAGGCGTAACTTTTTTGGAAGATGTCGAAATTATGCTGAATGGAACGGTCAGCACGCTGCCTGCGGGCCAGCCGTTCCCGGACGGAGCCGCACTGAATCAAGACGCGAAAATGATCGTAAACGGCTTTAACGGGCTGCATCAATTGGGCTACACGATGGACGGAACCGCCAATCCGGGCAAACCGTTTTTTGTTTCGGATTCGTCTGCAGGGACGATCCGGCTCAACCCTGAAATTGCCGCCAATCCTTCCCTGATCGCAACCTCTTTGAGAGTCGATGGTACCGGTACCGGTAAACATGTGATCTCAGGAAACAACTCCTTGACCATTCTTCTGGCCGGAATGAAAGACAGCATTGTAAAATCGACGCAAAGCGGACAGCAAGGAACCATCGGGTCGTTGTTTAATTCGATGGTCGGGCAGCTTGGCGTAGAGGCGCAGGACGTCATGCGCCAAGTGGATAATTCGACGACATTGGTGGAGCAGGTGGATAATTTCCGTCAATCCGTCAGCGGCGTGTCTTTGGACGAGGAGATGTCGAATATGATTATGTTCCAGCACGCATATGGAGCTTCCGCCAGATTCATGACCACTTTTGACCAGCTTTTGGACAAGCTCATTAACTCCACCGGAGTTGTAGGCAGATAGATTAGGGAGGTGTGACATATGATGCGAGTAACTTCTAACATGATGAATTCGCAGCTGATGCTGAATCTGAACCGCAATGCTTATAAAATGAGCCAGACTCAAAATCAGCTTGCGACAGGACGGAAAATTAACAAACCTTCGGATGACCCGGTAGGGATCACCTATTCCCTGCGTTACCGCGCCGAGCTTTCTTCGAACGAACAATATCAAAAAAACGTGGACAGTGCTTTGTCCTGGTTGGATTATAACGATACGGTGCTGAATCAAGCGGGGGATGTCCTTCACAAGATCAGGGAATTAACGGTGCAGGCCGCGAACGGGACCAACCCGCAATCGGCGTTGAACAGCATCAAGGAGGAAATCGGCCAACTGAAAGAACAGTTGGTGGATCTCGGGAACAGCAAATTGAACGGCAAATATATTTTCAATGGCCAGACCTACGATAAGAAGCCTTACGATCTTCCCAAAAATCCGGATGGAACGACGGATATCACGAATGCCGATCAAGTGAAGACGGATGCGGGAAGCGTCGAATATATCGTTGGCGAGTCCATTAAGCTTTCGATCAATGTGACAGGGAATGACGTGTTTGGAACGGATCAGGATCCGGACAACCTGTTTACGATCATTAATAATATTACGAAAGCCCTGGAAAATGCCAATTATTCGGAACTGTCGCAACAGCTGACGAATATCGATACCCGGATGGATAAAATCCTTACGGCAAGGGCTGACGTTGGTGCAAAAACCAATCGGGTGGAGCTCATACAGGGCCGCCTCAGCGATATGGAAGTTAACTTGACCGATCTTCAATCCAAGATGGAAGACGCCGATTATGCCGAAGTGATCATGAACTCCAAAATCCAGGAAAACATTTATAACGCTTCCTTGTCTTCCGGAGCAAAAATTATCCAGCCTTCTCTTGTCGACTTTTTGAGATAAACGAGGTGCAGACATGCAGCCTATGATCCAAATCAGGCAAAGCCCTGCGCTGATCGGGATGGAGTCGGGGTTGGGCGAATATTCGATCCGTCAGCCGAGAGCGGATTTGACGATTGCGACGGAACGAAGCGAGCTCGATATCCAACATGAGAACCCCCGGGTGACGATCGATCAATCCAAGGCATGGGCTGCTTATACGGGCGGTTCCGTTATTGAAATGAACAATCGAATATACTCCGGCGTGCGTGAGATTTTTTTGCGGGGAATCGCGAATCGGGTCGAGCAGGGCAACCGGGTTGCCTCCATTCACCAGCCAGGGTCCATGATAGCGGATGTTTACGGGACGGACACGGAGGCCGGTGTTTTACCGGAGTTTCGGGGGCCTGCCTCCTTTGATAACGTTGATATTGATGTGCAGGTATCGCCGCTGCAAGTTTCCTATAGAGAGGGAAAGCTCGACATACAGGCCCGGGTAAATCCTCCTGAGGTCAGTTATCAGAGGGGCAAGCTTAACATTTATATGAGGCAATACCCCTCGATCGAGATCATCCCGCCTGCGCTTGATGCCATGATTTAGTTACAAGAAACGGATAAAGTCTTTTTACAAAGGCCTAACCCGTTTCTTTTCTTGTTAAGAGCCAAATATGCATTGAAGGAGTGAAATCATTTGAAGATAGAGACAAGTTGGGGACCACTGGAAGTGGATGAAGAGCAAATATATCATTTTCCGAAAGGAATACCGGGGTTTGAGGAGGAAAAACGGTTCGCGCTCATTTCAAACCAGGACGAACCTTTCCAATACCTCCAATCCCTTCAGGAAAAATACCTCTCCTTTCTGATCGCAGACCCGTTCCTGTTTTACCCTGATTATGAGTTCGAATTGCCCGAACCCGATTCCAAAGAATTGAAGATCGAAGATGAAATGCTGATTCGTTGCATGATTACGCTTAGGGATCCGGTAGAGACATCGACGATGAATTTGCTCGCTCCGCTGGTCCTGAACCCGAAACTGCAGCTCGGCAAACAAATCGTTCTCCATGCATCGGCATACAGCACGAAGCAGAAACTG
This sequence comes from Paenibacillus sp. YAE3, assembly GCF_057546105.1. Taxonomy (NCBI): domain Bacteria; kingdom Bacillati; phylum Bacillota; class Bacilli; order Caryophanales; family Paenibacillaceae; genus Paenibacillus; species Paenibacillus sp. YAE3. The sequence goes on along the minus strand of NZ_BAAIYF010000012.1, from coordinate 103,635 downwards.
TGGGATTCGTCCGGGAATACGAAAGGGGAGGAAAAAGAGGATGCTGGTACTTTCACGCAAAAAGGGTGAGGCGATCGTCATTCAGGATCAGATTGAAATTACAGTGTTACAGGTGGAAGGCGATACCATAAAAATCGGGATTTCCGCCCCTTCGGATATCGATATTTTCCGGAAGGAAATTTATGCTTCAATCAAAGAAGCGAATCGGGAATCGGCCGTTTCTGCATCGGCGGACGTAAACGCACTTTTGAAGCAAATAAAAGGGATAAAATAAAAAATATTTTGCATCAACTATAAACAGACGCGAAGATTCCGTCGATATAAATAGTACAAGCTGTTCTGCGGGTGCGGCCGACTTGCGGAACAGCCGAAGTATATCCACATGGATGTGGAATGAACGAATTTCAAGGAGGAAATGAACATGATTATCAACCACAATATTGCCGCTCTGAACACGCATCGTCAATTGGGCGCAAACACATCTGCTTCTTCGAAAAACCTGGAAAAACTGTCTTCCGGTCTTCGCATCAACCGTGCTGGCGATGACGCTGCAGGCTTGGCGATTTCCGAAAAAATGCGCGGCCAAATCCGCGGTCTGGACATGGCTCAAAAGAACGCGCAAGACGGAATTTCCTTGATCCAAACAGCTGAAGGCGCTTTGACTGAAACCCACAGCATCCTGCAACGTATGCGCGAGCTCGCAGTTCAATCCGCTTCCGACACGAACACGGACAAAGACCGCGTTGAACTTCAAAAAGAAGTTGACCAATTGTCCCAAGAATTGACTCGCATCGGTAAAGACACCGAGTTCAACACCAAGAAATTGCTCGACGGTACTTTCAGCGGCACGTTCCATATCGGTGCTAACGAAGGACAAAACATCTCTCTGTCCGTAGGCGACCTGCGCGGTTTGAGCCTTGGCGTCGTTGGAGATATCAAGTTTGAGCAGACTAAAGCTATTACTAACGCCGATAATAAAGTAGACATCAAAGACGGTACTTATACCGTTAACGGTACTGATCTGAAAGATGCAGAAGGTAACGTTGTTGCAACTACAGCAGATAGCGGAAAAACATGGAAATCCAAAACTGGCGATGATGAGTTTACTTTCGATGAGGCAGTAACTTCTGGCAAAATCACGATCGCTAATGGTAAGGCTACCGGTACTTCGAAATTCACAAATGGTTCCCTTCAAGCCGGCGAGTATACCGTTACCGATAAAGAAATTAAAGATGCAAACGGTAATGTTTATGCTACATCTACTGATGGAAAAGAGTTCAAAAACGCTGCCGGTGAGGCTGTGCTGACTTTGGACACTGCAGCAACCTCAGCTGGTCTTAAAATTAGCGTAGGCGGAACTGATATTTCTTCCGCAGCTACAGCCAACAAAGCCATCACTACCATCAACAACGCTTTGGAAACCGTATCTTCCGAACGTTCCAAGCTCGGTGCTTACCAAAACCGTCTTGAGCACACGGTTAACAACCTGGGTGCTTCTTCCGAAAACCTGTCTGCAGCCGAATCCCGTATTCGCGACGTAGACATGGCTAAGGAAATGGTTCAGTTCACGAAGAACAACATTCTAACGCAAGCAGCTCAAGCGATGTTGGCTCAAGCGAACCAACAGCCTCAAGGCGTTCTGCAATTGCTTCGTTAAGATTTTTCATTTAAAAGGAGACCTTAGTCTTACTAGGGTCTCTTTTTTTGAAGTTGAAGGAGCTTGATTTTTGTGGAGCATAGCATGGAAGTTATGAGAAAGACCTTGGAGTTAATGGATACATGTATTGATGGCGTTGAATATATCACTTGGAGATTGCATGAGGGAAAGATGGAGGCATGCCTTTATCTTTTGGAGGATATTGTTTGCGGCTTTTACAAGATGAAAGATTCTATGGATTTGCTGAATAACTATTTTTCCAGGCGTTATGATCATTACAAAGAATATGAAGTTGAAAACGAGCTTGATGCCATCATTACGGCTTACAAACTTCATCAAATTAATCAGGCAATCCTCCACGCAGGTCGCCTTCTACCTAGGTTTAAGGTTTGGAAAGGAGAGCTTGAGGGACACTTCCGTTCGTTTATCTTATCCTAAAGGGAATTTTTACGGTTTGGAGGAACATAATGACAAAGCAGAAAGTGATGCTGGTACCGAGCTATATGAATCAATTTTCGTGCATCGGTTCGGCTTGTGAGGATACATGCTGTTCGGGATGGCAGGTTTCCATAGATCAAGAAACGTATAAAAAATACAATAAAGTCCGATCCGATCTCAGACCGATGTTGGATAAACATGTAAAGCGCAATCGCGCAGGCAAATCTGCCGAGAACTATGCCAAAATTATTTTAAATGAAGACCGTTCTTGTCCGATGTTAAATGAGGAAAGGCTTTGTTCGATTCAATTAAAATTGGGGGAGGAACATCTGTCAAACACTTGCAGCACCTATCCTCGTATCGCCAACAGGGTCAACGGCGTTCTTGAGAAGTCTGCGACATTGTCGTGCCCGGAAGCGGCCCGCTTGGCCTTGCTTAATCCGAACGGGATGGAGTTTGATGAAACTTTGGAAGAAACCAATGCCCGAAACATCATTACTGCGGAAATAAAAGCAGCATCAGGACAAAAAGTTTCGGAATTGTCGGCGTATTTTTGGGAGCTTCGTATTTTTACGATTCAGGTTTTGCAAACGAGAACCTATTCCTTGGCGGATCGTTTGATCATATTAGGTTTGTTTTATCAAAAAGTGGAGCAATATATCGAAGCAGAAGATATCAACGATATTCCTCAATTGATCGCATCCTATACCAACATGATTACAAAAGGAGACCTTGAAAACATATTATCAGGGATTCCTGCGTTATCTACCATACAAATGGAACTTCTAAAGCAGTTAGCTGATGTCCGTGCAATCAGGGGAATAGCCAGCCAGAGATATTTAGATTGTTTCAAACAATTTTTAGCCGGAATTCAATACGATAAAGAATCCAAGATTGAGGAAATTTCGGAGCGCTACCAATACGCATATCAAACATTCTATCAGCCGTTTATGGCGCAGCATGAATATATACTGGAGAACTACTTGGTCAACTACGTATTTAATCGCCTCTTCCCGCTCGCTAGAGGTAAAGAGGTATTTGAAGAATATATTATGCTCGTCATCCATTACTCCATGATTAAAATGCATCTGATTGGAATGGCTGGGTTTCATAAGGGAAATTTTGCATTGGAACATGTCATTCAACTCATTCAGTCTTTTTCCAAAACAATAGAACATAACTCCCAATATGTGAAAGATGTTAGAGAGCTGCTCAGAAAAAATGGATTCACGACCATGGCTTATATGTCTATATTAATTAAAAATAATTGAGTTTTGAACGAGGCTGCCGTGGTCCTTCCAGGCAGTTTTTCTTTATTATATTCAATAAAACAAGCAGGTCTTTTTTGATCCGGTGTAAAGACCGGGAAGGAAATGACCGATATATACTACTAAGAACAATATTAAATCGGAGGGTTATTTAATGAGTGATGTCTCACTTTCGGGTAGAACGCCATCCATGAATAACGCATCTCAGACGTATTCCCCTGCCAAAAAAGCGGAGCTGCAGCAACAAGCCGTTTTCGTTACCAGCGAGAAGCAAATGAATACCCTGGAAAGACAAGGGGCCGACGTATCGATCGGGGAAGCGCAGCTTATCAAGGCGATTGATCGGGCTATGAGGGCCCTGGAGGGTCCTTCCACCACGTTTGAAGTGAGCGTACATAAGCAGACCCATTCCATTATGGTCAAGGTTTTAAATAAAGATACCGGCGAGCTCATCCGGGAAATCCCGCCGGAAAAAACGTTGGATTTGGTAGCCAAAATGATGGAATTTGCCGGCATACTCATCGACGAACGCGTTTAGCGTTTAATACAAGGGAGGTTTTATAATGAGAATATCGGGATTGGCATCGGGGATGGATATCGACACTCTCGTGCAGCAAATGATGAAGGCCAAGCGGGTCCCTTTGGACAAGCTCAACCAGCAAAAGCAGGTGTTGGAGTGGAAACGGGACAATTATCGCGCGATCAACAGCCAGTTGGTGGATTTCCGCAACAACAAGCTTTTTAATTATAAAAAAAGCGAATCGATGAATGCCTTCAAATCCGAGGTTACCGGCGATACGGATGCCATTAGCGCAAAAGCAACGACAAACGCCAACAGGGTCACGATGGAGATCAAAAATGTAGAAATGGCAACCCAATTTACCTATCAGGGAACTGAAGCGGTCGCTTCTGGTGCCACTACAAAGACGACTTTGGGGAGCCTTAAGCCTTCCAGCCCGGATAAGTACACCCTGACCGTTAGCCGCGGTGCAAATGATCCGAAGGTTACATTCGAATTCTCGAAAAATGATACCATCGATTCAATTATCCGCAAAATTAACGGGGACGTGAAGGCAAATGTGACGGCAACGTTTGACGAAGTTACAGGGAAGTTTTCGATTACCTCCAATGAGTACGGAAGCGATGCGCTGAAAATTGAGGGCGGCGATTTCATGAGCGCAATGAAGCTCCCTTCAACAGGGACTGGCGGCAAAAAGGCAACTGCTTACATTAACGATAAAAAAATGGTGTTTGATACCAACAAAAATATCATCAATGGCGTAGAAATCACTTTTTTGGCAAACACCACACCAGAAGAAATAACCAAAGTCACCACCAAAACGGACTCCGCCAAAATCATGGACACCATCCAATCGTTTATCAAAGATTACAACAGCGTACTCGAAGCGATGAACAAAAAACTCGACGAGGAACGTTATCGCGACTACCCGCCGCTTTCGGAGGAGCAGAAAAAGGAAATGAAGGAAAATGACGTCAAGCTGTGGACGGAGAAAGCGCAAAGCGGTCTGCTTAAAAACGATGAGATTTTAAGATCGGCCGTAAACAGCATGCGTCAGTCGATCGTGACGGCTTCCGTTGACGGCTCCTCGATGAAGCTGAGCACCATCGGCATCTCGACCGGGGAATGGTATGAAGGAGGCAAACTGAGCATTGCTGACCCTGACAAGCTTCAAAAAGCGATCGAGGAGCATCCGGATGAGGTCATCGAGCTGTTTATCGGGTCAGGAGATCCGAACAAGCCTAAGGGTTATTTTAACGAGCTATACGACAATTTGGAGAACCCTCTCAGGGCGATTTCCGAACGGGCCGGGACGTCGAAATATTCATCCGACATCAATGCCAAGTACAACGAACAAAGCGTCATGGGGAAGGAACTCACCGATTTGAAGAGCCGGATATCCGATTTGACCAGAAGATTGACGGATATGGAAACGCGCTATTATAAGCAATTCAGTGCCATGGAAAATGCCCTGAACAAGATGAATTCGCAATCCGCAAGCTTAGCCAGCTTCGGGATGAATTAAGAAATTTAGGAGGGAATCACCATGATCACATCTCCCTACGAAAAATACAGACAATCCTCTGTTCAAACCTCTAACCCCGCTCAGCTGCTCATCATGCTTTATGACGGTGCCGTCAGGTTTGTCCGGGCGGGTATTGAGGGGATTAACGAGGGCAACCACCAAAAGACGAACGATTTTCTCAAAAAAGCGCAGGCGATCATTGATGAACTCACGGTTACCCTGGACCATTCGTTTGACGTGTCTAAAGGACTGGCATCGATTTACGAGTATATGAAATATTTGTTGATTGAGGCTAACGTGAGAAAGGAAGCAAAATATGCGGAGGAAGCGCTCGGATATTTGCTTGATTTGCGGGAGACCTGGGTCCAGGCATCCAAGTTGGCCTTAACAGAAGGCAAGACACCGAAAGAGGTGTAAAGCCATGGACTACACAATTGAGCAACTGGTTTCCAAGCTGGAAGACATGACCAATGGCATGGTAGCCCGTCTGAATATCGTTTCTTTTGAGGAGTTGGCCGTTTTTGCAGACGATCGTCAGGGGCTGATTGATCAATTAGAAATGGATTTCAAAACAAGCCCTCCAAGTGAATCAGTAAAAACAAGATTGAGAGCTATCGTTCAATCCGATTTTTTGATTAAAAATCAAATGGAAGCACTAAAAAATGAAGCAGCCAATTGGCTCCGGCAGAAAGAAAAAATAAAAGTCCAAAGAAATGCGTATGAATCGGTTTATAATTACTCGGACAGCATTTTAATGGATCAGAAAAAATAAACGGAGTTTATGGTATAAAATTCAAGTAAACCATTTTCCTTTCCAATTGACAACAAACAAGCCTGAGTGGTATATTCAGGAATGTGGACGAAAGTCACACTTTATTTGATGACGAAGGGAATGTTTGTGCATGCAAGGAAAAGTTAAATGGTTTAACGCAGAAAAAGGGTATGGCTTCATCGAAACGGCTGAAGGCGGCGACGTATTCGTACACTTCTCCGCAATTCAAGCTGAAGGTTTCAAAACTTTGGAAGAAGGTCAAGACGTTGAATTCGACATCGTCGAAGGCGCTCGCGGACCTCAAGCTGCTAACGTAATCAAATTATAATCATCCGGCAAGGCCGACCTACATATACGGTTAGATGGTTAAGTAATTGAAAAACGATAGCATCAAACCCTGGAGCAATCCAGGGTTTTTTTGTGTCCTTCGATCGTTTTCCGTCATCGCTCATTGGGTAAAAAGCGCGCCAGCGCCAACAAACGCGAAGTCCGTGGATAAGCGCTTACATCCGCGCCGCCGTACACAGAAATGTCTTTTTACTTAGCGTTAACAAATGTGATATAATGGAATTGCAAAGGAGGAGTGCCATATGAATTTAAGTGTTCGAGGTCAACAGATCGACGTGACTGAAGCTTTGAAGGACTACGTTGACAAGAAGCTCCGCAGACTTGAAAAGTATTTTGATGCACCCCTTGCCTCAGAAGGATATGTAACGCTAAGTGTCGTTCGAGGTTTGCACACCGTGGAAGTGACGATTCCGCTCCCGGGCATGATGCTTCGTGCCGAGGACCGCAGCGACGATATGTACGCATCCATTGATGCCGTTGTGGACAAGTTGGAACGTCAAATCCGCAAACACAAAACCAAATTGAACCGCAAACTCCGTCAGGAGGGCAGCTTGAAGACGTTGTTGGCGGATGAAGCGGCCGTTGCGGGCGCAGCGCCATCCGGGCTTCAGACGGAAGAAGACCATGACGATTTCGAAGTGGTTCGCATCAAGCGTTTCACGTTCAAACCGATGAATGTGGAAGAGGCCATTTTGCAGATGAACATGGTCGGGCATAATTTCTTTGTGTTTTCCAATGTAGATACCCAGGAAGTGAGTGTTGTCTACAAGCGCAACGACGGCAAATACGGTTTGATCGAACAAACGGAATCCGATCCGTATTAAGCAGCTTTTGGCTTCCAAAGGTACATTTTTCAAAATGATGCAAAAATTAAATCCGAATTTATGAAAAAAAGAGCTCAACTCCTGCAACGGATTGGGCTCTTCTTACGTATATAGATCATAGGCCCAAAAACCGCGCATGCATTGTCATCCGCACGGTTGCGGCTTTACTTACAAACTGTTACAATTTATGCAAACGCCATTTTCGGGATTTTATATGTAGAGGCTTGAATATGCATCCTAAGGATTTGGCAAAATCCTGTTTGTTCAACGAATTAACTTCAAACCGTAACAACGGTCTGGGTGAAGTCGATTCTGTTTTGCGGATAATTTCATTCAGACAATCACCTGCATTTCTGTATGAATCGGTTCGTCAGCGGATCCTGTCATCCAGCGCATGTCTGTGAGACGGATTCTCCGGATCGATTTCATTTGTTGATAACCCTGAATTCTTGAAGTTAATTTAACATTTGTTTTGCGTGAAAGGGGTTAACCATGCTAGGACTTGTTAAAAAAATCTTTGGTGACACGAATGACCGCGACGTCAAACGTTTGATGAAAACGGTCGATATCATTAACAAACTAGAACCGGATTTCGTAAAGCTGACCGATGAACAGCTGAAAGCCAAAACGGCGGAATTCCGCGCGCGCATCGAAAAGGGCGAAACGCTCGACGAGCTCCTTCCGGAAGCGTTCGCGACCGTGCGTGAAGCCTCGAAGCGCGTTCTCGGCAAAAGACATTACGATGTCCAGCTGATCGGGGGCATGGCGCTTCACGAAGGCCGTATCGCCGAGATGAAAACCGGTGAAGGTAAAACCCTCGTCGGCACGCTGCCGGTATATCTGAACGCCCTCCTCGGCTTAGGCGTGCACGTCGTTACGGTCAACGACTATCTTGCACAGCGCGACAGCCAGGAAATGGGCCAAATTTACGAATTTTTGGGCATGACCGTCGGGGTGAACCTGAACGGCATGGACCATGCCGATAAGCAAGTCGCTTATGCTTGCGATATTACGTACGGCACGAACAACGAGTTCGGCTTCGACTACTTGCGCGACAACATGGTGCTGTACAAAGAGCAGATGGTGCAGCGTCCGCTGTATTTCTGTACGATCGACGAAGTGGACTCCATTTTGATCGACGAAGCGCGTACGCCGCTGATCATTTCCGGACAAGCTCAGAAATCGACGCAGCTGTACTACGTGGCTGACCGCTTTGTGAAGACTCTCCAGGCGGAAGAGGATTACACAGTCGATATTAAGGTCAAATCCGTTGCGCTCACCGAAAAAGGCGTGGCGAAAGCGGAACGCGCCTTTGGTATCGACAACCTGTACGACCACGCCCACGTGACGCTGAACCACCACATCGTGCAGGCGCTGAAAGCGAACGTCATCATGCGCCGCGACGTGGATTACGTCGTCACCGAAGACGAAGTCGTCATCGTCGACGAATTCACGGGCCGTCTGATGGCCGGCCGCCGCTATAGCGACGGGCTGCACCAGGCGATCGAAGCGAAGGAAGGCATCGAGGTTCAGAACGAAAGCATGACGCTGGCCACGATTACGTTCCAGAACTACTTCCGGATGTACCGCAAGCTGGCGGGTATGACCGGTACGGCGAAAACCGAAGAAGAAGAATTCAAGAAAATTTACGGCCTGGAAGTACTCCAGGTGCCTACGAATAAACCGAACCAGCGGATCGATATGCCTGACGTGGTCTACAAGAGCGTAAACGGCAAATTCAAGGCCGTCGTGGAGGAAATCGTGGAACGCCACAAAAAGAACCAGCCGGTTCTGGTCGGCACGGTGTCCATCGAGAACTCCGAGCTCATTTCGGATATGCTGAAGCGCAAAGGCGTCAAACACCAGGTGCTGAACGCCAAATACCATGCCGAAGAAGCGGAAATCATCGCGGGCGCCGGTCAACCGGGCGCCGTTACGATCGCCACGAACATGGCGGGCCGCGGTACGGACATTTTGCTGGGCGAAGGCGTGGCCGAGTTGGGCGGATTGCACATCATCGGTACGGAGCGGCATGAATCCCGCCGGATCGATAACCAGCTTCGCGGACGCGCAGGACGCCAGGGCGACCCGGGCTCCACGCAGTTCTACCTGTCGCTGGGCGACGAGCTGATGAAACGCTTCGGCGCCGACAACGTGCTGAACATGATGGAGCGTCTCGGCTTCGAAGAAGACCAGCCGATCGAGAGCAAAATGATCACGCGTGCGATCGAATCGGCGCAAAAACGCGTCGAAGGCAACAACTTCGATCTGCGCAAAGTCGTTCTCCAATACGACGACGTCATGAACCAGCAGCGCGAAATCATCTACAAGCAGCGCCGCGAAATTTTGGAATCCGACAACATCAAGGAAATCGTCATGGACATGATCAAGCCGGTCATCGACCGCGTGGTCGAAGCCCACTGCCAAGACGATATTCCGGAGAACTGGGAGCTGCAGGAGGTTGCCGATTACGTCAACAGCAAGCTTCTGGACGAAGGTTCCGTTACCCGCGACGATTTGTGGGGCAAAGAAATTCCAGAGATGGCGGATTTCATCTTCGAGAAAGTCAAAGCCAGATACGACCAACGCGAAGAACGCATCGGCTCCGAACTCGTTCGCGAGTTTGAGAAAGTTATCGTGCTCCGTTCCGTAGACAGCAAGTGGATGGACCATATCGACGCCATGGACCAGCTGCGTCAAGGTATCCACCTTCGCGCTTACGGCGGTACGGATCCGCTTCGCGAGTACCAGTTCGAGGGCTTCGAAATGTTTAATGCCATGACGGCAGCCATCCAGGAAGAAGTGGCCACTTACGTCATGAAGGCCCATATCGAAGCGAACCAGGAGCGCCAGGCGGTGGTGGAAGAAAGCAAAATTACCACCAACAGCGAACCTGCCGAGAAAAAACCGGTGCATGTCGGGGAGCAAATCGGACGCAACGATCCTTGTCCATGCGGCAGCGGCAAAAAATACAAGCACTGCCACGGGCAAGAATAGCCGTATCGGAATAAATTGAACTGGCGGCAAGAGACGATAAACAGATCATAAAGCCTGCATGCGGTTTAACGGCTTGCAGGCTGCAAGGATAACAAGCCGGGCCCTTTGAACGGATCCGGAACCAGACTCCCTTGAATCAAAGGTTAAGGTGCGGGCGACCCTGCAGGTATCCCGAGCCCCTTTGTTTAAGGGAGTTTATGTCGATAGAAGAGGTGAAGAACAATCATGATCGATGCATCTGTCAAACATGATTTGCGGGAAATCGCAACCAAATTAACCAACCTTAGGGGGTCTCTTTGACTTAGATCTCAAACAGGAAATGATCGCCAACTACGAGGAGAAAATGTCCGCGCCCGATTTTTGGGACGATAACGAAAAGGCGCAGGGCATCATCGCCGAAATGAACGCGGTCAAGTCTTCCGTGGACCAATACGAAAAGCTGCAGCAGGAATACGACGACGCGGCCATGATGGCCGAGCTGGCCGAAGAGGAAGGCGACGAATCGCTTGTCGAGGAAATCAGCGAAGCGGTAACGAACCTTAAGAAAAAACTTGAGGAGTTTGAACTGAATCTGCTGCTGAACCAGCCTTACGACAAAATGAATGCCATTCTCGAACTGCACCCGGGAGCGGGCGGCACGGAATCCCAGGACTGGGGCCAAATGCTGCTGCGGATGTATACGAGATGGGCGGAAAAAAGAGGCTACAAGGTCGAAGTGCTCGATTATCTGCCGGGTGACGAAGCGGGCATCAAAAGCGTCACGCTTCTCATCAAAGGCTTTAACGCCTACGGATATTTGAAGGCGGAAAAAGGCGTTCACCGTCTGGTGCGGATTTCGCCATTCGACTCGTCGGGCCGGCGCCATACCTCGTTCGTATCCTGCGACGTCGTGCCGGAAATTACGGATGACGTCGAGATCGATATCCGGACCGAAGATCTGAAGATCGATACGTACCGGGCCAGCGGCGCGGGCGGCCAGCACATCAACACCACCGACTCGGCCGTGCGGATAACCCACATCCCGACGGGGATCGTGGTCACTTGCCAAAACGAACGGTCGCAGATCAAAAACCGGGAGCGCGCGATGACGATGCTCCGTTCGAAGCTGTATGAACGCAAAATCGAAGAACAACAAAAAGAGCTGGATGAAATCCGAGGGGAACAGTCGGATATTGCCTGGGGCAGCCAGATCCGCTCCTACGTATTTCATCCCTATAGCATGGTAAAGGACCACCGCACATCAGTAGAGACCGGCAACGTCGGCGCCGTGATGGACGGGGATCTGGATCTGTTCATCGACGGCTATTTGCGCAGCCAAATTAAAGTGGATACCGAATAAAACCTAAAAAATTCCTACACGCTATATAGATTGAACGAGGGATTCGTTTCCCTGAAGTTCACTGTATCGTTGTAGGAATTTTTTGCGTTCATCGCCGTTACGGGCGGACTCATCCACACCGCGAATATTGATCATTTTAAGCCAAGGAGAGAAAAAAGAAGATGTCGCATGCAGAAGTTTCGGGCCGCAGAAAGGCCCCCATCCTCCCCCCATCCGGACCGCTCCGCCATACGGCGGATATCGCCCTGATCGTCGTGGGTTCGTTTGTGATTGCTTTAGGGTTTAATTTATTTTTCCTGCCTCACGGGATCGCGTCCGGCGGCGTCTCGGGGATTTCCGTGCTGTTTGAGGCATGGTTCGGCCTGGAGCCGGCTTATACGCAATGGGCGCTGAACATTCCGGTGTTTATATTGGGATTTTTGCTGCTGGGGAAAAACTACGCGGTTCGTTCGTTGCTCGGCAGCATCATTTTGCCGCTGTTCGTCTATGTGACGAAGGATTGGCCGCTGCCGACGGATAACCCGATACTCGCCTCGATCTACGGGGGGATCGCCGTAGGCTTGGGCATCGGCATCGTATACCGGGGCAGAGGATCGACCGGAGGGCTGGCGACCGTCGCCCAGATCATCCAGAAGTACAGCGGGCTCAATTTTTCCCTCTGCGTGGTGATGCTGGACGGCAGCGTCATTCTTTTGGCGGCATGCACGTTGTCCCTCGAAAAAGCGCTGTATGCGCTTGTAGGCCTTTACGTATCAGGAAAGGTCATCGATGCGGTAGAGCTGGGCTTCAGCTACTCCAAGGTGGCGTACATTATATCGGACCATACGGACCGCATCAGCGAAGCGATTTTGCATGAACTTGACCGGGGGTTGACGAAGTTGAATGCCCAGGGCGGTTACACCGGGGATGACCGAACCGTGCTTATGGTCGTCATCGGCCAAAGCGAGGCGACAAGGCTCAAAACGTTGGTGCGTTCCGTCGATCCCAAAGCGTTTGTTATTATCAGCAGTGCGCATGAAGTGCTCGGGGAAGGGTTTAAACTGGAGGCATAGCGAGGTTATAGGGCCCGAAAGAGGCATCCGGCTATCATCGATAGCTTGGGTGTCTCTTTTTTGATATGAATGCTTGTCTAGGCGAAATGGAAATAAACCGGTGGGGACATGCGTAAATTCGGTTTGAAGTGTTGTATTTATATAAATACGGTCGTATAATAATACATATTTGTGAGAGGGATGCAAGTCAGACGGATAGAGAGGAGAACAAAGGGATGCCAGGAGAACAAGGGGAAACGGGGAAAATCAGGATAGCGATCGTCGGCTCGACGGGTTATGGCGGGGTGGAATTGATCCGGCTGCTTCAAGCCCATCCGCTGGCGGAAATTACGTCTGTGATTTCATCATCAAGCGCGGGAGCGCCGATATCGGAAGGTTTTCCGCATTTAACGGATATTATCGTGCATAAGCTGGACGGCGTGAATGCCGCGGAAATCGCCGGAAAAGCCGATGTCGTGTTTACGGCAACGCCATCCGGCGTAAGCTCGAAATTGGTGCCGGAGCTGCTGGAAGCGGGGCTGAAGGTCATTGATCTGTCGGGCGACTTTCGGATTAAGGACGGCGGCACGTACGAACAATGGTATAAACATTCGGCTCCGGAGGAGCGGTATTTGGAAAAAGCGGTGTACGGCTTATGCGAGATTTATGGGGAGGAAGTCGCAAACGTCGATTTCGTCTCGAACCCCGGCTGTTATCCAACGGCAACGCTGCTCGGCCTCATCCCGGCCATCCGTTCGGGCTGGATCGACCCGAAAAGCATCATTATCGATGCCAAATCCGGCGTTTCCGGTTCGGGACGGGGCACCAGCCTGACTTCGCATTACGCGGAAATCAACGAAAATTTTAAAGCCTATAAGGTCAACAAACACCAGCACATTCCTGAAATCGAACAGGTGCTGGGCCAAGTTGCCGGCGAGCCGGTAACCGTGACCTTTACGACGCATCTCGTTCCGATGACGCGCGGAATCATGAGCACGATGTATGCACGGATGAACGGTACGTATAGCGATGAGGACTTCGTGAAGCTGTACCGGGAGTATTATGAGGGCCGCCCGTTCGTGCGCGTGCGGGATAAAGGCATTTGGCCGGCGACCAAAGAGGTGTACGGCTCCAATTACTGCGATATCGGTTTTGCGGCGGACGAACGGACGGGACGCGTGACGATCATTTCCGTGATCGACAACGTCGTGAAGGGTGCCGCGGGCCAAGCGATACAGAACCTGAATCTGATGATGGGATGGGAGGAGAATCTCGGACTGGGATACACGCCGGTGTATCCGTAAGGAAAGGGATGAAAGCATATGGGACAATCAAAATTTACCGCGGTACAAGGCGGTTCCATCATAACACCAAAGGGCTTTTCCGCAGGCGGCTTGCACTGCGGGCTCAAAAAATCCGGGCGTCATGACCTCGGCGCCATTTTGTGCGAAGTACCGGCCGTCGCGGCGGCCGTCTATACGACCAACTTGATCCAGGCCGCACCGCTGAAGGTGACGCGCGAAAGCCTGCAGGACGGCAGACTGCAGGCTGTTGTCGTTAACAGCGGCAATGCCAATGCCTGCACCGGCAAACAGGGCGAAGAAGATGCCTATACGATGCGGGCGGAAGCTGCCCGCCATCTTGGCGTAGCGGAGCAGGACGTGGCGGTCGCCTCAACGGGCGTAATCGGCGAACTGCTCAAAATGGACCGCGTCACGGAGGGAATTGCCGGCTTGCCGGATCGGCTGAGCGGCGAAGCATCCGGTGCGGAGGATTTTTCGCAGGCGATTTTAACGACCGACCTCGTAAAGAAGGAAGCATGCGTTTCGGTCGTCGTTAACGGCAAGGACGTGACGATTGCCGGGGCGGCCAAAGGGTCGGGAATGATTCATCCGAACATGGCGACGATGCTGGCGTTTATGACGACGGATGCTGCGATCGAGGCAGGAGCGCTGCAGCAGCTTCTGCGTCAGGCCACAGACGTTACCTTTAACATGATCACGGTGGATGGGGATACCAGCACCAATGACATGCTCATTGCGATGGCGAGCGGGTTGGCCGGCAATGAGGCGCTGCATCCGGCGCACCCGGATTGGGGGGCTTTTGCGGCAGGATTCACTTATATCTGCCAAGTATTGGCCCAAGCGATCGCCCGGGACGGCGAAGGGGCAACGAAGCTGGTCGAGGTGCAGGTGAACGGAGCGGTCAGCGACGCATCAGCGCGCGCTATTGCCAAAACGGTGATTGGATCGAGCCTCGTCAAATCGGCGGTATTCGGCGCCGATGCGAACTGGGGACGGGTAATCGCGGCGGTCGGCCGTGCAGGAGAACCAGTGAATCCGGAAACGGTGGACATTCAAATCGGCCGCATTTCGGTTTTGGAAGGCTCCCGGCCGGTCGCGTTTGACGAAGAGGAAGCCTTGCAATATTTGAAGGGCGATACCGTCCGGATTGTGGTGGATCTGCATCAAGGAGAAGGCCGGGCCACGGCCTGGGGCTGTGATTTGACTTACGATTATGTCCGCATCAATGCGGCTTACCGAACCTAATCAAACGGATACGGAGGGAGGAGAGAGCGGTGGAAACATTGGAGCATCGGGACGCTCGGGCGGCCGATCATGCAGGCCGGCAAAGCTTCGTGATGAAATGCGGCGGCAGTACGCTGGCGGCGCTGCCGGATTCGTTTTTCGAGGATTTGAAGCAGCTGCAGGCGTCCGGCATCCAAACCGTGATCGTTCATGGCGGCGGACCGGCCATTTCGGAAAATCTGGAGAAGCTTGGGATTGAGACGGAATTCGTGAACGGCTTGCGACGGACGACGGAGGCGGTGCTCGACGTCGTGGAGATGGTGCTCGCGGGCAGCATCAACAAGCAGATCGTCCGGCGCATCCAGCAAAGCGGCGGCAGGGCGCTTGGCATCTCGGGCGTCGACGGCGGTTTGATCCAAGCGCAGCCGGTAGCGAATAGCGATGCGGTAGGCTGGGTCGGGGACGTCACGCATGTAAGGTCCGACATTATTCAAGGGATTGCGGCTATGGGCTACATGCCGGTCATCGCGCCTGTCGGCGTGGATCCAAGCGGGCAGCGGTACAACATCAACGCCGACACGGCCGCGGGAGCGGTCGCTTCGCATCTGGGAACGGACCGGATGATCGTCGTGACCGACGTTCCGGGCATCATGAAAGAGATTGAAGGCGTCAAGCAGGTGCTCCCTGTCGTGACGGTTCAACAGATCGAGGATATGATCGCCAGCGGCGACATTTACGGCGGAATGATCCCGAAAGTCAAAGCGGCGGTCAGCTGCATTCAGGGCGACGTCCAGGAAGTCGTCATCGTGAACGGCAGCGAGCCGATGGTGCTGAGCCGGGTGCTGCAAGGGGAAGCCATCGGGACGAGAATCGTAAAATAAAACCCTTCAAATACAGATGTTTGGCTATACCGGAACCGCAACCAACGCGGCGGATGAAAAGTACGGCAAAGAAACGACCATATATCGATTCGGATAGGAGTGATTTGATATGAGTATCCCTGAAGGGCAATCCAGTTCGTTGTTTCCCAATTACGCCAGATATCCGATCAGCTTGGTAAAAGGCCAAGGAAGCTGGTTGTGGGACGACCAAGGCAACAAGTACCTCGATTTTATGAGCGGCATCGCCGTTACCAACCTGGGCCATGCTCCGGAGAAAGTGACGGCGAAGCTGAAAGAGCAGCTGGATCAGCTATGGCATGTGTCGAACCTGTTCCACATTCCGAATCAGGAAAAGGCGGCGGCGCTTCTTACGGCGAACAGCTGTGCCGACGCGGTGTTTTTCTGCAACAGCGGCGCCGAAGCGAATGAAGCGGCGATCAAGCTGGCACGACGTTATCACCAAAAGGTAAAAGGCACGGATCGTTATGAGATCATCACCTTTTTCCAATCCTTCCATGGACGGACGCTGGCGACGCTGACGGCGACGGGGCAGGACAAAGTAAAGGACGGCTTCCTGCCGCTTCCTGCCGGCTTTAAAAGCGTGCCGCTGCATGACCTGGATGCGCTCAAAGCGGCCATTACCGACCATACGGCGGCCATCATGCTGGAGCTGGTGCTTGCCGAAGGCGGCGTGCTTCCGGTGGAAGAGGGATTTGTCCGCGCCATTCAGGAGCTGTGCAAGGAGCATGGCCTGCTGCTGATCATCGACGAAGTGCAGACCGGCATGGGACGTACGGGCAAACTGTTTGCGCATGAGCATTACGGGATTGAACCGGATATTTTTACGCTTGCCAAAGGCATTGCCAGCGGCTTTCCGACCGGCGCGATGCTCGGCAAAGCTTTCCTGCGGGATGCGTTTTCGGCGGGCAGCCACGGCTCGACCTTCGGCGGAACGCCGATTGCGACGGCGGCCGTCATCGCCACGATCGAAACGATGCTGGAGGACCGGCTGCCGCAGCGCGCGGAAGAAATGGGAGCTTATTTGAAAGAGCAGCTGACGGAGAAGCTGGCAGGCATCCCTCACGTCAAAGCCGTCCGCGGCCTCGGTTTGCTGGTTGGCATCGAATGCGCCGAACCTGTGGGCGACCTGGTGCTTGAAGGCCAAAAACGCGGGCTGCTGTTCATTACCGCAGGACCTAACGTTATCCGGCTGCTGCCGAACCTGTACGTGACGAAGGAAGAAATCGATCAGGCGGTAAGCATCATCGCCGGCGTGATCCATGACCATACGGCCGTAAAAAAAGATTAATATTATAAATATTTTTTTATCATGAATGACCTGTTGCGGAGCGAAGCGGCCTGAAAACGCCGGGATCGGCAAAACCGGCCCGACCGCAGCGTCATTAGGCGAGATGATAACCAAAAGCAAAAAGGAGGAACACCCATGACCCAAACAGAGCAGCTGCAGCATGTCAACCTGAAGGGCCGGGATTTGCTTGAGCTGGACGACTACTCCACGGAAGAGATCCAGTACCTGCTCGATCTGGCGATCGAACTGAAGCGCAAGCAAAAAAACGGCGAGGTTTACCAGCCGCTGAAAGGCAAAACGATCGGACTCATTTTCGAAAAATCTTCCACCCGCACGCGGGTTTCCTTTGAAGTCGGGGCGTTCCAGCTTGGAGCGCATGCGCTCTTTTTAAGCAAAAACGACATCCAGCTCGGACGGGGCGAAATCATCAGCGATACCGCGCAGGTGCTTTCCCGTTACCTCGACGGCATCATGATCCGTACCTTCGGGCACAACAATGTGGTGGATCTGGCCAAATACGCTTCCGTGCCGGTCATCAACGGGTTGAGCGACCTGGCGCATCCGTGCCAGGTGCTGGCGGATTACCAAACGATCCTCGAACATAAAGGCAAGCTGAAAGGCCTTAAGCTCGCGTACATCGGCGACGGCAACAACATGGCGCATTCCCTCATGATCGGCGGAGCGAAGCTGGGCGTGCATGTGTCCGTGGCCAGTCCGGAAGGATATGAGCCGGATGCGGAGGTCGTGAAGGCAAGCCGCGAAATCGCGAAGGAAACCGGCGCGCAAATCGTCGTGACGCGCAGCCCGCAGGAAGCGGTCAAAGACGCCGACGTCATCTATACGGACGTATGGGCAAGCATGGGCTTCGAGGAAGAGCAAAAGATCCGCGAAGCCGCTTTTAAGGACTATCAAGTAGACGAAGAGCTGGCGAAAGGCGCAAAAAGCGACTATCTGTTCATGCACTGCCTGCCTGCGCACCGCGGAGAGGAAGTCAGCGAAGGCGTCATCGACGGCAAAAACTCGGTGATTTTCGATCAGGCCGAAAACCGCCTGCACGCGCAGAAAGCATTGATGGCTGCGTTGATGGGGTAGACAACAGCGATCGGAAGAAAGATCCGTACCCGGAGCGGTCTCATAGCACAGTGTATAATTTAAATTTTGGGTTAATCCACGAAGCATAAACGAAAGGAAGTTCATGATGGCAAAAGAAAAAATCGTGCTCGCCTATTCCGGCGGGCTGGACACATCCATTATCCTCAAATGGCTCAAAGAAACTTACGACGCGGAAATTATCGCTTTTACGGCGGATATCGGCCAGAAGGAAGAACTCGACGGCCTCGAAGCCAAGGCGCTTGCGACCGGTGCTTCCAAAGTATACATCGACGATTTGCGCGAGGAGTTCGCGAAGGACTTTATTTATCCGATGTTCCAAGCAGGCGCGCTGTATGAAGGCCAGTATTTGCTCGGCACAAGCATCGCGCGTCCATTGATCGCTAAACGCATGGTGGAGATTGCTCGCGCCGAAGGCGCCACCGCGATTGCGCACGGGGCAACGGGCAAAGGGAACGACCAGGTCCGTTTTGAGCTCGGCGTTGCCGCACTGGCTCCGGACATCGAAGTGATCGCGCCATGGCGCCTCGAGGAGTTCCGCAACGACTTCCCGGGCCGCGCCGAAATGATCGCTTTTGCCGAAAAACACGGCATTCCGGTTACCGCCTCTGCCGCTAAACCTTACTCCATGGACCGCAACCTGCTGCATATCAGCTACGAAAGCGGCGTGCTGGAGGATCCTTGGTTCGATGCCAGCGCACCGGAAAACAAAGACATGTACCTTCTCAGCAACTCCCCTGAGGATGCGCCGGATGAAGCGGAATACCTCGAGCTCGAGTTCGTCCAAGGCAACTGCGTGGCGTTGAACGGCGAGCAGCTGAACCCGCTGCAGGTCATGGAAAAGCTGAACGAGCTTGGCGGCAAACACGGCATCGGCCGCGTCGACATGGTGGAAAACCGCTTCGTCGGCATGAAAAGCCGCGGGGTGTACGAAACGCCGGGCGGAACGATTTTGTTCACCGCTCACCGCAAAATGGAATCCATCACGATGGACCGCGAAGTGATGAACCTGCGCGACAGCCTCATTACGCGTTACAGCACGCTCGTATACAACGGTTTCTGGTTTGCGCCGGAACGCCTTGCTTTGCAGGCGCTGGTAACCGAAAGCCAAAAAAACGTCACCGGAACGGTGCGCGTGAAGCTGTATAAAGGCAATATCATCGCCGCGGGCGTCAAAAGTCCGGTCAGCTTGTACAACCCGGATATCGCAACGATGGAAGCCGATCCGACGCAAGCGTACGATCAAGGGGATGCAACGGGCTTTATCCGCTTGAACGCGCTTCGCCTCAAAGTGGGCACGGGCGTGGAGCAGAACAACAAATAGGACCATGAACCGCGCAAGCGTAAACGGCGATGACGGCCGCTGCTTTTCATTCATGAGAAGGAGCGGCCCTCTGCCGTATCAGAGAGGAGAGAACATTCGTGAGTAAATTGTGGGGAGGGCGCTTTACGAAGCAAACCAACCATTTGGTGGACGAGTATACCGCTTCGATCGGGTTTGACCAAAAGCTGGCCGAAGAAGACATTCAAGGGAGCCTGGCGCATGTGACGATGCTGGGCAAATGCGGGATTTTGCCGCAGGAGGACGTGGAAACGATCAAAGGCGGCCTGAACAAGGTGCTGGAAAAAATCCGCAAGGGCGAAATCGAGTTTTCGGTATCGGACGAAGATATCCATATGAACGTGGAAAAAAATCTGATCGCCGAAATCGGCCCGGTTGGGGGCAAGCTGCATACGGGCCGCAGTCGCAACGACCAAGTGGCCACCGACATGCATCTGTACCTGCGCAAACGCGTGGTGGAGCTGTCCGGCATGCTCTATGAGCTGCAAAAATCACTGATCGGGCAAGCCCGCGACAACCTGGATACGATCGTGCCGGGATATACGCATTTGCAGCGGGCGCAGCCGATCCTGTTCGCCCATCACTTGATGGCATACGTATCGATGTTCCAGCGCGACATTGAGCGCCTGATGGACAGCTACAAGCGCATCAACGTGCTGCCGCTCGGCGCCGGGGCGCTGGCCGGAACGACGTTCCCGATCGACCGCCATTTCGTGGCGGAGCAGCTGCAGTTCGACCGTGTGTACGAAAACAGCCTGGACGCCGTCAGCGACCGCGACTTTATTCTGGAGTTTCTGTCCCACGCTTCCATCATCATGATGCATCTGTCCCGCCTGTCGGAGGAGCTTGTGCTGTGGAGCAGCACCGAGTTTAACTTCATTGAGCTGGACGACGCGTTTTGTACCGGCAGCAGCATCATGCCGCAGAAGAAAAATCCCGACGTGCCGGAGCTCGTTCGCGGCAAAACCGGCCGCGTCTACGGCAACCTGATGGGGCTTCTGACGGTGCTGAAGTCGCTGCCGCTTGCCTACAACAAGGATATGCAGGAAGACAAAGAAGGCATGTTCGACACGGTGGCGACGCTCGAAGGCGCCCTGCAGCTGTTCGCTCCGATGATCGCCACGATGAAGGTCAACAAATCGCGGATGCGCGAAGCGGTCAACAAGGATTTCTCCAACGCGACGGACATCGCCGATTTCCTCGTAGGCAAAGGCCTCCCGTTCCGCCAGGCGCATGAAGTGATCGGGAAAACGGTGCTGTACTGCATCCAGAACGGCAAATACTTGCTCGATCTGACGCTGGAAGAATTCAAGCAGTTTTCTCCGCTGTTCGACGATGCGATTTACGAGGTGCTGCAGCCGGAGACGGTCGTGAACGCCCGCAACGTATACGGCGGCACGGCTACGGAGCAGGTGGCGGATGCCATCAAGCGCAGCGAGGTGCTGCTGCGGATGACGGAGCAGTGGCTGGAAGAACATCAATAAAAGGCGAAAGGCCGATCCCTGATTTGAGGGGTCGGCCTTTTCCTCTGAAGAGGCATCTTCAATTATACAAGCTTTAGGTGTCAATAAAGGCGGATGTTTTCCTGCTGCTACATCTGCTCCAAGTATTCCTTCAGCACCACGGCATGGTTAAACTGCCGGTCTTTTGCGGCGTACAGCAGCGTGACCGTTCCGGATGCCGCCCAGCCGCGAATCTTTTCCAAAGAAGCCTGGGCCGTCTCATCGGATAATTCGGCTTCGTAACGCGCTTTGAATGCTTCGAATCTTTCCGGCCGATGCCCGAACCAGGTGCGCAGGCTTGGGCTTGGCGTAATTTCCCTCATCCAGGCCGCAATTTGCGCTTTTTCCTTCGTTACCCCTCTAGGCCAGATTCGGTCTACCAAAATCCGCTGTCCGTCCGAAGCTTCGGCAGGGTCATAAATCCGTTTGATCTGTATCATGTTCACCATGCTCCCCTTATTGCTTGCGTTAGCGCTGCCCGCGCCTCGGCCTCCGTCGTATGTGTTACTTAATATATATTCCGAAATCGAAATTTAAGCAAACCCTGCGGATTTCACTCCGGACGGAAAAAGGACGATGCCGCTACGATGAAGGGAGAACAGCGGGAAATAGCTTCACGGATCGGTGCAGGGTTATGCTCGGACATCCAGATCGGGAACTCCCCAGCGCACGACCAGTCCCGCGTGGGTCAACCCGCCGCCGAATCCGTATAGAAGGAGCGTGTCGCCGTATTTCAGCTTCTGCTCCCGCACGCCGAGGCCGAGCGACAGCGGGATGGATGCCGCGGATGTATTCCCCATATATTCCACGCTGTAGAGCGTTTTTTCGATGGGAATGCCGGTCTTCTCGCAAATGGACTCGATCATTCGAAGGTTGACGCTGTGAGGCACGAACCAGTCGATATCCGCGGTCGTCATGCCGGCATGCGGCAAAAGCTCCGCGATTCCCGATGAGACCGTTCGCACGGCCCATTTGTACACCTCTCGTCCGTTTTGCACGATGTTTCCTTCGCCTGCAAGCGGTTGGCCATTTAATGTATCGGACATCCCGGCACGGTAGAGGTGGATTCCGCCGCTGCCGTCCGTGCCTTGGAGGGACGCGATGAAGCCGGGACTGGCTTCGTCCGCTTCGACCAGCACCGCGCCGGCGCCGTCCCCGAACAGAATGCATGTCGTCCGATCCGTATAATCCGTCACCTTGGACAGCGTTTCGCCGCCGACGACCAGCACCTTGCGGTGCAGCCCGGCGCTGATAAGCCCGTTTGCCAGATGCAGGCCGTAAGCAAACCCTGCGCAAGTCGCGTTCAAGTCGAAGGCCCCGGTGCTTCGGATGTTAAAATGCTCCTGAATCAAACACGCCACGCTGGGGAACGGGTAGTCCGGCGTCGTGGTGGCGACGATGATCAAATCGACATCCTCCACGGTTTTGCCGTAGGTCCGCATTAAGTCATCGACCGCCCGGATGCACAGGTCCGAAGTAAACTCTTGCTCGGCGCTGATCCGGCGCTCCCTCATGCCGGTCCGCTGCACGATCCATTCGTCGTTTGTCTCCACGAGTTTTTCCAAATCCGCATTCGTTAATCTTTTGTCCGGCACATAGGTGCCGATGGCCGTAATAGCCGCTTTGGATATTGCGTTATTGATCATGGTTTTTCCTCCTTACGGATAATGGACAAGCCGATGAACCGGAAAACGGGTGAAATTAATATCAAGTATTAGGACTTGGTACTAATTATATGCAAAACGAGTTCGGATTCAACCTTTTTATTTCATGGCAAAACAAAAAGACCCTTTTTGAAGGGCCTCTTTTGACAAAGGCAGTCCGATTTGTGACGAGAGCGGCTCGATCAAATGAACGGCGTGGAGAAACCGGTTGAGCATCGCTACGGCTTGAGCGCGGGTAGGATCAGCCCGATAGGCGAATGTAAGCATGGGGTGTTGATTTCATGGACGGTAATCTTTCGGACACACGGAGAACTGCTTTTTAAAAAGTCTGGAAAAGTGATTATAGTTGGAAAACCCGACCTCGAGGGCCGCTTCGCCGGCCGTCTTTTTCATATGCCGGATCAGCAGGGCCGCCTGTTGGATTCGCATCCGGTTGCGGTATTCGAGGATGGACAGTCCGGTCTCCTGCTTGAACAGATGGGATAATCGCGAAGGGGATAGCGAAACCGACCGGGCGAGCTCCTCGACGGTGATGTCTTCGGCCATGTTGCGGGTAAGCCAATGCAGAGCCGTCTGCACGCGCGGATCGAGCGGGGAATGCAGGCTTTCGCAGGATAACAGCAACACTTCCCGAATGGCGTTTTGGCATAAAAATTCCCACATGCCTGCCCGCTCCCTGGAATCATGAAGCAGGTTCCGAAATGCATGGCCGATCCGCACACGGTAATATTCGCTGGAGATGCTTTGATTCCACACCTCAACCTGGGGAAGATAACCGATCTCGGGCAATCCTTGAAAATGGGACCAGAAAAACCGCCATCGTTGTCCCGGCAGCGTTCCGTATTGATGAGGGACGCCGCTCCGCAGAAGCGTCACGTCTCCTTCCGTGCATTCTTTTCGGCCTTCGGGCGTCTGAAAATAACCGCCGCCGCTGACGGTATAGAGAAGCAGCCAGTCGGACATGCCATCGGGGCGTCTCACCATATAAGCGTCGGATTCGTCGTAATATCCACCGAAAATATATCCGGAGTCGGCGGTATGATGATTGAATTTCATATTTTCACTGACCCTCCTCCGTTGATCGCAAAACAAGATCGGACCGATTCCGGCGGCCATTGGCATGACAGCAGAATCGGATGAGTTTTGAGCAGAAAGCTTACTGTTTTCGTTTGTCTTCGCAAGTTACAATGACCATAGTTCATTTCGATATCATTGTAAAGGAGCGAACTTATGGGCCCAAGCGGAAAAGGATTGTCGCCGGAGCAGATGGCGTTTTTTCAAGCAGAAGGGTATCTGATCGTCAAAGGGTTGTTCGAGCCTGGAGAGCTGGACGACATTCGCAGCACGTTCGAGAGAATCGGCGAAACGACGGTGCAGGGGCATTTTGAGCCCGTATTCGACCCGGACAACCCGGATCCTCTCAAAAGGTATCCGCGCGTCATGCATCCGCATCGATTCAATCAAACGGCCATGAAATACATGCTGCACAAACCGGTGATGGATGTGCTGGAGAATCTGTATGGGGAACCCGCGCTGGCGGCGCAAAGCATGTATTACTACAAACCGCCGGGATCAAGGGGGCAGGCGCTTCACCAGGACAATTTCTATTTGAAGGTCGAACCGGGCAACTGCATTGCCGCTTGGACGGCGATTGATGCCGCCGACGAGGAAAACGGCTGTTTGTTGGTTGTTCCTAAAACCAGCGGTTATGAAGTGGTGTGCCCCGAACTGGCTGATGAGAAGGAGTCGTTTACCACCCATTACGTCAAACCGCCCAAAGACAAAAAAGCCGTTCCGGCCGTCATGGACGAAGGCGACGTGCTGTTTTTCAACGGGAATCTGATCCACGGGTCGTACCGCAACAAATCCAAGGACCGATTCCGGCGCGCGTTCATATGCCATTATGCCAATGCATCCGCGGTTCGAATCGGAGCCTTTTACCGCCCGCTGTACGCGGCGGACGGTTCCGAGGTGATGCTGGAGGCAAATCCGGACGGCGGGCCGTGCGGGAACGAGTTCGACGTTTTATACCCGCATTGACGAAGACATTTGCATACGCAGATAAAGCTGAAGGCTGGCACCGGGTATCCCCCGGCGTCAGCTTTTATTTGGTTTAGCCCCGTTTTGTGCGGGGTTATTTTGCGTCTATTCCGTAAAGCGATGTTTGCCGGAACGCCCTTCCGTGAACTGCGCGCGCCTGAATTTGGCGGGGGATACGCCCAGCTTCTGGGTGAAAATCCGGGTGAAATAGTGGACCGACTGGAAGCCGCACTGGGAAGCGATGTCCTTGATGGACAAATCCCCGTTCAAGAGCATCTGCGCGGCCAACTGAACCCTGCGTTCCTGAATGTAATGGACGAAGGTTTGATTCGTATGCTGTTGAAACAATCTCGTCAGATGCCGGGGCGAAATATGGAGATGGCCCGCTACCTTGGGCAACGTCAGTTCCTCGCTCAGGTTGTCGGCAATGAACAGCTTCGCCTGGCGAAAAAGGCTGTTTTCATCCCACGCGTCGTCCGCCTGGTGATGCCAAGCTTCTTCCCGGTAAGATCCATGAAGGGCCGGGACCGACAGGAGCAGGGATGTGGAGGCGTGCTGCAGCAAGGCCGGAAAAACAGGTTTTTGATCGTCGAAAATCGATATGAGCGTCTCCCATAAATGGCCCAAAGGTTCGGCATCCGCGCCGTAAATCACGGGCCGGGCCTGTTCCGCAAGGCGATGGTAGTCTTCGGCGCAACTTGGCCCGGTTCGCTCCTCATCCACTTCAAAAGCGACGTAAACCAAGGTTAACCCATTAAGGCTCCGGATTTGATGCCAGGTTCCCGGCACGGACAAAAAGGAGGTGCCTTTGCCGAGCGGGTATTCCGCGTCGTGTTCGATGTAGGAGCCGCTGCCTTCGATGACGTAACAAGCTTCGAAAAACGAATGGCGATGCAGGGCATTGTCGAAATGCGCAGGCATAAACCCCCAGTAAAGAATCGAAAGGCTTAAACGATCGGCTTCGATGCGGGTCAGCTGGCGGTTGCATATTTGGTTGGCTTTACGAAAGCTGGATTCGATGGACATGAGGAAACTCCCCTATACGGTGTAGTCGGGAAAGGATGCGCATGCGCGTGTCCGTTTTTTGCAAAAGGATGGCCCGTTCATGCAAAGACGCCCGCAAGGTCCTTTTGTACAATGGTACACGAGTTCGTTTTCGTTTGAAATACGGTTGTTCCAGCGATCATCCGGGCTCATAAACAAGTGGCTCGGAATCGCGGTGGGTTCCCGTGTGATGCGGGCTGATTTTTGATTTCGTATAGAGGCCCGGCAGGAAAGGATGGAGCTTATGTTTGAAAAAAGACCGCTGAATAAGGTTCGGCAAGCCGTACTCGAACTTGGCATTCTAGAAGGATACGAAGCCGTGCTGGAGCGGGCTTTTTCCCTGGCTCAAGGCCAAAACGGCAACGTCACTACGATCGTGATTGACGGGACGCACGGCGCAGACTTCCAGTCTCTGCTGAAACGTTTGATCCCTTATGCCGAAAAGCAAGGGTTTCGATTCGCCGCTTCGGATACGTACGGTTATTTGAAATCGGGCGCGGAACTTCGAGAACATTTTCGGCGGAACATAACCGATAACCGCGCTTTCGGATACGTCGCCGAAGGGAATATCGACGAATATTTCCGAGACGGCTCGCAGCGTCGTTTTGAAGAGCATGCAGCGCGATTGGCGGAAACGGCAGCCGAACGGACGGTATTCGTCGTTTTTGGCCCGGGCGCCTTGTGGCTGTGCGGCGGACGCTGCGACGCATCGATGTTTCTCGACGTTTCCCGGGAATACCAGGAGCTTGCTCACAAGCAGGGGTTGTTAAACTTCGGGTTCACGTGGAATGTGGATGCCGTGGAAGCCTATAAAATCGCTTATTTCGTGGAATGGCCGCTGCTGGAGGCTTACCGCAAGGAGCGGCTCGAAGCCTTCGACCTGTATGTCGACATGAACGATCCGAGCCGGCCCGCCCTGCTCGCCACTGGCGATCTGATCGCCGCCATCCGCGATGTCGCGCGGTATCCGCTGCGGGTCAAACCGTTTATGATGCCGGGCGTATGGGGCGGACAATACATGAAACGGATCGCGGATTTGCCGGAGGATATGGTGAACTGCGCCTGGAACTTCGAGCCGATTGCGCCGGAAAACTCGCTGCTTGTCACGCACGGGGGGCGGGTTGCGGAGTTTCCGTTCCTGCTGGTCATGGCGCATGCCCCGATGGAGATCATGGGGGAGCGCAACGTGCGGTTGTTCGGCGATTATTTTCCGGTGCGATTCGACTACTTGGACACGATGGACGGCGACAACCTCTCCTGCCAGGTTCACCCGAAGCAGCGCTTTATCCGGGAACGGTTCAACGAGTTCATGGAGCAGCAGGAATCGTATTACGTCATGGAAAAACAGGGCGATGCCAAAGTTTATCTCGGTTTGACGGAGGGGTGCACGCCCGAGGCTTTCCGCGAAGCGGCGGAACGGTCCCAGATTACCGGCGAGCCGATCGCCTTCACGGATTACGTGCAGGAATGGGAGAGCGAAAAAGGCGGCCTGTACCTCATTCCGACCGGCACGGTCCACTGCTCCGGAAAGGATAACTTCGTCCTGGAAATTTCCGCGACGACCTGGTGGTTCACGTTCAAGATTTACGATTACGTGCGTAAGGATCTGGACGGCAAGCCGCGGCCGATGAACATCGATTACGCTTTCGAGAACATTGATTTCTCCCGCAAAGGGAAATGGGTTCAGGAGAACCTGATCCCAAGCCCAAGGCTGCTGAGGACCCAGGGAAGCAACGAGGAATACGTGCTGGGCGAAAGGGAGGATCTGCTGTTTTACGTCCATCGCATCCATTTGGATGACCGTTGGGAGGAAGCGGCCGAAGGCGAGTTCGTCATGCTGAATTTGGTCGAAGGGGAACACGCAGCCGTCGTTTCGCTTGAAGATGGAGCGGTGTACGCCGAGCTCCGTTATGCGGAGTCTTACATCATTCCGGCTGCGTTTGGCGCGTACGCGATCGTCAATCGGGGCGGCAGTCCGTGCAGGCTGATTAAAGCAGGCGTTTCGAAAAAGTGGAACGTCAGCCTGGTTAACCCGCATGCGTGACGTCGTATTGGCTTTTGACGTAGGAGGAACGTATATCAAGGCGGGCCTGGTTGGCGTCGATGGAAGCCTGCTAGGGTCTCCGCAGGTTTATCCCGCAAGATCGGGAGAGAAGAAGGAGGCGCTGCTGCGGCATCTTACGGATCTCGTCGAAATTCAAGGGAAGCAGGTTCCGCCCGAATGCAGCATCCGCGGCGTCGGGCTGGCCTTTCCGGGCCCTTTCGATTATGAACGGGGGATTTGCCTTACCCGCGGTTTGAACAAGTTCGAGGCTTTGTACGGCGTGAATCTCCGGGAGGAATTAACGGAAAGGATCGCTTCGGTTCCGCTGCTGAAAGGCAGGTGGAGCGGCATCCCGGCGGTTGCCATCGAAAACGACGCGGCTTTGTTCGCGCTGGGCGAATACGCTTTTGGCGCGGGGCGGTCCGGGGAGAAAACGATGTATTTGACGCTGGGTACGGGACTCGGCTCCGCTTTCGTTAACCACGGACGGCTGGTCAAACAAGGCGAAGGGGTCCCGGGGGAAGGCTGGCTGTACCGGCTGCCTTATCGGGACGGGGTGCTGGACGATTACTTCTCGCGCAGAGGGATCGTTCGGCTCGCCGAAGAAATGGGAGTGCCGCGAGTGGCGCACGGGGACGAAGACGTGAAATTGTTGGCCGCCAGGGCGCGTGACGGCGAAATGCAGGTTGTGCAATTGTTCCGCCGATTCGGCGAAAGGCTGTCGGAGGCGCTGCTTCCCTGGATCGGCTCTTTTCAGCCGGATGAGATCATGATCGGCGGGCAAATCGCCAAATCCGCAGACCTGTTCGTCTCCGGTCGGATGGGAGGCGTCCCGGTCCGAATAGCGGCGGACACGTCGATAAGCGCGCTTAGAGGGGCAAGCCGGCTTTTGGCGGACGTGCAGCGCGAATGATTTTTCCATGGAACATAGGTCAATACCGTTTTTATGAAATTTTCATGATGGGAGAGGTACTCATGAATAAACCAAGCCGGAAGTGGCGCATGTTTGTGATCCACCATTCGCATACGGACATCGGTTACACGGAAAGGCAGGAACGGATCGAGCAGTACCATGTGGATTTTATCCGACAGGCCATCCGGATATGCAAAGATATGCGATCGGGAAAACGCGAGGAATGGAAAGGCTTCAAATGGACCTGCGAGACGTTTTGGGCGGTGGAACAGTTTCTGAAGGAGGCGGGCAGCGAGGAGCTGCACGATTTTGCGGAGGCGGTACGGCAGGGCGATATTGAGCTTTCCGGTACCTACCTGAACATGACGGAGCTTGCCGATGAGGATCTGCTGCGGGCCATCCACGCCAAAGCGGTGGAATACGGGCGCTCCATCGGCTGTCCCGTGGACTCGGCGATGACCGCCGACATTAACGGCTACAGCTGGGGGTACGCGCAAAGCCTGCTGGATGCGGGCATTTCGCATCTGTTTTCCTGCATCCACACGCATCACGGCATGTTTGCGCTGGGCCGCAAACAGACCCCGTTCTGGTGGGAAGCGCCGGACGGAAGAAAGCTGCTCGTCTGGAACGGGGAGCATTACATGTTCGGGAACGAGCTGGGCCTTTGTCCGGACGGGGTCGGCAGCTACATGATCCGCGACGAATTCCGGACGCCGGCCATCGTGGACAACCGGGAAGAGATCATGAAAACGCGCATCGAACGGTATTTAAGCAAGCTGGAGGATGAAGGGTATCCGTATGATTTTGTGCCGGTCATGGTGTCGGGACTGGCCACCGACAACGGCTCGCCGAACGGGAACATCGCGCGGGCCATTCGCTCCTGGAATGAGCTGCACGGCGACAAGGTTTCCATAGAGATGTCCACGTTAAGCCATTTTTTCGCCCATCTGAAGCAGCAGGATGCCGAAATTCCGGTCTATCGCGGCGATTGGCCGGACTGGTGGTCGGACGGCGTAAGCTCCACGCCGATGCACACGCAAATGTTCAGGGATGCCCAGCGAACGCTGCGCAAAGTGAAAAGCTTGGACCCCCGGCAGCAGACTGTGAGCCGCGAGGAGCTATCCGGCATCGAGCAGCAGCTTGTCATGTATGCCGAGCATACGTGGGGATTCCATGCTTCGGTGCATGCGCCGTGGCACTGGAACGTGCAGATGCTTGAGGCGCGCAAGCTGGCTTATGCCGCCAACGCCAGCCGGTTGGCCCATCTGGCCTTGGATAAAGTCCAGCAGGCTCAGGGCGGAGCCCTGCTGTATCCCGGACGCCCTTTCCGTTACCGGGTGGCCAATACCGAGCGGCATGCATTAAGGCAGCTGGCGAATTTGGAATGGGACGGCTTCGAAAACGAACGTTTTAAGGACGGGCTGGAAGTGGTGGACGAAAGCACGGGGCAGGCGGTATTGCACCAAACCGGCGTTCAGTGCGCCGCGGTCGAGGTAGACCTGGGGCCGGGGGAACAGAAACAATTCACGGTTCGTCCCGCCAAAACATCGAAGGCGGTCACGACGAGCAACGTGAAGCTGGTCGGCGCCGACACGGTATACGACATCGAGGATATGTACCCGGCAGGCGAAGTGAGGGATGCATGCGTATTTTCGCAGCATGGGGCCGAATCCCCTTACGTAAACATCGGCTGGAACGAAGAAGGGATCGTGTCCTGGGTCATCAAGGAAACCGGAGAGGATTTGATCCGCGCGGACCGGAAACATGGGGCGTTTACGCCTGTTTACGAAGTGACCCCTGCGGAAGGGCCTGCGAATTCGGGAAGCATGTATGCCGTGCGCAGCGCGATGGGCCGTAACCGCAAGGGGCTGAACGTGCAGCGCTTTGTCGGGCGGCTTGCGAAGGCCAAGGCCGTCTCGAACGGCCCGTTGTACGGAGTCGTGGAGCTGCAGTTCGAAACGCGCGGCATGAGTTGTTATTCCGTATTTCTGAAGCTTTATGCTGGATCAAGCCGGGTCGACGTCTCCGTCCGTTTTCATAAAGAAAGCGTATGGGAACCGGAAAACGTATATATTTCGCTGCCGTTCACTTCCGGCTTGCCGGATGCCGAAACGCTGTGGCTGGATAAAGCGGGCGCGCCCGTCCGTCCCGGGATCGACCAGCTGCCGGGAACGCTGCTGGACTACTACTGCATTCAGGAGGGGCTGGCTTTTGCGGGAGAAAACCGAGCTCTCATGATCGCCACGCCGGATACGCCGCTTGTGCAGCTAGGTTCGCTGGACTACGGAAAACGGCTGCTCCACACCCAGCAAACCGAAGAGACGGAACGGCACCTGTACGTATGGGCCATGAGCAACTATTGGGAAACCAACTTCAAAGCAACCCTGGGCGGATTTTACGAATTCCGCTATTTCATCGATTGGAGCAAGGACGTTGGTACAGCGGAAGAGGCGATCGGCCGCTGCCGGGCGATGGGCTCCGGTGCTGCCGTGTGGCGCGTGCGGGCGGACTCATAAAATCGTTGCAACAAAGTATATTGTAAGAGCAGAATCCGGCATTCTGCTCTTTTTTATTTCCGGGGATCCCGTTCGTATCCGAAATCGTCTGTTCGTAACCGTCTTCGCTGTTTTCAAGTGTATATTGCCGCAATCCCGCAAATCATAAAAATGTTTTAAACCCATTTACAACGTAACAATGTTATGTTACATTATGATGCAAGGAGGCGGTGTCATGAACGAAGAGGATCTGATTTCGAAAAAGGAACTGCTGGAGCTGACGGGGATCTCCTACGGGCAACTGTACCGCTGGAAGCGCAAAAACCTGATTCCCGAGGAGTGGTTTGTCCGCAAGTCGGCCTTTACGGGGCAGGAAACCTTCTTTCCCAAGGATAAAATACTGCAGCGGATTGAACGCATAAAAAATATGAAAGACGGATTGTCGCTGGATGAGCTGGCGGATGTATTTTCCCCGAGCTCGAACATCCAGTCGATGTCCTCAGCCCAACTCATGGAACGTAACATTGTTACCAGTATTTCGCTGGCATTATTTGAAGAAGTGGCCGGAAGGCAGGAAACGTTATCTTTTGACGATATCCTGACGGTATATGTGCTGCAGAAGCTGCTGCAAGGCGGAGACATGACGCGGGATGAAGGCAGAATGCTGATTGCGGTCATGCGCGAGCACTACGGGGCGTTTGCATCCAAACCGTGCGAATTGGCCTTGGTCAGGAAAATGGGAGTTCCGCTGCTGTTTTTGGCGGAGTCGGCGGAGCAAATTTATTTTGACAAGGACGCGAAATGGATTTTCCGGCTGCCTTTGGCGGCATCCATCGAGGAATTGAAGCTGAAGCTAAATGAAACGGAGGCGTAAGATATGGAAAGAACAGAAATGAGCATTTCCGGCATCGGCAGGTCTCAAGGCGGCTTGTATTCTCATGTCAGGCTGGACGGCATGGTGAAAATCAACGGGGACACCGACTGCCTTTCCTTCGACAGCAACGGCACGTTGACGTTGGAGGGGGCGCTGCAAAGCGAGGCCGTCACGGTGAACGGCACGGCGACGGTCGAAGGCCGGGTGAACGCAAACCGCATGATGTTGGATGGGCTCGTCACCTTTAAGGATCACGCGGTCTGCCATGAATCGCTTACGGCTAATGGACGCTTGTCCATCGCTGGCGGGCTGATCGGCGAGAAGGTTGAAATTTTCGGCAGCTTGAAAACAAGAGGCGGCGTGCAGTGCGAATGGTTTCACGTTCACGGCGGATTCAACGTCGGCGGTTTGCTGAATGCCGGAATGATCGACGTCAAACTGAGCATGCCCAGCAAGGTCAATGAGATCGGCGGGGATGCGATATCGGTCAAACGGTTCAAAAAGGTCAGCGTCTTCGAGCAGGTCGTTCCGGCATTTTCCGCCCGGCTTCAGGCACAAGTCATCGAAGGCGACGAGATCGACCTGGAATATACGGAGGCGAATATCGTGCGGGGGAATGTCGTGCGCATCGGCAAAGGCTGCAAAATCGGCCGCGTGGAGTATAAGGACCGGCTGATTCGGGAAGACGATGCCACGATTGAAAAGGCACAGCAGATTTAATGCAAGGACATTTAAAAGGAGGAACGGAGACATGAATATAAACGGAAATCCGAACGGCACCCGCGGCGATTTGAAAATGACGGGGAACGGCCAATCCGGCGGAGGGGCTTTCCGCAACGTTAAAATCATGGGCGACGCGATCATCCATGCCGACACGGAATGCGAAATGTTCAAATGCCTGGGCAATTCCGAGATGAAGGGGGCGCTTCGGGCGGGGAGCGTATCCTGCACCGGCACGCTGAAAGTAGCTGGCAGCGCAAGCGGCGGGAGCTTCCGGACGCAAGGGGAGCTGCGGATCGGCGGGGACCTGTCGGCTCAAAGCGTCTCCATTTCCGGCGTCATGTCGGTCGACGGACGGGTGTCGGCGGAAAAAGCGAAAATCACGGGAGAGCTTCGGGCGAACGCGGATTGCCAGATGGAAGAACTGGTTGTCCGGGGAATGGTCGACGTGAACGGCATGCTGAATGCCGAGCAGGCGGATTTCAAGCTGCACGGGCACAGCCGTCTGCGGGAGCTGGTCGGGAGCCGAATTACCGTCAAAAAAGGAAGCGGCATGTCTCTTTTCGGGAAATTGTTCATGGGGCCGGACGGCATGCTTACGGCGGAAACGATCGAAGGAGATACGGTCGAGCTGGAAAATACCAAAGCTGCCGTGGTCCGGGGACGCAGCGTCACCATCGGCGCCGGATGCAGCATCGGCCTTGTGGAATACAAGGATGAATTGAAGCAGGATCCCGAAGCCGTCGTTTCGCAGTCGGCCAAAACCGAATGGTGAGGAGAGGAGCAATAGGCTTTTATGGCGGTTAAAAAGAACAGGCTGGGTTGGATCGTTGCTGGGAGCGTATATTACGGATTATTGGCATTGGCGTTGGATTTTCTATATCAATATCCCACTGGGGCTGATCGCGTTTCTGCTCGTCGTGTTCTTTTACAAGGAATCGCATGAGCACTCGCGGCAAAAAATCGACGTCTGGGGAGCGGCAACGCTTGTGGGCGCCGTCGTCAGCCTCATGTTCGCGCTCGAGCTCGGCGGCAACAAATATGCATGGGATTCCTTCGTCATTTTAGGTTTGTTTGCGGCGTTTGCCGTGCTGTTCATCGCGTTCCTGCTGATTGAGCGCAAGGCGGCGGAACCGATCATCTCGTACGACATGTTCCGGAAAAGGCTGTTTGCGGCAAGCAGCGCGGCCGCATTGTTTTACGGGGCGGCTTTTATTACGGCGGCGGTGTATATTCCGATTTTCGTCCAAGGCGTCATGGGCGAGAGTGCAACTAACTCCGGATTGATACTACTCCCCCTCACGCTGAGCTCGGTTGTCGCTTCGCAAGTCGGTGGCATGCTTTCCGCCAAAATGACGTTCCGCAGAGTCATGGTCTTCTCGGCCGTCGTGTTTTTGCTCGGCATGTATTTGCTTGCCACGATTACGCCGGAAACGTCCCGGACGGTGCTCTCGCTTTATATGATGATTACCGGCTTTGGCATCGGCTTTTCGTTTTCCGTGCTCAGCATGTCGGCTATCCAAGGGATGGATGTGCGGCAGCGGGGGTCGGCCAACTCAACGATTTCTATTCTGCGTTCGCTCGGGATGACGATCGGAATTACCGTCTTCGGCATCATTCAGCGCAACGATTTTAATAATCAACTGGCGGAAAGGCTTGGGGGTTCGGGGGAAAACATGCCGGCAAACGCCGACCCGCAGCAGCTCTTATCGCCTGAGATGAGAGCGCTGATTCCGAGGCCCGTCATGGAAAAAATCAGCGCGGCGCTTTCGCTTTCCGTCGATCACGCGTTTCTGTGGGCGCTCCTTCCGGTGTTTTTCGCCTTGCTTTCGGTGTCGATGATGGGCGCGGGGCGGATGCAGTTCGCCCAAGAGCCTTCCCCCGCGCAATCCCGAACGAAGGCTTAATGGGATTATCGAACAGAGCCGTTGCGCTCCGGCTGCCATATTGCTGTCGACAAGGGTCCATGATTGGGTAATACTTGAATTAAATACGGTCAACATTAGGAGGCTGGTCGCTCATGAAAGTGATTATTACCCAGGAAGAAGCGGTGGAAAAAGGAATTTGGCCTGAAGTCATGAACATGTTCGGCGTGGACGACGAAGACGAGGTATGGCCGTCCGAGGAATTTATTTTGACCGAAGAGCAGGCGCGCAAGCTCAAACTGATTCCTTGACTTGTGCCATAAACGGCTTTCACGGCAAGGAGCGAAGAAGGGGAGAAGGTGAAACGCATCGCGACGATATATACCGTAAATCTTAACGATTGGCGGGAAGGCGCCGGCGCGGATATGCAGCGGCTGCTCGCCTTTTTGCCTGATGAAGCAAGGTCCCGGGCCGCGAGGCACAGATCGGAGCGGGACGCGGAGCGCGTGATCGTTTCCGATGCCTTGAAACGGGTGACGGCTTGTCTCGAAAAGGGGCTACGGCTCCGGAACGTGGAGTTTGCCAGGGATGGTTACGGCAAACCATTCCTGGCAGGCGTTCCCGGCTATTATTTTAACGTGTCCCACGCCAAGGATTGGGTCGTATGCGCCGTGGGCGCCAGGGGACCGATCGGCATCGATGTCGAGCATATCGGCCGGGCGGAAGCGGAAGCAGCCGAGTTGTGCTTTACGCCACGGGAGCTTACTGAATGGAGAAGGCAGCCCGCCGAACGTCGGGATGCCTTCTTTTTCGAGTTGTGGACGCTTAAAGAAAGTTATTCCAAAGCCGTCGGCAAAGGCCTTTCGATCGGCTTGTCCAAGCTGGAGACGATCAGGCATCCTTCCGGGATTCGCATCATGCATCAAGGCGGGATCGATCCGGAGCTGCATCTTCAAGTCGTCCCGTTTGACCCCGACTACAAGTTATCCGTTTGCATGCCGCTGGAGGAGCAAGCGGCCGCTGTCCGGCGCTTTTCTCCCGATGGGCTGCTGGACGCGTTAAAGTCATGTTCTGAAGCCGGGGACTAAGGGGCGGGGGGCTTTTCCAATGATAACCTATGGCATTTCCCATAATTTCGGGATATAGACACTTTTATTACCTCTTATTGGAAGGATCTAACCTGTACTTTAACTATAAACATGATATATTAAAAGTGTATTTTTCAGATATTTCATTTATTTTCAGCAATATCTGAAATACCGCACTTTGAAAACTCAAGCCAAAGGTAAACCTGCCGAAAGGCAGGGGCACAAAGCTAAAGGGGCTTCAGGCGGCAAGATCCTTGATCTTATCGCTATGCCAGCCAGCTGCCGAAAGACGTTTTCGCGATCGAAGGAACTCTACTCTCGGCAAGTAGAGTTTTTTTGTTTTTAATTTTTTTCTATACAGAATCCTATGATCAAGCAAAGGAAAGATGAACATGTCGGTGTTAACAACAGGAAAGTCCAACTTGGATGAATGGAATCGGTATGTGAAGCAATTGGAAGAACGGACGATACTGCGCATTCATTCTGGAAAGGCGTCCATTCCAATGCAAAGGGTTATGTATCGCTGGCCGGAGGAAACGGGGCGTCAAATTCGGCAGGCATGCGAGACCGCGCGTATCGAACCAAGCGTGCTGCTGAGTGCGGCATGGGGCATGCTGCTGATCCGGTATTTGCGCCGGGAGGAGGTTGCGTTCGCCGTCGTCGCGTCCGCCGAGCAAGCCTATCCGCTCATAACGAAAGCGGACGGGGCAACGACGCTGCAAAGTCATGTGCTTCAGGTTGCCGCCGCCATGAAGGAGCATGCGGCCAAGTCGGCGGCTTTCGATGAAATTGCCGGTATTTGCGCCGGCCTGGACGAAGGATCCCCGGTATGCAACACCGCCATTGGGACGGGGAGCGGCATAGGCCCGGACGAGCTGCAGGGCAAATTCGAGCTGGCGGTCTCGCTGGATCGGCACGAAGCGGGCGGCTTCGAG
The DNA here is from genome assembly GCF_057546105.1 of Paenibacillus sp. YAE3. NCBI lineage: Bacteria > Bacillati > Bacillota > Bacilli > Caryophanales > Paenibacillaceae > Paenibacillus > Paenibacillus sp. YAE3. Next base: position 66,562 of record NZ_BAAIYF010000012.1, on the reverse strand, counting down.
GTTTGGCATGCGGACGGCATGTTCCCCGGCGATTTTATTCGGCGCATGTGCCGGCATTTGCAGCATATCATGGCCGCATGGGCGGCAGGTTCAAACATGACGATCGGCGGCTTGAAGCTGCTGACGGAAGACGAGGAGGCCCAGCTTGCGGGCTGGAACCAAACGGCTGCGCATGCCGAATTAGACCGGACCATCCACGGCTTGTTTGAGGATCAGGCACACAAGGCTCCGGATAACATCGCGGTGGTCTACCAAGGTGAATCGTTGACGTACGGCCAGCTGAACGAAAAAGCGGACAGATTGGCCCGCGAATTGGTACGGAGGGGAGCCGGCCGGGAGCGGATCGTCGGCATCATCGCGACGCCGTCCCTTGAGATGATCGTCGGGACGCTGGCGATCCTGAAAACGGGCGCGGCCTACTTGCCGATCGATCCGGCGTATCCCGCCGACCGCATCACGTATATGCTCGAAGACAGCGGAACGGAGCTGCTTGTCACCGAGCCGAAGGTCAGACTGGACGGAAAAGTCCGCTTCAAAGGCCAGATGGTTTGCGCGGCGGAGTTTTCTGCCGATACTCGCGGCGAATCGGAGGCTGCCGATGTGGAGATGCGGAATGTGCGCGAATCTGCGGAACCGGGCGACATGGCTTACGTGATCTACACTTCCGGTTCGACGGGAAGGCCGAAAGGCGTAATGGTCGAGCACCGATCGCTTGTCAATCTGTGCGCCTGGCACATCAGGGAATTCGGAGTGACCGAAAAGGACCGGGCCACCAAATACGCCGGGTTCGGCTTTGACGCTTCCGTGTGGGAGATGTTTCCGTATCTGGTGTCGGGGGCGGCGATTCACGTCATTCCCGAAGAGATCCGCCTGGATTCGACGCAGCTGCATGCGTACTTTAAGCGGCACGGCATTACGATCAGCTTTTTGCCGACCCAGTTCTGCGAGCATTTCATGACGATGGACCATCCGACGCTGCGCGTTCTTTTGACGGGCGGGGACAAGCTGAAATCGTTCAGCAGGCAGAACTATGACCTGTACAATTGCTACGGCCCGACGGAAAACACCGTGGTCACGACGGCCTATAAGGTCACGGAGTTGACGCCGAACATTCCGATCGGTTATCCGGTCGATAACTCGAGGGTCTACATTCTGGACGCATACGGGCATCCGCAGCCTGTCGGCATTGCCGGCGAATTGTGCATTGCTGGAAGCGGGCTGGCGCGCGGTTATTTGAACCAGCCGGAGCTGACCGGGCAGAAGTTTGTTCCCGGGGGCATAACCGGAGAAAAACGGCTGTACCGGACGGGAGACTTGGCAAGATGGACGGAAGACGGCGCCATCGAATTCCTCGGGCGGATCGACCACCAGGTCAAAATCCGCGGCTTCCGGATCGAAACCGGCGAAATCGAACACCGGCTGCTGCAGCACCCGCAGGTGTCCGAAGCCGTCGTCATCGATCTCGAGGACGCATCCGGCGCCAAATATTTGTGCGCATACGTTGTGGCGGACGGGGAATTGGCCTACGGCGAAATGAAGGCGTTTTTGGCGGAGCAATTGCCGGATTACATGGTTCCTTCCAAGTTGGTAGGGCTTCAAGAGCTTCCGCTAACGGCCAACGGCAAGGTCGACAGACGTGCGCTTCCCGCCCCCGCGGCTTCGCTCGACGAGGGACGTTACGAAGCCCCGGCCGGCGAATGGGAAGAAGAAGTGGCGGCCATATGGAGCGAGGTGCTGGGCTTGGGCCGCGTGGACGCCTGCGAGTCGTTTTTTACGGCGGGCGGGGATTCGCTGAAGGCCGTCCTGCTGCAAGCCAAGCTTGAGCGGCGTTTCGGCGCATCCGTACCGGTCACGCTGCTGTTCGAACGGCCGACGGTTCGGGAGCAAGCGGAATGGATCGAACAAGCGGCTTCGGAATCGTCTTACGGCAACGAGCAAGCGGCTGCAACCGAAACCGCCGGGTCAGGCCCGGACGTCATTGCGAAAGGCCCGGCAAGAACAAGTTATCCGCTTGCTTCGGCGCAAAAAAGGCTTTATTTCATCGAACAGATGGAGCAGGTCGGAACGGCCTATAATGCGCCGTTTGCTTTCCGGATCGAAGGGGAAGTCGATCAGCAGCGGCTGGAACAGGCATTCCGTACGATGATCGCCAGACATGATGCTTTCCGCACGTCCTATCAATGGGAGAACGAAGAAATCGTGCAGCGGCTGCATGACCATGTTCCGTTCGAGCTTGGGCAGAAGGAAACCAGCGAACCAAACCTGAACGCCCTGATCCATTCCCTGATCACGCCGTTCGATCTTGCCAAGGCGCCGCTGCTGCGGGCTTGGCTCATCCGCTGCGGGGATGCGGACCTCCAGGTGCTGTTGGTCGATTTCCATCATATTGCGGTCGACGGCATCTCGGCCAACGTCTTTTTCGATGAGCTGTCCCGATTGTATCGCGGGGAAACGCTCGGGGAGCTGCCGATCGGTTTTGCCGATTTTGCCGTCTGGGAAGCGGGCTCGGCTGAAAGAAGGGCTGGCGGGGGCCATAAAGCTTATTGGGAAAAAACATTGTCCGGCGAGCTTCCGATCCTGCAGCTTCCGACCGACCGGGAACGGCCGGCCAAGCAGAGCTTTGCGGGGGATACGGTAACGATCAGGCTTCCCGAAGAGACGGCCGACCGGCTTAAAAAGTTCGCGCTCGATTCCGGCGTCACGCCGTTTATGGTGCTGTTTGCGGGTTATCACGCGCTGCTGTCCCGCTACACGAACCAGGAGGACATCATTACGGGCGTCCCGGTTGCCGGACGGTTGCGCGAAGAGCTTCACGCCGTGATCGGCATGTTCGTCAATACGCTGCCTGTCCGCTGCTATCCCGAAAAGCGCAAATCCTTCATGCAGCTGCTGCAGGAGGTGAAGACGGCGCTGCTCGGCGCTTTCGAACATCAGGATTACGAGCTGGAGGAACTGGTTCGTTCATTGAACATTCCGCGCGATCCAAGCCGCAACCTGCTGTTCGACACGCTGTTCGTCATGCAGAACACGGGCAAACTCGAGCTTCGGCTGGAAGGTGCGGAAACGTCCCTTTATCCTTATGTCCATCCGATCTCGAAATACGACCTGATGGTCGATTTGACGGAGGAAGAAGCCGGCATTCGGATCGACCTTCAGTACTGCACGGATTTGTTCGAACGGCAAAGCATCGAAGCGTTCGGCGCCCGTTTCCTGCAGCTGTTGGCCGATGCGCTGGTCCATCCGGGCAAAATGCTGTGCGAACTCGAGATTTTGGACGAAAAGGAGCATGAGTTCCTCGTAAAAGGATTAAACGCGACCGATTCGGTTTACCGGGATCAAATGACGATTCACGGCTTGTTCGAGGAACAGGCGCGGCGTACGCCGGAGAAAACTGCGCTTGTCTTCGGCCCGCGCAGCATGTCCTACCGCGAATTGAACGAACGCGCCAACTGGCTTGCCTGGACGCTGCGCGCCAAAGGCGTCGTGCCGGATCAGGTCGTCGGGCTGATGGTCGACCGCTCGTTCGAGATGATCGTCGGATTGCTTGCCATCCTGAAGGCGGGCGGGGCTTACGTGCCGATCGATCCCGAATATCCGCAGGACCGCGTCGTCTACATGCTGGAGAACAGCCATACCCGGCTGCTGCTGACGCAGTCGCATCTGGCCGGACAAGTCTCCTTTGGGGGCGAAACGCTGCTGATCGATCGCGAGGACGCTTACGGCGACCGCACGGAAGATTTGCCGCACGTGAACGGACCGTCCGACCTGCTGTACGTCATCTATACGTCGGGGACCACCGGAAAGCCGAAGGGCGTCATGATCGAGCACCGGAACATCGTCAATCTGCTTCATTTTGAATACGAGGCTACAAACGTCGATTACGGCGGCAATGTGCTGCAATTCACCACGATCAGCTTCGACGTCTGCTCGCAGGAAATCTGGTCGACGCTGCTGGCGGGCGGCACGCTGCATTTGATCACGAACGACCTGCGGATGAGCGTCGGCGACCTGCTGGAACATATCGAAACCAAGGGCATCGAAATCCTGTTTATGCCGGTATCGTTCCTGAAGTTCATTTTGAACGAAAAAGAATACGCGGACCGTTTCCCGTCTTCCGTAAAACATGTCATCACGGCGGGCGAACAGCTCATCGTGCCGGAAAAATTCCGCGCCCACCTGAAAAAGCACGGCGTCTATTTGCATAACCATTACGGACCGTCGGAAACGCATGTCGTCACGACGCATACGATCGACCCGAACGGGGCGATTCCGGAGCTGCCTCCGATCGGCAAGCCGATTGCCAATACGCAGATTTACATCGTGAACGAAAACCTGCAGCCGCAGCCGGTCGGCGTGGCCGGGGAGCTGTACATTGCCGGGCACAACGTAGGACGCGGTTATTACAACAACGAGGACATGACCCGGGAGCGCTACGTGCCAAACCCGTTCATCAAAGGCGAACGCATGTACAAAACGGGTGACTTGGCTAGATGGACCCGGGAAGGCACCATCGAGTTTTTGGGCCGGCTTGACCACCAGGTCAAAATCCGCGGTTTCCGGATCGAGCTCGGCGAAATCGAAAATTGCCTGCTGAACCATCCGGCGGTGTCGGAAACGATCGTCGTGGCCAAAGAGGACGGCAAAGGCGGCCACTATTTATGCGCTTATTTCACGGCGACGGCCGACATGTCCGTCAGCGAGCTGCGGGAGCATATCGGCAAGGCCTTGCCGGATTACATGATTCCTTCTTATTTCACGCAGCTGCCGGAAATGCCGCTGACGCCGAACGGGAAAATCGACCGCAAGGCTCTGCCGGAGCCCGATGCGTCCCAGGGTCGAAGCAGGGATTACGCAGGTCCGAGAACGGAAACGGAGCAGGCCGTGGCCGAGGTGTGGCAGGCGGTGCTTCAAGTGGACAACGTCGGGATCCATGACAATTTCTTCGAGCTTGGCGGCCACTCGTTGAAAGCGACGGTCGTCGTCGCCCGGCTGCAGAAGCAGTTCGAGATCGGCATGAACGATATTTTCGAGCATCAGACGATTGCGGAGCTGGCAAGCAAGATCAAACCGAAAACAAACCATCTCCACTCCAGGCTCGAGCAGGTGAAAGAACTGTACGCCGGCTTAAAAAATATCGACCTTTCAGCCGATAAAACAATGTATAACGAGCGTAACCGAAATTACGAGCAGCTGGATACGGCAGCCGTGAACGGATACGGGAGCGTGCTTCTGACGGGGGCCACGGGGTATCTTGGAGCCCATTTGCTATGGGAGGCGATGACCGAAAAAGATTGGAACGTCATCGCCATCGTTCGGGCAGGGTCGGACGCCGAGGCCGAGGAGCGGCTGAAGCAAAAATGCGCCTATTACTTCGGACCGGATTGGTTCGGGACATATCGGGAACGCATCCATGCTTATGCCGGCGATATTACCCGGGACCGGTTTGGACTCGATGCTCAGGCGTATGAGAAACTCCTGCAGCAAACGGACGCGATTATCCATTCGGCGGCCAACGTCAAACATTACGGAAGTTATGCCGATTTCGAGCTGCAGAACGTGAAGGCGACGGCCAACCTGCTTGCCTTTGCCGCCGAAGGCCGGCCGAAACATATGCACCACATCTCCACGCTCGGCGTTGCGACAGGCGTCGTCGAGGGGGCACGGCATGTGTGCTTTACGGAATACGACCTGGAAAAAGGGCAGCGGTTCGAAAATTATTACGCCAAGACGAAGTATGAGGCGGAACGCCTCGTATTGGCCGCACGGGAGCGCGGGATCGTCACGAACATCTACCGTCTCGGCAACATCGTGTTCCACTCCGAAACGGGAAGGTTCCAGCAAAACATCGCGGACAACGCGTTTTATACGACGATGAAATCGTTTTTCGAGCTAGGCATCGCGCCGGGAGAGCACAGCGACTTCGACTTTACCTATGTCGATCAGGCAAGCAAGGCGATTTTGCTGCTGGCCGATTCCCGGGCGCTTCGGAACGAATCGTTCCATATCGCCAATCCGCACGAAGCGAATATCGGCGCCGTTTTGCAAGAGAATCCGTTCGGCCAAACGATCGGCCTGCTATCATTCGACAAATTTGTCGATTATCTTGGGAAGCAATACGACGATGAAAAATCGAAGCGCGTCATCGAACAAATCATGCTGCATTACGGCTGGATGGAAGAAACGGTGTCTACGACATTTTTTACGATCTTCTCCGGCAAGACGACGCAGATATTGTCGAAATTTGGCTTTTCGTGGAGTTCGCTGGACCGCGAAATGATCCATATGATGTTTAATCATTGCAGAAAAGAAGGATTTATTTAATTCGACATAATTCTACATAATTCGGTAAATTCTTCTTTACAAATCTATGATTTTTGCTTATGCTAAAACCAATATATTCTATTCGGGATATTCGCTATCCTGATAAAAAATGGGGGAAAAAGCATGTACACAATTAATTATGATGCTGGATTGAACCGTCTTACCGTCAAAGTGAGCGAAATCAACAAGGACAACGTCAACCAGTACATCGAAGATTTCAAAAAGGCGCTTGAAGGAGTCAAGCCAGGATTTACGGGCCTGACGGATTTGAGCGAAGGCAAGCTGTTTACGATGGACGTCGCCGAAAAACTGAGCCCGCTGGGCGATCTTTCGGTCCAAAAGGGACTGTCCAAATGGGCTTACTACACCGGTTCGGCCGTATCCAAACTTCAAATGAAACGGATGTTTGGCGAAGTGGTCGATTCCTTTGAAAAGCTGGAAGACGCGGAAGCGTTTTTGAAAAACTAATCCATACAACATGCACCCGATGTCCGCGGACATCGGGTGCAACCGGATAGGTGGGTGAAATGCACCATGAAAGTCGAAAATCCCGACATGCAAAAGCAATATAGAAAAATAGGGCTGGCGGGCGCAGGATATTTTGCGGGAGCTGTTGTCATCATCAATCTGATTTGTCTCTTATGCGGTTTGCCCGGTTGGGCGGGATTGATCGCGAGCCTTGTTTTGACGGTACCGGTCGGTTATTGGATCGCGGTATGGCTGCTGCGTACGGCAGGGGCCGGGAACGTTCGGGGCCAGGCCGTAACCGGCGGCCGAATCTCCGGCGAGCCTGTAGGCGCATCGGAAGATCATATACATAAGATCGGGCTTCAGTACAAGGAATTATCGGAAGAGTTCAATACCCAAATCTCGCAGATGGCGGGTACCATCGAAGAAGTCAAAGCCAGCGCCGAAATGGGCTTTTACGTATCGGACATGATCAAGGAAGCGACGCTGGGCGTATCCCAAGATGCAAGCCAGCAGACCGACATGATCCGGATCAGTTCCAATACGGTGGGAGACGTGGTCAACGCGATCCGGCACATCGCCGGCAGCGCCGACGAAGTGGCTGCGGCGGCAGGCGAATCGTCCGAAAAATCCGCGGAAGGACAGGAAGCAATTTTGGCAGCCATGAAGCAGATGGACGAAGCCGATACGACGGTTCGTTCCCTGGTCGAGATGATGAACCGGCTGGACGAGAGCTCGCGCGAAGTCGTATCGTTTGTCGCCATGATCCGGGAAATCGCCGAACAGACGCACCTGCTTTCGCTGAATGCGGCCATTGAGGCAGCGCGTTTCGGGGATGAGGGCAGAGGGTTCTCCGTCATTGCCAGTGAGATCCGAAACCTGGCAGAGCAGTCCTCCAATTCCGCCAAGCAAGTGACGAAGGTCGTATCGGCGATCCTGAAGGAAACGGCGCAGGCGGTCGATTCTACCAAGCTGGTGGCAGAACAAGTAGGAAACGGGCTAAAAGTCGTGAACCAAGCCGGAGACTCGTTCGAATTCATCAAGCTTTCGGTCGGCGAGGTCGCCGGTCAAATTCAGGAAGTGTCCTCGGCCGTCGAAGAGATCGCGGCAGGCGCGGAGCAGCTGGTCGTGACCATGGAAAAAACGGAGCAAATCGCCGTGAAAACGATGTCGGAAATGAACAACGTAACGCAAGCCGTCGAAGAGCACCACTCCATCATGGAGCAAATTTCAGCTGCAACCGAAACGCTGAACCAATATTCGAAAGGGCTGGACCTGGCCATTCGGAAATACCGCGAACAGATCGGCGATCACGAAATATCTTCAAAACCCGTGAGTTAGAGAGCAATCGGATGGACGGAGAGCTTTAGCAGCATCCGCCTGTTCGTCCATATAAGATGAGAAGGCGGCCTCTTCGCTTTTGGCGAAGGGCCGCCTTTTGTATTGCAGGCTCCCCGTTTGCTAGAAATTCGGGCCGCTGATTCCGTCTTCGACGATCTGCTCTTTGGAGCCTTGGGAATCGCTGCCGGCCTCGGCGCTTCCGTTATTTACGGCGATCAGCCTGCTTTGCGGTCGGTACGTATCCCGGGAAATGCGTTTTTTCTCGACGGTCTCGCCGTTCACCTTCTTGATCTGATAGGTTTCCACGACGTAGCCGGGCTTGCCCTCCTGCAGCACCTCTTGCGCGCCTGCCGGAATGTCTTTGTTCTGCACGAATTTTTCCTTCACGGGAAGCGTCTGGACGGTTCGGGTCTCCAGCTCGTATTCGGTGTTTTTCGGAAACGTGCCGAAAAATTTGACGGTCAAATTGTTGCCTTCCACGTAAGCGCGGATCAGCAGCGATTTGCCTGTCGTGTTTTTGAACCGGAAGTTGATGGAGCCCTCGGCAAACGTGGCGTCGAGCCCCTTGGGCAAATAGCTGACCGGCAAGGAGTGGTTGCGTCTTTCCACGATTTCCAGCCCGGTCCGCAACGCCGCATTGTACACGGTACTGGACACCTGGCAGATGCCGCCGCCGATTCCCGGGACGAGCTTCCCGTTCAGAATGACCGGGGCTTCGCGGAAGCCGTACGTTTTCTCGGCCTTTGCGATGACCTGCCCGTAATCGAATATTTCCCCCGGCTTTAACACCATGCCGTCGATAGCCTTAGCGGCGGAGCTGACGTTGTATACCCTGCCGGAGGCGCTGGAGCCGAGGCCGGTGCTGGACTCGACGATTTTTCGTTCGATGCCTTCTTCCTTCAGGCTGTTCACCGTTACCTTCGGTTTCAGGTTATATAAAGGAAGCTTTATCTTCAGCGGCACGTCCGCGTCTTCGGGCTCGGGGAAGCTTTTGGGAATGAGCGCGGTCATCGTTCGGGTGAAGTTGTCCCAATCGATCCGGGACACCGATACTTCCGGGGTATAGACCACCTTGTCGTTTTTGGCGATGCGGCGCGAGGCGTTGACGGGGCTGCCGAATTGTTTTTCCTCCCATGCGGGCCCGAACCGCTCCTTGATCAGCGCCCGATTCCATCTCGGGGACAGCGTCCATTCCCGTTTGAACCGTTGGCGAGCTTTGAGCCGGTCCAGCCAGCTGCCTTCGTCGAGGGCGGCAACCGCTTTTTTGAATTCGGCCGCGTCGAACGTGACGCCCGCCGTTTTTAGCGTCATGTTGACTTCCTGGCCGTTGCTCGCGGCAAGCGTCACCGTCAGAGGCTTTTCCTCCAGCTGTTTCAGCCTGGCGTCCAGCTCCCGGAGGACCTCGTCCTTTTTCTTTCCGCCGACGTCCCAGCCGCCGACGGTAATGTAATCCGGAAGCGTGTTTTGGCCGATATAAAGATGTATGCCCCCGGCAGCGACGGAACCGATCAGCACCATGGCGGCGACGATGATCAACGTCAAATGAACTTTTTTCATGGCTCCCACCTTTTTTCGCTTCATATTAAACGCGGTTGATGCAGTCTTTCATATATATGTAAATAAATTGGAAAAATTTCGGGTACTCAAAAGGTAACAAATTTGTTACAATAAAAAACATCATGGTGATTCCGAAAGATTTTTAAAGGAATTAGCTGGAACATGTCGAAATTATAATGGCTAATTATGTAATGTAGGAAGTGATAATGAAGTGATCGAAATGCAGGATGTGTGGAAGACGTACCCGAACGGAACCCATGCGCTTCAAGGGGTGTCCGTCAAGATTGACCGCAATGAATTCGTATATGTCGTCGGCCCGTCCGGCGCAGGAAAATCGACCTTTATGAAACTTATATACCGCGAAGAGGTGCCTACGAAAGGGCAAATCTCCGTAAACGGGTTTAATATAGGGAAGCTGAAGCAGCGGAAAATTCCTTACGTCAGACGCAACATCGGCGTTATTTTTCAGGATTTCCGCCTTTTGCCGAAGCTTACTGCGTATGAAAACGTTGCGTTTGCCATGGAAGTCATCGAAACCCCGAAACGCCAGATGAAAAAACGGGTCATGGAAGTGCTGGATCTGGTCGGTCTGAAGGCCAAAGCGAACCGCCAGCCCGCCCAGCTTTCCGGCGGAGAGCAGCAGCGCATCGCCATCGCCCGCGCGATCGTCAACAATCCCTCGGTAATCATTGCGGACGAGCCTACCGGTAACCTCGACCCCGAAACGTCCTGGGGCATCATGCAGCTTCTGGACGAAATCAACTTCCGCGGAACGACCATCGTCATGGCCACCCACAACAAGGATATCGTGAACACGATGCGCAAGCGCGTCATCGCGATCGAACACGGAAACATCGTGCGCGACCAGCTGAGAGGAGAGTACGGATATGACTTTTAACACCTTCTTGCGGCATTTGCGGGAAGGGGCGAAAAACATATTCCGCAACGGCTGGATGTCCGTCGCATCGATTGTATCCATTATCGTATCTCTATTCATTTTGGGCGTATTTATTCTGCTTGTACTCAATGTAAACGCCATCGCGGACAAAGCGGACAAGCAGGTGCAGATTCGGGCATACCTGAATTTGAACGTGGACCAGAAGCTGCGCGAAACCGTGCAGAAGGAAATTGCCGCCATGCCGGAAGTCAGCAAAATCGACTTCATCTCCAAGGAGCAAGGGCTCGAGGATTTCCGCAAGAGCATGGGCGATGAAGGCAAGGATCTGCTCGAAGGGTTCGACAAGGACAACAATCCGCTTCCGGACGCGTTCAAGATCGAAGTATACGAACCGACGACCGTTCCTTTTGTTTCCAAAAAAATCGAAGCGTTAAACACGAGCCATGCCGACCAGCAGCCGATCATGAAGGTGAAATACGGCAAAGGCACGATTGAAACGCTGTTCAAAGTCACGCGCATGGTGCGCAACATCGGATTCATTTTCGTGGCCGGGCTTGCGGTGATGTCGATGTTCCTCATTTCCAACACGATCCGGGTCACGATTCTTGCGCGGCGCCGGGAAATCGGGATCATGAAGCTGGTGGGCGCGACGAACACGTTTATCCGCTGGCCGTTTTTCGTGGAAGGAACGCTGATCGGCCTGATCGGTTCGATCATCACGGTCGCGATCCTGTTTACCGGGTACAGCCGTTTGGCGGCAACCGTGGGCTCCGATTTCACGCTGCAAATGTCGCTGCTGCCCGTGAGCGATTTGTGGCAGTGGGGCGGCCTCCTGATCGTGCTCGGCGTCCTGATCGGCATGTGGGGAACGACCCTCTCTATTCGCAAATTTTTGAAGGTATAGGTTAATCGCGCGAGGAACGCGCCCGCAGCTAGGGCGACTCCATACGGAAGATTATTTGAAAAGGATGGGGAGCGCAAGTTGAAAAAGATAGCCTCTGTACTTGCCGTTGTCTTGCTGGCGGCGGCCGTTGTCCAGCCCTCCGAGGGCTACGCCAAAAAGAGAACCGTCGATCAAATCGAACATGAGATGAGAGTGCTGCAGCAGCAGGCGCAGGCGGCCAAAAAGCAAAAGGAAAAGGCCGAATCGCAGAAGCAGGAAGCGCAGCATTATAAAAATAAAACGACGCAAAATTTGCAGTACGTGTTGAACCAAATCGAGCAGGTCAGCAATAAGATGACCCAGATTTCGGTCCAGATCGACGAAACCCAGGACAAGCTCCGCGAGACGGCCACCGCGCTCGACGCGGCGGAGGACCGGATCGCGTCCCGGGAGAAAATGCTGGAATCCCGCGTCAGGCTGATGTACACGGACGGCAGCGTGTCTTACCTGGAAGTGCTCCTGTCTTCGACGAGCTTTTCCGATTTCCTGGAACGGGCGGACACGCTCAAAAACTTCGTGGACCAGGACAAGGACCTGCTCGAGCAGCATAAGAAGGATAAAGCGCTCGTGCTCGAAAAGAAAAAAGAGCTTGAAGGGCAGTATGCCAAGGCGAAGGATCTGTACGCCGAGATGGAAAACCAAAAAGCCATCCTGGACGAAAACGAAAGACAAAAGCAAATCCTCATCGCCAAATACGATCAGCAGATCGAGGATTCGGACGATCTCAGCGAAGAGCAAAACGCATTGCTCGTAACCCTGGTCAGCAAACGATCGGCGCTGCAGCAGGAGAAAAACAAGCTGAAAGCCGAAGAGGCCGCCAGACGCGCGGCTGCAGCGAAGGCCGCGGCAGCGAAAAGAGCCGCCGCGGCGGCCAAGAAAAAGGCCAGCTCGTCGGTCGCAAGCTCCGGAGGATTCTCCGGCAACGGCGGACCGTTGTACATGCCGGTCAGCGGCGCGCGCGTGTCTTCCGGGTATGGACGAAGAGTCCATCCGGTGACGGGGGAAGTCGGCAAAATGCATACGGGCGTCGATTTGGCCGTTCCGGAAGGAACGCCGATCCACGCGGCGGATGAAGGAACCGTCACGCTTGCCGAATGGTGGAGCGGATACGGCTACTGTGTTATTATCGATCATGGAGGCGGGATGTGGACGTTGTACGGCCACATCCGCAGCGGCGGAATCAAGGTGAGGGTTGGCGAGCACGTCAGCCGCGGCCAGGTGATTGCCGAATCCGGATCGACGGGACGGGTAACGGGCCCGCATTTGCATTTCGAGGTCCGCGAGAACGGCAACCCTGTGAATCCGATGCCTTATTTGTAAGATCATAAATATTCCGTACAAGCCGGACATATACTACCATGGTTAGAACTGGTCCCTACAAGGCTTGGCCGGAAAATAAAAGGCGGTGATCACACATGAAAAAACGTACGGTCGTATTTCTGGTCCTTCTGGCGATGCTTTGCGGAAGCGCGCTGACGCTTGCATTGACAGGTTCCAGCATAGCCAATCAATCGGCTCTGGGGAAAAGCGTGTTCGCTAGCGCAGCCGGCGGCTTGAAGCCGGATGAAGCGAAAAAATTGGGCACGGCCCTGGACCTCATCCAGTCGAATTATTATCAGGACGTGGACCGCACCAAACTGCTCGACGGCGCCATTAACGGGATGACCCAATCCCTTGACGACCCGTATTCCTCTTACATGGGCAAAAAGACGGCCGAGGAGTTCGAGGAGTCGATCGAAGGATCGTTCAGCGGCATCGGTGCCGAGGTTTCGTCCGAGAACGGGAACGTCGTCGTGGTGTCGCCGATTAAAGGTTCGCCTGCCGAGAAGGCGGGCATCCGTGCGAAAGACATCATTTTAAGCGTCAACGGCGAATCGCTTCATGGCCTGGAACTGAACGATGCCGTCGCCAAAATCCGCGGCCCGAAAGGCAGCGAGGCGAAATTGACGATCAAACGCAGCGGCTCGGCCGCGCCGATCGAATATACCATCATCCGCGACGACGTTGACGTCGAGACGGTCAAAGCCCATATGGAGCCCGGCAAAATCGGGGTCATCGAGATCACCCAATTCTCGCTGAATACCGGCGAACGTTTCAAACAGGAGCTTTCCACGCTGGAGAAGGAAGGCATGAAGGGGCTGGTCATCGATGTCCGCAACAATCCGGGCGGCGTTCTCTCCGTCGTCATCGACATTGCCGAGCAGTTCGTGCCGAAAGGCAAAGTCATCGTTCAAGTCGAAGACAAAAACAAGAAACGGGAGCAGAACCTTTCCAAGGGAAGCGGCAAGCCTTATCCGGTCACGCTGCTGATGAACAAAGGAAGCGCCAGCGCATCCGAAATTTTGGCAGGGGCGCTGCAGCAGTCGGCCGGAGCGAAACTGATGGGCGAAAACTCCTTCGGCAAAGGCACCGTGCAAACCAGCTTCAGCAAACAATTTGACGACGGCAGCCTGCTGAAAATCACGATTGCCAAATGGCTGACGCCGAACGGAAGCTGGATTCACCAAAAAGGCCTCAAGACTGACATCGCGGTCGCGCAGCCGGATTATTTCTCGGTGGCGCCGATCAACAAAGAAACCGCGCTGAAATCCAACATGAACAATGCCGACGTCAAAAGCGCGCAGGTCATGCTGGACGGACTCGGCTACAAGCCGGGCCGCAAGGACGGATTTTTCGACGAAAAAACCGCCTCCGCGGTCAAATCGTTCCAGAAAGCGCAGAAGCTGGGCGTAACCGGCGTCATTGACGCCAAAACGGCCGAAGCTCTGGAAAACGAGCTGATCAAACGCATTCGCGATCCGAAATTCGATCATCAGCTCAAAGCGGCGATTGCCGAGGTCCAGAAGGAAATCACGGCAACCGCGTCGAAACATTAAAGAAGGCTCTTGAGCCTTCTTTTTTTCTTGCTTGTAGCGTCCGCTGAAAATAAAGCGGATTCGAAAAACATCCAGAAAGGGGAGTGGCGTCGTTTGGAAGTCGCCTTGGAATTGCTGTGGAACTTTACGGATGCGATCGTACAGCTGCTGATGCAGCCGTTTTATTATATTTCGATCCTGTTTATCATGCTGATGTACCGCAGGCAGGTCCTGCTGGAGCGCAAGCTTTTTCATGTGAGGCTGCATAGCTGGGGTCTTCAGACGTGGCGTACTTTTATCGGCGGATTGCTGGCAGGCCTTTCCGTGTCCGTCGTTATTCTTTTTCTCGGGATCTCGCTGACGGCCGGGGCCGTCGTTTGCATTTGGATCGTCGCGATCATCCTGCTGCTTTTCCGCGTCAGATTTTTATGTTTTGCCTATTCGATCGGCGTGCTCGGCGTCATTCAGTTCGTGCTTGGCTTTTTCCCCGGGTTTCATCCCGCGGGGATGGCGGGAACGGCCGTCGATACCGTAAGGGAGCTGGACATCCCGGCGCTGCTCGCGCTCGTCGCCGTTTTGCACCTGGCCGAGGCCTTGCTCGTCAAGCTGCAGGGAGCAGGCTTCGCAAACCCGGTATTTATGGAAAGCAAACGCGGCAAGCTGGTCGGAGCGTATCAAATCCAGGCGTTTTGGCCGATCCCGCTGTTCCTCCTGATCCCGGCGCAGACGGGAGGGGAGCTGCTGCCGTGGACGCCGCTGCTTGGGGGAGACGGCTGGAGCGCAGGGTTCAGCATGGCGGCGCTGCCGGTCATCATCGGTTTCAGCGAAATGACCCAAAGCATGCTGCCGCAGGCCAAAGCGGACAAAACCTTTAGACGGCTGCTGGTCTACGGCATCGTGCTGCTGGGACTCAGCTTGCTGGCGGCGTGGTGGAAGCCGCTGATGATCGCCGCCGCCCTCGTCAGCTTCCTCGTTCATGAAGGGCTGCTGTGGTACAGCCGATTGGAAGAGCAGCAGAACAGTCCGATGTTCGTACACCCGCAGGAGGGATTGAAGGTGCTTGCCGTCATTCCGGGCAGCCCGGCCCAGGAGATTGGGATCAAGGCGGGGGAATCCATCGTCAAAATCAACGGGATCAGCATCCGAACCAAGGAACAAATGCATGCCGCCTTGCGGAAAAATCCGGCCTTCTGCAAGCTTGAGGTCCGGAATTTGCAGGGGGAAAGCAAGTTTTTGCAGCGCGCCATCTATGCCGGCGAACACCATCAGCTCGGCGTCATTTTGGCGCCGGATCCGGATGCGGGCGTCGTCCTCGTGATGAAGCCGGTCAGCATCTTTCAGTTGGTCGCCATGAAGGTGCAGGCCAAAACCAAAACAAACGAACTGCAGCTCGGCAAGCCAAGCGAAGGCGAATCAGCCCGGATGCAGTGAGGCGCGAAACAACGCAAAAGGCGGGGAACGATCGGTTCCCCGCCTTTCATGTTTCGGCTACTCTTTTAACTGTCGCAGCACGATGATTTCCACGCGCCGGTTTTTCTGCCGCCCCGCCTCGGTTCGGTTGTCCGCCGCCGGCCGGGTATCGCCGTAGCCCGCATATTGGAACTCCCGGGCATCCAGATGCTTTTCGTCCAGGAAATAACGCAGGACGGAGAGCGCCCGGGCACCGGAAAGCTCCCAGTTGTCTTTATATCTCGAAGCGTACACGATCGGCAGGTTATCCGTATGGCCTTCGATGCTGATGACGGTGTTCAGCTCCTTAAACAAGCTGGCCAGCTTGTCCATGACGGGCATCGCCCCCGGTTTGAGGTCGGCCTTGCCGACGTCGAACAACAACTTGTCGCTCAGCGTGATGGAGATTCCCTGCGGCTGGTCGGCGACGAAAATTTGGTCTTCGAGCTTGTTGTCCTTCACGTATTTGGAGATGACCTTCATCAGGTTTTGCAGCTCCTGCTCCTGTTTGCGGAAGGCTAGCTCGCGGTCCGAGAGCTGGTCCGCTCCTTTTTTTTGCTGATCGGATTTCGACGTAACGTCCGGATTTCTGTGCGTATACTTATCCGCGGTGCCCGTGATGCCCGAGCCTTGGCTCAGAAGCGAATCGCCGCTGCGGAACGTGTTCTGGAGCGATTGCGTGATTTCTTTATACTTTTCGGTATCCAGCCGGCTCATGGCAAACATCAGAACGAAAAAGATGAGCAGCAGCGTGATCAGGTCCGCATAAGTGATCAGCCACCGGTCCTGGCCGCTTTCCCCGCCTTTGTCGCGTTTGCGCCGGTTACTCCGCTGTCTCATGGAATCCCTCCTTCATCGCGGGCGCGGACGCTAAATGGCGTTCCTCCGGCGTGAAGGATAAAAGTTTTTTGCGCACGAGGTTCGGGTGTTCGCCGTTCTGGACGGCCAGAATGCCTTCGACCAGCAGCTCCATCGTTTGAATTTCATCGGCGCTGCGCGACTTAATCTTCGATGCAATGGGTAAAAAGATAATATTGGCGACGGCAACGCCGTATAACGTGGCCGTAAAGGCGACCGCGATGGAAGGGCCGAGTTCGGTCGGCTCCGTCAGGCTGCCGAGCACGTGGATGAGTCCCATGACGGTGCCGATGATCCCCATCGTCGGGGCGTACCCGCCGGCGGATTCGAACATTTTGGCATATCCTTCATGTTTGTGTTCGGCCGCATCGATCTCAAATTCCATGATTTGCCTCAGCAGCGTTTCTTCCGTTCCGTCCACGACCATCTGAATGCCTTCGCGCAAAAACGAGTTGGGATGATCCTGCACGAGCTGCTCGAGGGACAATACGCCGTTGCGCCGGGCCGACGCGGCCATGTTGACCAAATCGTCGATGAGCTGTTCGGGATTGTCCGTCTGCCGGGTAAAGGCGAAACGGAGCGCTTGGGGGATCGTTTTAAGCCGTGCGAGCGGGAAGCTGATGACGACGGCGGCGATGGTGCCTCCGAACACGATGAGCGCCGCCGCTCCCTGCATAAGTCCGTTTATTTGGCCCCCTTCCCATAAAAAGCCTCCCACCAGCGCGGCAAGGCCGGCCAGAATGCCGATGATCGTCGTAATTTCCATGTTGTCGTTACCACTCCTATCCTTGAGTTAGGGTTTGCATAGAGCAGGTGATCAGAGTATAATAGACGGGAACAAGCATTCCTATTTCAACAAAGATTTTCCTATTCATATTATCGGGAAATCTCGACATATAGTTTAGAATATCTATTTTAGATGATAAGGGTGATGTTGGGCAATGAGTGATATTGTCGTCAGTACCAAACCGTTCGAGCTGATCTCGGACTACAAGCCGCAGGGCGACCAGCCCAAGGCGATCGGGGAACTGGTGGAAGGACTTAAGCAAGGGAAAAAACACCAGACTTTGCTTGGGGCAACGGGAACGGGAAAGACGTTTACCATCGCGCAGACGATCGCCAAGGTCAATCGCCCGACGCTGGTGATCGCCCACAACAAGACGCTGGCGGCCCAACTGGCGAGCGAATTCAAGGAATTTTTTCCGAACAATTCGGTGGACTATTTTGTCAGCTACTATGATTACTACCAACCGGAAGCTTATATCCCATCATCCGATACCTATATCGAAAAAGATTCGAGCATCAACGAGGAAATCGACAAGCTGCGGCACTCCGCGACGAGCTCGCTGTTCGAGCGCCGGGACGTGATCATCGTGGCCAGCGTGTCGTGCATATACGGCCTCGGTTCGCCTTCCGAATATTCCAGCCTCCTGCTGTCGCTGCGCGTCGGCATGGAAAAGCCGCGCAACCAGATCTTGTCCCGCCTTGTCGACATCCAGTACCAACGCAATGACATCAACTTCGTTCGCGGCACGTTCCGCGTCCGCGGCGACGTCCTCGAAATTTTCCCGGCTTCGAACGGCGAGAGGGCCATCCGGGTCGAGTTCTTCGGGGACGAGATCGAACGGATCACGGAGATCGACGTCCTGACCGGAGAACTGGTCGGCGAACGCGAGCATGTGGCCATCTTCCCGGCCTCCCACTTCGTTACGAAGGAAGAGACGATGCGGGTCGCCTTACAAAACATCGAACGCGAGCTGGAGGAGCGGCTGGAATATTTCCGTTCTGAAGGCAAACTGCTGGAGGCTCAGCGGCTCGAGCAGCGTACGCGTTACGACATCGAGATGATGAAGGAGATCGGCTTCTGTTCCGGGATCGAGAATTACTCCGGTCCTTTGACCTTCCGCGAGCGCGGCGCAACGCCGTATACGCTGCTCGATTATTTTCCGGACGACTTTTTGATCGTGGTCGACGAATCCCATGTCACGCTGCCGCAAATCCGGGCGATGTACAACGGGGACCGGGCCCGGAAGACGGTGCTGGTGGATCATGGATTCCGCCTTCCTTCGGCCCTCGATAACCGTCCGTTGCAATTCGAGGAATTCGAGGAAAAGGTGAACCAGATCATTTACGTGTCGGCGACGCCGGGACCGTACGAGATGGAGCATTGCGATACGATGGTCGAGCAGATCATCCGTCCGACGGGACTGCTGGATCCGATCATCGAGGTTCGCCCGACCGAAGGGCAGATCGACGACCTGATCGGGGAGATCCGGGAACGGATCGATCGCGACGAACGCGTGCTGGTGACGACGCTTACGAAGAAGATGGCGGAGGATTTGACGGATTATTTGAAGGAGATCGGCATCAAGGTCCGGTACCTGCATTCCGATATCAAGACGCTGGAGCGGATGGCGATATTGCGGGATCTCCGGCTGGGCGTGTTCCATGTATTGATCGGCATCAACCTGCTGCGTGAAGGCTTGGACCTGCCGGAGGTATCGCTTGTCGCGATATTGGATGCGGACAAGGAAGGTTTCCTGCGTTCCGAACGCTCGCTGATCCAGACGATCGGCCGCGCGGCGCGGAACTCGGAAGGGTTCGTCATCATGTACGGCGATCAGATGACCGAGTCGATGGATAAGGCGATCAAGGAAACGGCCCGCCGCCGCGCAATGCAGATCGAATACAACGAGAAACACGGCATTACGCCGCAGACGATCCGCAAAAAGGTCCGCGACGTCATCGAAGCGACGAAGGTCGCCGAATCGAAGGCGGAATACTTGTCGGACGCTGCAGGCAAAATGTCGAAGAAGGAACGCCAATCGGTTATTCAGCGCCTGGAGGCAGAGATGAAGGAAGCGGCCAAAAACCTCCAGTTCGAACGCGCCGCCGAACTTCGCGATGCTTTGCTGGAGCTGAAGGCGGAATAACTGCAAGTTGAAACAAGAGAAGAGAACGGCCACGAATCGCAGGTCGTTCTCTTTGTGAATATTAGAAACGTCATTATGGCGTTATCATAAACAAACTGATGCCATAAAGCTCGCAAAGAACGCCGGCTTTATGATCCAAAGGAGATGAACGAGCATTGGCAAGCGAAAATATCGTCATCAAAGGCGCACGGGCTCATAATCTGAAAAACATCGATATTACCATTCCGCGGGACAAGTTTGTCGTACTGACGGGATTAAGCGGATCGGGTAAATCCTCCCTGGCCTTTGATACGATTTATGCCGAAGGCCAGCGCCGTTACGTGGAGTCTTTGTCCGCGTACGCGCGCCAATTTTTGGGCCAAATGGAGAAACCGGACGTGGATTCGATCGACGGCCTTTCCCCGGCCATTTCCATCGACCAAAAAACGACCAGCCGCAACCCCCGCTCAACCGTAGGGACGGTAACGGAAATCTACGACTATCTCCGCCTGCTGTTCGCGAGAATCGGGCATCCCCATTGCCCGGAGCACGGCATCGAGATTACCTCCCAAACCGTGGAACAGATGGTCGACCGGATCATGTCCTACCCGGAAAAAACGAGACTCCAGCTGATGGCTCCGCTCGTGTCCGGACGCAAGGGCGAGCATAAAAGTCTGTTCGCCGACGTGGCGAAACAAGGCTTCGTGCGGGTTCGCGTCGACGGGGAACTGCGGGATCTTTCCGAAAATATCGAACTTGAGAAAAACAAGAAACATACGATCGAAGTGGTCGTGGACCGGATCGTCATTAAGGAAGGCGTCGAAGCCCGGCTTGCGGATTCGATCGAGACGGCGCTCAAGCTTTCCGGCGGTCAAATTCTCGTGGATATCATCGGCCAGGAGGAACTGCGTTTCAGCTCCAACTTTGCCTGCCCGATTTGCGGCTTCAGCATGGAAGAGCTGTCTCCGCGCATGTTTTCGTTCAACAGCCCGTTCGGGGCTTGTACGGCTTGCGACGGTCTCGGCGTCAAAATGATCGTGGATCCGGAACTGCTCATCCCGGACATGGAAAAATCCATCGAAGAAGGGGCGTTCCTGGCTTGGACCGGTAGCACCTCCAATTATTATCCGCAGTTCCTCAGCTCCGTATGTGAGCATTACGGCATTCCGCAGGACGTTCCGGTCAGCCAGCTGAAAAAAGAGGACATGGACAAGCTGCTGTATGGAACCGGCAACGAAAAGGTCCGATTCCGTTACGAAAATGACTTTGGGCAGCGGAAGGAAGCGAACGTCGTGTTCGAGGGCATCATTCCGAACCTCGAGCGCCGTTACCGCGAAACCGCTTCGGACGGCATCCGCGAGTTCATCGAAAACTTCATGAGCGCCAAACCATGCGAAGTCTGCAAAGGGCATCGTTTGAAAAAGGAAGTGCTCGCGGTAACGGTATGCGGACATAATATCGCCGACGTGACCAGCTTGTCGATCGGCGACGCGATGCAGCTGTTCGATTCGCTGGAGCTGAGCGAAAAGGAACGCTCCATCGCCCATTTGATTCTGAAGGAAATCAACAGCCGGCTGGGATTCCTTGTCAACGTCGGTTTGCAGTACCTCACGCTCAGCCGCGCGGCGGGAACCTTGTCCGGCGGAGAAGCCCAGCGGATCCGGCTCGCGACCCAAATCGGTTCCAGCTTGATGGGGGTTCTGTACATTTTGGACGAGCCGAGCATCGGCTTGCACCAGCGCGACAACGACCGGCTGATCGCGACGCTGGAGCATATGCGGGATCTTGGCAACACGCTGATCGTCGTCGAGCATGACGAGGATACGATGCTCGCCGCCGATTATATCATTGACATTGGTCCGGGGGCGGGCATTCATGGCGGACGCGTCATCGCAAAAGGGACGCCGAAGCAAATCATGGAAGATCCGAACTCCTTGACCGGACAATATTTAAGCGGCCGGAAGTTCATTCCCGTCAACCCGAACCGGAGAAAACCGGACGGCCGTTGGCTGGAAATCCGCGGCGCGCGCGAGAATAACCTGAAAAACCTGAACGTCAAAATACCGGTCGGCGTATTCACGGCCGTAACGGGCGTGTCCGGCTCCGGGAAATCGACGCTGGTCAACGAGATTTTGTATAAAACGCTTGCGAAAGAGCTGAACAAAGCCGTGAAAGTGCGTCCGGGGGCGCATAAGGAAATCCGGGGCCTCGAGCATTTGGAAAAGGTCATCGATATCGATCAGTCTCCGATCGGGCGTACGCCGCGTTCGAACCCTGCGACATATACCGGCGTGTTCGACGATATCCGCGACATTTACGCGCAAACGAACGAAGCGAAAATCCGCGGGTACAAAAAGGGACGCTTCAGCTTCAATGTCAAGGGCGGGCGCTGCGAAGCCTGCCGCGGGGACGGAATCATCAAAATCGAAATGCACTTCCTGCCGGACGTGTACGTGCCTTGCGAAGTGTGCAAAGGCAAACGCTACAATCGCGAAACGCTGGAGGTCAAATACAAAGGCAAAAGCATCGCCGATGTGTTGGAAATGACGGTGGAGGACGCAACGGAGTTTTTCAAAAACATCCCGAAAATCCACCGGAAGCTGCAAACGCTGCTTGACGTGGGCCTCGGTTACATTACGTTGGGGCAGCCGGCCACGACGTTGTCCGGGGGCGAAGCGCAGCGCGTGAAGCTGGCCTCCGAGCTGTACCGCCGCAGTACCGGCAAAACGATGTACATTCTTGACGAACCGACGACGGGGCTTCACGTGGACGATATCGACCGCTTGCTGACCGTGCTGCACCGTTTGGTCGATTCGGGCGAATCGGTGCTTGTCATCGAGCATAATCTGGACGTCATTAAAACGGCCGACTATTTGATCGATCTCGGGCCGGAAGGCGGCAGCGGCGGCGGAACGATCATCGCGACCGGCACGCCGGAGCAGATCGTCCAGGTTGAGGCTTCCTATACCGGGAAATATCTTAAGCCTATTTTGGAACGGGATACGGCGCGCACCGAAGCGATGAAGGTAAGCAGCTGATTCTCGTTTCCAGGCAGCGGAGACATGGCCGCCGGAGGGAAACTCCGGCGGTTTCTTTTTCTACAACATATGGATAAATTCCGGGGTCCCTGCAAAGTCCTTGATTCGGATTCGAAGCCATCAACCCCGTTTTGTGGGAGTGTTTTGGTTGTTCCGAACATATTTTGGGACGAATAAACCCATACTATGACAAAGCAGGTTCAGGTCTTTTTAAGTATCCTTCTCACGGCATCGTTATCCAAAAATAGGCAAATTCATGACAATTTCAACTTTTTGCAGGCTTTTTGAAGGGAAAGTCTTGCATCTGCCCCGGCAGAAGGATAACATGTAAGGAGATATGTAAAAACGAGCGAACGTTCATAGAGGAGGTCCAATCATGTTGCTTGCAGAAGCTGCTGCATCAGCCGCATCCAAATTCAACACCTTTGATATTTTTATGATACTGTTTACGCTGCTTATTTTGATCGGAACCATTCGTTTGATCAGACAGCCGGTCAAGAACAAGTTTGCAATCGGATTCAGCATCATTTGCTTGCTGGTTTTCCTTGCTTCCGATTATGCCATGGTTCAAAACTGGTTAAGCTAGGCCGATATTTACGCAAAGCATGACGAAGACACCTTGCGCCCTGGGGCGTAGAAGGGGTCTTTTTTTATACGCTGATACATAGGAAGGCCCGGCGCTTCGCCCGACCCGCAGAGCATTCGTCCGCGACGTTCAGGGGTCGGAATCACTGTCGGTATATGTTCCTTTTTCGCCTTTAAAAGATAGGGCTACGGATGAATTGTACACTTTTATATTCTGTGTTACATTTGGCATTAAGGTTCAGGGGAGAAGCACCAATAATGTGTAAAATTAGAAAAATGAGGCTAGGTGAGGACGATGAAGCCTATGGGGAAAAAGAGGGTCATGATACTGTTCTGCACCCTGCTGCTGCTTAGCGGTGCCGCTCAAGCCGGCGCGCAAACCGCAGCGAAGCAAGGGACTGCAAAAGCCAAAACGGCGACGGCGGCCGCGGCTGCCAAAAATCAAAAAACTGCGGTGCCGAATCCGCTGAAAGTTGCTGCCGATCCGGTTCCGCAAATCGTGAAAGACATTTCGCCGTCCGTCGTCGGCATTATCGGCCGGGCTCCGGCAGGACAAACCACGGCAGACCGCAACAACTTGATGCATGGCACGGGGGTTATCATTCGGCCGAACGGCTGGATCGTGACCAACGCCCATGTCGTGAACGGACTGCAAAGCACCGTCGTTGTCACTGCGGACGGCAAAACGTATAAAATTACGGATACATATGTCGATGAAATCAGCGATTTGGCCTTGATCAAAATCAATGCCTCCAATCTGAAACCGGCCGTGTTCGCCAAGTCGGCACAAAACGCCCAGGTCGGGGAAAAGGTCGTGGCGATTGGCACGCCGATTTCGTTCTCTTTTCGCAATTCTGCAACCGTGGGCGTGGTCAGCGGCCTGAACAGGGCCATTAACGCCTCGTACCGGTTGATTCAAAGCGATACGGCGATCAATCCAGGCAACAGCGGCGGACCGCTCGTCAACATGAAAGGCGAAGTGCTGGGCATCAACAGCATGAAGTTTTCGGCGGTCGGCGTGGAAAATATGGGATTTTCGATTCCGTCGGAAACGGTGCAGTACGTGATCAACCAGCTGTTTAAATACGGCGAGGTCAAGCGGCCAAGCCTTGGATTCAGTATGGAGGAGAGCTGGTCCGCGATCGTGGGGCTGCCGACGCAGGATCCTTTGACCATCACGAAGGTCGTCTCCGAGGAAGCGAAGAAGGCCGGCATCCGCGAAAATGACGTCCTGTACAGCATTGACGGCAAACGCGTCACATCGATCGTGGACATCAACGAATTGTTCAAAGCCTATATGCCTGGACAAACGGTCAAGTTGCTGATGCAGAGCGACGGCGATATCGTGGTCCGCAAGCTCGTGCTGACGGCGGAGCTCGGGGAGGACGCCATCGGGGAAGCGGCAGCGGGCGATGCCGGAGATGAATTTTAATGGGGAAGGGACATGCACGGATGAAGAGAAACGGGGTTTTGAAATGGGGTTCCGCGTTATTGGCGGGAAGCATCGTATTTTCGGCGGCGATGCCGGCGTGGGCCGACAATGCGGCGGAGAAACTATCGTTTAGAGTAAAGGCCGGAAGCACCTCGGCTTTGCTGAACGGAAAAGACGAAAAGATCGCAAAACCGTATTTGGACCACGGAACGCTGATGGTTCCGCTGGGGTTGTTCAAACGCGCATTTGGCAGCCAGATACGGCTTGAAGGCGAAAACGTCGTGAAAGTGATGTATGGGCCGCATACGGTCTCCATGACGATCGGGAGCCATACCGCTTGGGTCGACGGGCGTAAAATAAAGCTGGATGCCGCGCCGGCGATGGTATCGGGAACGTTGATGGCCCCGCTCAGATTGGTTGCCGAAGGCATCGGGGCGGAATTGGCGCCGGGAAGCACGGGAACGCTTGTCGTCAGCCTCGCGCCGTCGGATACCGGTGATCCGGAAGATCCGGGCATTGACACCGATCAGGGCAAGACGAAAATCGGCAACAGCTACTATCAATGGTCGATGAACTACCCGAGCGGCCTGCTTCTGGGCGATTCGGAGCAGGATGAGAGCATCGTGTCGTTCGGGGATGCGGAGAATACCTATTACGTCGAGGTTCACACAAATGATCAGGACGTCAAGCTCGGAGCGGACGAGCTGCTTGAGATGCTGGTAAGCGACGCGAAGGATGCCGGCGAATTGGTGGTGGACCGGGAAAGCTTCCCGCAGGCCAAAGTGCCGTATGCCCGGATCATCAGCAAAGACGGGGACGGGACATTCTGGGAAAACCGCAGCTATTACGCGAACGGCCGGGTATACGAGGTGTATTTTGCCGACCTGAAGGCAACGAACTACAAAGATTTGAAACGGTATGCCGGATTCCTGGATTCGTTCAGCATCGGCTACAACGGTTATGATAAAACGGTAAAAGACCTTTCCACCGTCCAAAACGGCATGCGCCGCGAAGGGAACGACGATTACGGCGTTTCTCTGGACGTGCCTGCAGGCTGGAGCGTCGACAATGCCAATATGTATTACGAAAGCAAAAAGGGAAGTTATCTGAAGCTGGACGTCTCCTCCTCGCCGAAAGGCGAAAGCCTGGAGCAGTGGAGCGAGGATTTGAAAACGTGGGTCAAAGAGGCTTTTGTGCAGGATGCTTATCAATTCGTAGGCACGACTCCGATCGAAATTTCCGGCGAGAAGGGGCTCGTCAACGAGGTCCGGTACAACTACGGCGACGGCTGGATGACGGAATACGAAGTGATGGTGCTTCATAACGGCTACCGCTATTATGCCGAATACGCCGTGCCGGAGGCCAACAAAGAGGACTTGAACAAATTCAAGGATTTGATGAAGTCCATTGAGATCGATTTTGACGTCGTCTCCGACACGTTTGGCAAAATGGAGGAAGACGCCTTCCTGATCAGTAAAACGAAAGCGACGACGAAGCAGTCCAAGGCGTTCGGATACAAAATCAACATTCCGCAGTACTGGACCGCGGTCCAGGATAAATTCGAAAGATCTCCCGTCGAATATCAGTTTGTCGGAGGGAGATTCCGGATTACAGCCGAGAAGTCGGGTTCCTTGGATGCGACGGCGAGCCAGCTCAAAGCGTATTACGTGGAGGCCGCGAAATACCAGAAGGACCTGAAGGTCGAAAAGACCGAAAACATCACCTTTGCCGGCGTTCCGGCCGTTTCAATCACGGTGCACCAGGTGAAGGACGGCATCCCATACAGCGCGCGCCAGATTTTGCTGCAAAAGGACGACGTCGTCTACACGATCAGCGCGTCCCTTAATGACGCCAATGCGACCGAGCTGCAAAAAGCGGCGTTGGAGCAGACGCTGAATTCGTTTGCGTTGACGGAAAAAGCGAAATAAGGAACGAGCATAGACACTCATAAAATCCATCATCGACTGACCGCAAGCGGCTCCTCAAAGGGGCTGCTTGCGTTTTTTTGAAAAGAAGGAAGAGCTGTATAGTCCGAGATCCATATGAGATGCCTTCATGGCCCGAATGGCCGGCCTCTATTTTGACCAAAATGATAGCGTGCATGTTTGCAAAATCCACCACCCGTGGATCGCTCGGTCGTAGTAGATGGATTGCGGGATGTCTGGTAAACTAGATAAGTTGAAGAGGTTATAAGAGTTTGAAGAAAATAACTTGGATTAATAGAAACAAAAAACTACAGCAACCGGCAAAAGCCGGTTTGGGAGGATATACATGAGCACAAAAGCATTGCGCAGGGAAGATGTGGAGCTGCTTGCGCCGGCCGGCGATTGGGATTGCATGCGGGCAGCGGTGGCGAACGGGGCGGACGCGATCTTTTTTGGCGTCGAGAAGTTTAACGCCCGGGCGCGCGCCAACAACTTTTTGATGGCCGAGCTTCCGGAAATCATGTCGTTTTTGCATAGCTACGGCGTAAAAGGGTTTTTGACGTTTAATATTTTGGTGTTCGAAAACGAGCTGGAGGACGCCAAAGAGCTGATCGATGCGTGCATCGACGCAGGCGTTGACGCCGTCATCGTCCAAGACCTGGGGCTCGTCAAAATGATCCGTGAAATTTCTCCGGACTTTCCGATTCACGGATCCACGCAGATGACGATCACGTCCCCGGAGGCCGTCGAATTTACGAAACCTTGGGGCATGGAACGCGTGGTTTTGGGCCGCGAAAACAATTTGAAGCAGATTCAGAAAATCGGGGAGCAGGCGAAGCTGCCGATGGAGGTTTTCGTGCACGGCGCGCTTTGCGTTTCCTATTCCGGTCAGTGCCTGACCTCGGAAATGTGGGGCGGCCGCTCGGCGAACCGCGGCGAATGCGCGCAGGCATGCCGCCTGCCGTACGACCTGATGGTCGACGGCGAGCAAAAGCCGATGGGCGACGTTGCGTATTTGCTTTCGCCTAAGGATTTGGCGGCGATCGATTTGATGCCGGAGCTGATCGAAGCAGGGGTCACTTCGTTCAAAATCGAAGGGCGCCTGAAAAGCCCGGAATACGTCGCAAACGTGGTCAGCAAATACCGCAAGGCGATCGACCGCTACTTCGAAGGAGACGACACGAAGCCGAGCAAGGAGGAGATGCGCGAGCTGCAGCAGAGCTTTTCGCGCGGGTTTACGCATGGCTTCCTGGAAGGCACGAACAATAAAAAGCTGGTAGACGGCACGTTCCCGAAAAGCCGCGGCGTCTATGTCGGACGCGTGGAGAAAATTTTGCGCGACGGCGTCGTGTGCAAAATCGAAGCGCCGCTGAAGCGCGGGGACGGCATCGTGTTTGACGCCGGGGATCCGACCAAGCCGGAAGAAGGCGGACGTATCTATGATCTGCGCCGCAAAGGCGTCAAGATCGAAGGCGAAGCGGGCGAGGGCTGGATCGTCGATATCGTACCAGGCCGCAGCGACGTGGACCTGCATAAGGTGCATGTCGGCGACCGCATCTGGAAAACGAACGACCCGGCGCTGGACAAGCGCCTGCGCCAAACGTTCGAGACGGATAAGCCGTACCGGGTCTTTCCGGTGCATGTGAGAGCATTCGGCCATGCCGGCGGCCTGCTGACGACGATCTGGACCGATGTGCAGAAAGGCACAACGGTCCAGGTGGATTCGGAGCTGGAACTGGAAGTCGCCAAGAAACGGCCGATGGATTACGCGCTGCTCGAAGAGCAGTTCGGCCGTTTGGGCGGCACCGTGTTCCAGCTGGAGAAGCTGGACGTCGACCTGCAAGGCGACGTCATCTTGCCCATGCGCGAGCTGAACAGTATCCGCCGCCGTGCGGTGGAGCTGCTCGCTGGCGAGCGCCCGAAGCCGCCCGTATACGTGAAACGGGCGGTGGACGTGTTCGGCGATGCGGCGCGCAGCGCATCGCCGGTGGCCCGCGGTGAGGCGGAGCTCACCGCGCTGTGCCGCAGCCTCCCGCAGGTGGAGGCTGCGCTGGAAGCCGGCGTCGAATCCATCTACGCCGATTTCGAATTCATCAAGCAATTCAAGGAAGCGGTAGAGCTCGTTCATGCGGCCGGCAAGCGGATTGCGCTGGTGACGCCGCGCATCCATATGCCGATCGAGAACGGCATCCACAAAAACATCCTGCGCCTCCAGCCGGACGCCGTGCTGGTGCGCAACACCGGCGCGCTGTATTTCTATCTGCGCGAACGGATGCAGAACCCGGATGCCAAACATCCGCAGCTGATCGGCGATTTCTCGCTGAACATCGCCAACCATAAAGCGGTGAACCTGTTCCTGGAAGCCGGCTGCGACATCGTTACGCCGTCGTACGACCTGAACATCCAGCAGATGGTCGATCTGCTCGAACGTTCGAACACGTCGCGGATGGAAATCGTCATCCATCAGCATTTGCCGATGTTCCATACCGAGCACTGTGTATACTGTACCTTCCTGAGCGAAGGCACCGACTACACCAACTGCGGCCGCCCGTGCGAAGCGCACCGGGTATCGCTGCAGGACCGCATCGGCATGTCCCACCCGGTCCGGGTGGACGAAGGCTGCCGCAATACGGTCTACAACGCCATCGAGCAATCCGGCGCCGAGTACCTGACGAACTTCATGGACCTGGGCGTAGCGCGCTACCGCGTCGAGTTCCTCGAGGAAACGAAAGAGCAGGTGCATGAGGTCATCGACCTCTACAACCGCGCCCTGTGCGGCGAAATCAGCGGCACTCAGGTATGGAAAACGCTGAAAGCCACCAACCAGCTCGGGGTAACCCGGGGGCAGTTGGTGAAGTAAGGATCTAAACGATATCGCCCCCTGCATTGATCATTTCTCCTCTGATCAAGTGGGGGCTTTTTTTACATTCAAGCGAATTCGGGTAAAGTCCGATATAATAGGGTAATAGTTAATGTATAAATCGTGTATTAACCATGTATTACATAGAATTTCCGGATAAGGAGCATATAGATGAGAATTCGTAAGGCCATCATTCCGGCGGCGGGGCTGGGGACCCGTTTTCTACCGGCCACCAAAGCGATGCCCAAAGAAATGCTGCCGATCGTCGATAAACCCACCATCCAATACATCATAGAAGAAGCCGTTGCCTCCGGCATTGAGGATATCATCATTGTTACCGGTAAAGGCAAGCGGGCCATCGAGGATCATTTCGACTATTCGTTCGAGCTCGAACATAATTTGACGGCGAAAAGGAAATGGGATCTGCTGAATGAAGTCCGAAAGTCCTCCGAAATGGCAGACATCCACTACATTCGGCAAAAGGAGCCCAAGGGCCTGGGCCACGCGATCTGGTGCGCACGCAAATTCATTGGCGATGAGCCTTTTGCCGTTCTGCTCGGGGACGATATCGTAGAATCCGAGATTCCTTGCTTAAAACAAATGATGGACATATATAATGAACATCAATCCTCCATCGTGGGCGTGCAGCCTGTGGAATGGTCCGAGGTTTCCCGCTACGGCGTTGTGGATGCAACGAGGGTAAATGATCGGGTATACCGGGCAAACGCCCTGGTAGAGAAGCCACAGCCTTCAGAGGCGCCCTCCAATTTGGCCATCATGGGGAGGTATATTTTGACGCCCCAAATTTTTACGATCCTCGAAGAGCAGCCCGTTGGTGTTAATGGCGAAATCCAATTAACGGACGCGCTCTCCGAGCTGAGCGAAACCGAATCGATTTTTGCCTATCATTTTGATGGCTTGCGGCACGACGTTGGCGAGAAGTTTGGATTCATCAAAACGACGATTCACTATGCGCTGCAGCATGAGGAGCTGAAAAAGGATTTGCTGGAGTTTATGAGGGAGGTAATGGAGAGGGAGCGGAAGTATTCGGTTTAGTTAAATAAGCAAACGTAGGTAATCTATGTTGTCCAATATGCCCTTCAACCTGCTAGTATGGCGCCTGAACTGTGTTGCGTTATATACGTCCGCTTGGATTGGATTATGCTAGTAAAAAGAGCAGCTCACTATTGAAGTGAACTGCTCTTTTTTTGATCTAAATTAAAAATTGATTTGCACTAATTTTTCAATCGACTCTTTTTCTGACGGATCGGCTTTAACGAATTGGTCATAAACAGCCTGATCATTAGAGCCCTGCTTCATCAATGCTGCTAAATACCAACGAGTAGTTTCGCGGTTCGTCACATCGCTAAAGTCCTGGGTAACGCCCATCTTCAGCGTTTCAGCGGCTTTATCCAGCTGATTCATCATGTAGTACATCTTTCCGGTATCAAGGATCATAACCGGAGAGTTGGAGAACGGACGTCCAGCCATTTGCCCTTGGGGCAGCGTAGCCAGATGCTTGAGACCGGCTTGAACCTTTTCAAAGGCAGCAATTCCTGCTTTAAAGTACTTCTCTTTCGCCGCAGTATCGCCTTGGCCAAGCGCTGTATAACCCAGCTCATAACCTTGCGTAATCATTTTTTCATACCATTCGATATCCCAATTGAATTTCGGGGCATTCGCAACCAGCGTTTCAAAGGCTTTATCATTTTCATTTTTCAGCTGATAGTTGGTAATAAGGCGGTTGATCATGCTTTTGTTATAAGGTTCTTTCTTGAGCGCATCCGTCAGGAGAGAATTCGCCGCATTATAAAAATCGTCGTTTTGGGTCTGTTTATACACCGATTGATACAGCGAAGACATCAGCAGTACGGAATCCGGATGAGTGTGGCGAATCTTCAAATCTTTATCTAGCGCCGCTTTGATTTCCTCATAAGAAGTGCTCGTTTGTGCTATTTTTCGGGCTTCCAGACCGGCATTGCTTGCCTGCACAAAGCGAACCGAAGTAATTAGCACGACGACTCCGCAGATGCCGACCACCAAACTATAAATCCATCCTGCGCCCTCTGTTTTCCAGGCAATCTTCTTCAGCGGCTTGCTGTCCATGGCGGCGGCCATGCCCCCGAGACCAATGAACACCAGCATCCCGATAAATACGTAACTCATGTTAAAGTCTAGAATACTGTGAATAAGAATAGACAGGGTCAGAATGAGGTACAAGAAATATGAATCTTTTCTTTCCCCATCCGATTGGATATACCCGCGAATATATTTATAGAAAATAAACAGGACAAATGCCATGAAAATAACAAATCCGACAATGCCTACTTCCAACAAGTACTGAACAAAGAAGTTGTGCGCCTGACGGCTTGTGTAAGGGTTGTTCTGATACTTCTCGTACAATGCAGCCCAAGCGCCGCCGCCGGCTCCGAGAACCGGGTAATCTTTGACGACCTTCATGCCGTCTTTATAGAAAGTAATCCGCTCCAGCACGCTGTGCTGATTGAAGTTAATGTTCTCAAGTCGCGTGCTGACGTTTTCCGGCAAAATATTGCGTACGCTCGTTCCGATAAGCAAAAAGGCTACAACGCCAACCACGATCACCGATCCGACCGGAATCCACAGACTGGCAAGCTTTTTGGCTGAGGCCTTAGCCAAGCCCTGTTCCATCTTAGGAGCAAGAAATGCTTGAATGACCCAGCCGATCACTGCCACCACAACGGATGTTATTAAGAGGAATGCCCATGCTTTGGCTGCTCCACCTGCCTCGAATTTTTGGTTCAGTTGAAGTCCCAGATCGGTAACCTCTTTGGAGATGGCGAGGGAAGCAATGCCTGCGACTGCACAATATACGACCCAAAGAATTTGTTTCGCCGGCTTCAGGAATAGCAGTAAAAGAACGAATACAACAGGCAGCATAACCAGACCGCCGCGGGAAAGCGTGAGCAATATCGACACGATAATCGGTACCAGCATAAATGCGTGAATGGCTTGCCCATACCATTTTTTCGAGCGAATCAGACAGAATACGGCAGCAAACAGGAAAGCCATGAGGAATGCCGCATATGTATTGGCATACTGGAAGACGGAGGTCAAACGCAGTCCGTTGGAATCCGTCATCACCGCATCCGTGTATTTCCCGTTCAGTACACCATTTGAAAACCAGACAACAAGTGTTCCTGCAAATTTTCCATGACCGAACCAGTTCAGGAAACCGAACCATACAATAATATACGCGACCGTCATGATCGTCGTCTGAATGATTTTATTGGCTCTCTGATCCTGGAGCAGATAGATGCTAATAATGAACATGATGGCATACAGGCATTCGACAAGCACCATATTCATCGCCAAATAATGCGAGGCGGCCCCAAAATACGACAATAGATATGTAATAGGCAGCAACAGTACCGCTAAGGGGAGCCAGTCTCGCTGCTCATTAAGTTTAAAGCTCTTGTAATAGTTGGCGATCCATAGGAACAGCAATACTGAACCGAAGGCAATCGCCCAAAACAAAGGCTTTTCGAACTCTAACATCTGACCATTAAAAAGTGCTACCTGAAAGGGAGTCCAAACTAAAAACGCTATGATGGCAACAATTAACACCCAAAGAAGCGCAGGCTTTTTCTCGACGTTACTCGACCTTTTCGCCTGTTTACCGTATACTGGATTAGACAAAGTTTCCATTCTCCTTTTTGTGAGATTCGACAATATTTTAGCATAACTTAGTCGAGAGTATCTAGCAACAACTGGTTACCATTTCTAAATGGTTAAAAGCTAATAAATTCTCTGAGCATTCCACTGTTGTAAATATAGAGCATTCTCGACTGAATCTCGACGTACAAATACTTTTACCGTATACTGGATGCATTATTCTCTTTCCCTGTTGTCAGGGGTTAATCAAGATTATCATTAAATAAGAATGAGAGGGATTAAAATTGGCAATTCAATTATTCACACCGACATTTCGCGTAGACGAGTGCTTAGAAGAGATTAGAGAATGTTTGGAAAAAGGGTGGACTGGTCTCGGTTTTAAAACGGTAGAATTTGAGAATAAGTGGAAAGAATATACTGGACTTCCCAATGCACACTTTTTAAATTCAGCTACGGTTGGTCTAAGTTTGGCACTGAAAATTTTAAAAATGGAATACAAATGGGATGATGGAGATGAAGTAATAACTACACCTTTAACGTTTGTATCTACAAACCATGCAATTATGTACGAAAATCTTCAGCCGGTTTTTGCTGATGTCGATGAATATCTGTGTCTAGACCCAAGAGATGTTGAGAAAAAGATAACATCTAAAACTAGAGCAATAATGTTTGTAGGGCTAGGGGGCAATACAGGTCGTTATATGGAAATTGTCGAGCTGTGTGAGAAATATAATTTAAAATTGATTTTAGACGCAGCTCACATGGCAGGGACAAGATTGAACGGTAAGATACCAGGTAAAGAAGCAGATGTTGTTGTTTATTCTTTCCAAGCCGTAAAAAACCTTCCTACTGCTGACTCTGGAATGATTTGTTTCAAGGAGTCTGAACTTGATGAATTATGCAGAAAATTGACTTGGTTAGGTATTAATAAGGATACTTATGCGAGAGCAAATGATAAGGGAGCGTATAAATGGAAGTATGATGTCGAATATGTAGGTTATAAATATCACGGCAATTCAATTATGGCTGCCATTGGGCTGGTTCAATTAAAATATCTAGACCAGGATAATGCATACCGAAGACAATTGGCGGAATGGTATAACCAAAATTTCAAAGAATATCATTCGAAAATTAAACCTGTATTTGTTGCCGAGAATTGCGAATCATCTAGACACCTATATGTAATAGCTGTTGATAATAGGGATGAGTTATTGCTAGCACTAAATGAAAGCGGAATTTACCCTGGTGTGCATTACAGAGATAACACAGACTACTCAATGTATAATTATGCACATGGAACGTGCCCAAATAGCCACAACATTTCTGAGAAAATAATTTCGTTACCGATGCACCTTCAATTAACAAAACAAGACATCGACTTTATAAGTGAGACTGTTATTAAATATACCTATTAATTTTCAAGTTTTAATCAAATAAGTCTGTTGTTTATATCGGGCGACGAGCAATCTAAGTGTTTATGGGGCTGTTTAACAGTCATGCTCGTCGCTCCAATTCTTTCAGTTGCTTATTGACTATTATATTGAACTAATGGAGGTAATTTAATGAAGGGCATAATTTTAGCTGGAGGATCTGGAACTAGATTGTATCCTATTACCAAAGCAATGTCTAAGCAAATGGTACCAGTATATGACAAACCTATGATCTATTACCCTCTTTCTACCTTGATGCTTGCTGGAATAAGAGAAGTTTTAATTATTTCGACAGAGAGGGATATTTCTGGCTTTATGGAACTGTTTGGGGATGGAGGAGATCTGGGGATGAATTTCCAGTATGCTATTCAACCATCTCCGAATGGTTTGGCAGAAGCTTTCATTATAGGAGAAAAGTTTATTAATAATGAAAATGTTGCAATGGTATTAGGAGATAATATTTTCTGGGGGCACGGATTAACGAACAGCCTTAAACTTGCATCTTCTTTAGATGTAGGGGCAACAATATTTGGATATTATGTTCAAAACCCTGAACATTATGGTGTTGTAGAATTTGACCGTTCTGGAAGAGTGTTGTCAATAGAAGAAAAACCAGAGCGACCGAAATCAAATTATGTTGTACCTGGATTATATTTTTATGATAACTCAGTCACTGATAAAGCAAAATCATTGAAACCATCACGACGTGGTGAACTTGAAATTACAGATTTGAACCTCCTTTACTTAGAGGCTGGCCAATTGAATGTAAATCTGTTGGGTAGAGGAATGGCTTGGCTAGATACAGGCACTCATGATTCAATGTTAGATGCATCTAATTTTGTTGCAGCTGTACAGAAACGGCAAGGGAATTATGTTGCTTGTATTGAAGAGATTGCCTACAGAAATGGATGGATTGATTCGCACCAATTGTTAAAGTTAGCACAACCATTGTTGAAAACGAACTATGGACTATATTTAAAGAACTTAATTAGTGAAGTTTTTGTAGGGTCCTAAGATGAAAATTTTAGTAGCCGGTTCAGAAGGACAGTTAGGACGGCTGGTTGTTGAAGAACTAATGAGCGAAAATGAAGTGGTTGGGCTAAACTCAAGGCAACTAGACATAACTAATAGAGATCTTATTCTGAAAGTAGTTCACGAATTAAGACCAGAGATTATTATTAATTGCGCAGCTTATAATGATGTTGATAATGCAGAAAAGTACCCTGACCTTGCAATGATGGTCAATGAAATTGGGCCTAGGAATATTGCTGAAATTTCTAATGAATATGGAATTACGATGGTGCATATATCTACAGACTTTGTATTTGATGGTAATACACGAGTGCCATACCATGAAACTAGTCCCACTAATCCAATTAATGTTTATGGTCGAACAAAATTAAATGGTGAACGATTTGTCCAGTTGATTTGTGAACGATATATTATTCTCAGGACCTCTTGGCTGTACGGAAGTTCAAAAAAAAATTTTTTTAATTCCATAGTAAATCTTGCTAGAACACATAAACAGATTAATGTTGTCAATGATCAAGTTGGGAATCCTACTTATTTACCTGATTTAGTAAGTCATATAAGAATCTTGTTAAAAAAACAATTGTTTGGTCTGTTTCATTGTAGCGGAAACGGATATTGCTCAAAATATGATTTTGCTAAAAGCATATTAAAACAATTGGGAATTCAAACTAAGGTAAACTCAATTTCATCACAGGAGTTCAATAGTTTGGCTAAAAGGCCGGGCTTTTCGGCTTTGAGTAATCATCTTTTGGAATCTATTTTAGAAGCTAGAATGCCCAATTGGGAAGAATCATTAGAGAAATACGTTAAAAGAATTAAGGGCTAACTACGATAAGGAGATTTATTATGAAGAAAAAAATCCGAATAACATCTAACGAAATTACTCTTCGACCAGTCTTATCGAGTGATCTTATGAAAATGAGATCATGGAGAAACTCTGACTGGGCGAGGTCTTTTTTTTTAAACAGTGAAATAATTAGCCCGGAGCAGCAAGAAAAATGGTACCAATCGTACATCAATAAAACCGATGATTATATGTTCATAATAGAATTAGACAATATTGATGTTGGTACAGTAGCACTTTACCATATCAATCATGATGAAGGAAGTGCTGAATTTGGAAGATTGCTGATTGCAGAAAAAGAGGCAAGGGGTAGAAGTATAGGAGAGAAAGTACTTCGAATTTTGAGCGAATTTGCTTTTAATGATCTTAATTTATCAAAAATAACTCTCGAAGTGTTTTCTGATAACGATAAGGCTGTCTATATTTATCAAAAAGTTGGTTTTACTGTATACGATAAGTACTTCAGTGAAAATAGAGAGGTTTTAAAAATGGTGTTATTCGGTGGGCGAGATGGAGAAAACTAAAGTGCTTGCTTTTTGCTTAAAAGAGATTCCATCTGCTACTGTAGGTGTTGTATCTGCGCTTAATATATTGGAGAAAAAAGGGTACATCGATTTTTGCTTCAAGGAAACATTGGCGGTCACTGAACAAGAAGTGGGTTGGGCCGACATCATAGTATGTATCCGAGGCTGTGAGAATATTGAACGTGAGATAATGAAGGAGGGGCAGCGACTAGGGAAATTTCTTATATATTTTATGGATGATGATTTATTGAATATTCCTAAAAATTCAGCTTCTGCATTATACTTTGATCTGCCGCATATAAGAGATAATATTTTAGGAATAATAAAACTTTCAAATTGTTTATGGACAACAAATATTAACATTTTAAAAAAATATGAATCATATGTAGAATCAGCAGCTACTATAAACGCCCCATCTTTATTATTGGAGAACAAGGTATCTTTTCCTACTAAAGAGAATGACGATAAAATCACTATCGGGTTCGCTGGTAGTATCGACCACGGATCATACCTAAATGATTTTCTTAAGCAGATTGTATTCGATGTATTAGAGTTATTTCCGAACAATGTTTATTTTGAATTTTTTGGAGCTAGGCCTGATTTTATTGGATTAAGCGATCGTATCCTTCATATTCCTTATGCCAATAATTATGATGATTATAAAAAGATAATGAAATCAAGAAATTGGGATATTGGTTTAGCTCCACTTCCGTCTACAGAATTTCATTCATGTAAATATTTCAATAAGTATCTAGAGTACGGGGCAATTGGAACTCCTGGCATTTACTCTAAGGTTGAACCTTATGTTTTTGTAGTGGAAGAAGGAGAAACGGGGCTACTAGTAGATAATAACTATGACGATTGGTTAAAGGCTATTGAAACCCTAATAAATAATAAAGAATTAAGTGAAAAAATAAAAGAGCAAAGTTATAAACAGTTGCAAGAAGCTTTTACTTCAGAAAAGATAGCAGAAGAAGTTCTATCTGAAATTCCTGAGATCTGCTCTTACAAAGCTCCTTACTGTTCATCAAAAGAAGTTAAATTGACAAGAGAAACTAACAATATGTATTTGTTTAAAATAAAACGCATTTTTCAGAATCATGGTTTAAGTGCCTTTTATATCATAATCAAAAAAATTATTATGAAGTTAAAATAAATAGATGGTAGAGAGGTAGTTGCTTGTGGATTATTTTAAAAATCTAATCTCTGCAAGGCATATTCTAGTGAGTCTTACTAGACAAGATTTAAAAAATAGGTATAGAAATTCAATATTAGGTGTAGCATGGAATTTCTTGTCACCACTAGGGATTGTCCTAATTATAGGAATAGTTTACTCAGTAGTTTTCAAGACATCCATGGAAGAACTTATTCCCTATTTGTTTTCCGGGTTATTACCATGGCTATTTTTTACCGCAAGCGCTGAAGGAGGATCTTTATCATTTCTTAGTTCTCAGGGTTATATAAAACAAACTCAGGTGCCGATAGAAATATTTCCCCTCAGAGCTAGTTTGGTAAATTTTGTTAACCTGTTGATTTCAATTATTGCCTTTTTCTTAATCTATATATTTATTAATCCCAATAATTTTGGTCTTAATATGCTGCTGGTAATTCCTGCGTTAATAATTTGGTTGTTATTTTGCTCGGCCTGGGCTACTATTTCCGCGATTGTTAATCTGTATATCCGGGACTTCCAACCTCTTCAATCTTTGATTATCCAAGGATTATTTTATTTAAGTCCTATTATCTATAAACCTGAAATGTTGGATTCTGAAAACTTCCAATGGTTATATCTTTTAAATCCTTTTTACTATATGTTGGAGATTATTAGAAGGCCGTTGTTGGGAAAAGAACTGCCTAGTCTTCAAAGTTGGGGAATCAGTGTTATCTTAACGCTTATACTTTGTCAGATTGCAATATTACTAATTAATAAAATTGGTAGAAAGATCACATTTAGATTGTGATGTGGTGATTATATGAGTTATATCGAGATGGAAAACATTAACCTGGAATATCAAATATTAAAAGATAATAGCCTTAAAGATTTATTATTACCTAGAAAAAAGAGACTATCTGTAGTTACCGGTGCAAAATCAATCCATGCATTACAAAATATTAATCTTTCTTTATATGATGGGGATAGACTAGCGATCATTGGACATAATGGGGCCGGGAAAAGTTCATTTTTAAAAGTAGTTGCTGGTATCTATCCACCTACTAGTGGAGCACTAAAAGTCGAGGGTAGAATCGCAAGCTTATTCGAACTTGCAACTGGCTTTGAGATGGAAGCTACAGGGTGGGAAAATATTAAATTAAGAGGATTAATGTTAGGCGAAAGCCCAAAAGAAATTTCACGAAAAATGAAAGAAATTGCCGAGTTTAGTGAGTTGGGGGAACATTTAAATATTCCGGTAAAGTACTATTCTTCTGGAATGTTCATTAGGTTAGCATTTTCAATTTCAACAGCTATTGAACCGGATATTCTCCTTTTAGACGAAGTTGTTGCTGCAGGTGATGCAAGGTTTCTAAAAAAAGCCCAAAATAGGTTAAATGAATTAGTAGATAGGGTGAAAATATTAGTTTATGTTACACACAGTATGGCATCTGCTTTTGAATTTTGCAATAAATGCATATGGCTGGAAAATGGTGGGATTAAAATGACGGGCACTCCTCAAGAAGTTGCAGATGCATATATTTCCAATTCAAATAGCTTATTAAATAAGGAGACTCATCAATGATTGAAGCAAGCTATTTTTTAAAGGATACAGAAATTTATCAATCCGAAAATTTAATTAATAATCCTAAAATTAGTGTAGTCTTACCTACTTATTGTCGGGGAGACAATGGGCTTTTAAGTAGATCTATCGAGTCTGTTTTAAACCAATCTTTTAGAGAGTTAGAACTGATCATTGTAGATGATGGATCTATAGATAAAACTAGGTCTGTTGTGATGGAATATTTGAGTATGGATAACAGAATTGTGTATATCCGCAATAATGTGAACTCTGGTTTGCCTGCTTTAAGGGTTAATCAAGGCATTTTGCATTCAAGGGGAAAATATATAGCTTATCAATTTGATGATGACCAGTGGTACAGTGATGCTATGCAAGTTCTTTTCAATAGTATTAGCAAATTCGATGAACCTTGTCTAGTGTATGGCAAGTGTAAGTTTGTGGATCTTCTTTCAAAGCACGAAATAATTTTTGGCGAAAAATTTAATTTCAATATGTTAAGACTCACGAATACTATAGCTAATAACACAGTCCTTCACCACAGACAAATAGCGTTTGACTATGGCGGCTATGAGATGCATGTATCAATGAAAAGGCTTTGTGACTGGGATTTATGGCTTCGTTGGTCTGAAAAAATATCAATTCATCATGTCGATCATATTGTAAGTTTGGTAGAAGGAAACCAGATTGATTCCTTGGGAAGAACCGCCGTTCTAGATCAATCAATTCTTAAATATCTACAGACCAAAAATGATGAGCGAAATTATCAATTAAGAGTCGATAATACCGAATATTGTATCGTGGATAGTATAGAAATAGTTGATAAACCTTCTCTAAAAGAGTTGTTGTACGTAGAACATTTATTACCTTGGTATCGGAATAAGTTGGAAATATCAGATCAATTTGAACCTATATCTGTTAGAAAAGAAACAATAGTAGTAGTAATACAGGACTACAATGGGACAACTAATATAATGATTACAAATTTTGTTAAATTCCTCAAAAATAAGTTCAATATAATGTTTGTTTCGATAAATCATTTAGATCATAGATTAATTGATTATGCTGATGTAGTTATTTTGCAACGATTGACTATTATAACACCTGAATTGAAAAGACTAATTAATAAAAAGCCAACAATATACCTTATGGATGATAACTTATTGGAATTATACACACTACCAAGGGAAGAGTTTAAAATATTTGAGCCAAATACAGAGAACTATAAAGTAATTGTTAATTATCTCAAGTCAAGTGATTTGATACTAACCCCCAATAAAAATTTGACACATAAAATTAAAAATTATAACGAAAACATTTTTCAAATCCCTACTAATATTTTGGGAGAAAAATTAAACGATTTTTCTCCACGCAATGGGAAATTAAAAGTGGCTTGGATCGGTTACGAGTCAAGGGAAGAAGAGTTAGTAATTTTTTCGGAAGATATTGATGAAATAGCTAAGTCGCTTTCAGATGAGGTGGAATTCTATTTTATTGGGAGTATCCCACTAAAGAATGTAGATCAATCAAAATATAAATTCATTAATAGAATAGATGATTATGAAGAGTATTTATTGGCATTGAAGGATCATTCATTCGATATAATTGTATCTGTAATTGAGAATTCAAGTTTTAAAAATAGCAAGAGCCCAATAAAATTTTTAGAAACAACAGCCTCGGGAGCATTGGGGATATATTCTAACGAAATTGTTTATGAGATGATTTCAGATACAGTAACTGGTTTTATGATTTCAAATAAACCGGGCGAATTAATTAAAAAAGTTCGAGAAATACTTCAATTAGACAATGAAAAACTTTTAGAAATTCATAAAAACGCCTTAGATATTGTTAAGAATGAATACACAACTGAATCCAATCTTTACAAATTCATACAAATGATTGAACTTGTGAAGTTTAACTATTCTACAAGTAATCGAAAAGTAGCATACGTTGTTGGTGAGAATTTTAACCCTGAACAATTAAAGGAAATTACAAGACTTGGTATTGAACCGATTTTAATGCTTGGAAAAAAACTTTCCCAGGATATTGTTAAATTGGCTGTTGATAACAAATGGGATTATTACAGCTGCAATATAGAAGAAATAGTGCAAATTGCAAGCAACAATAGAGTTGGATTAATACATGACTTCACCAATAATGACTTGATTCAATGGTACTGTTATCGTGAAAGTCTACCTTATTTACAAAACAATTCATTTGAAACATTGTGTTCGATCGAAGGAGTTAGAGGCAAAGAAATTTACTCTCTATTGTTAAAGTTATACACTCAACATATCAATAGATTTAATAATAAATTCGAAGATGAATACACTACAAGAACTTACAGTAGCAAAGAAGCTGTTAATAAACTAATATCTATTCCTTTAAATGAAAATAAGATACAAATCTACTCGAAAGATTTAACATTAACCTT
The DNA here is from genome assembly GCF_057546105.1 of Paenibacillus sp. YAE3. NCBI lineage: Bacteria > Bacillati > Bacillota > Bacilli > Caryophanales > Paenibacillaceae > Paenibacillus > Paenibacillus sp. YAE3. Next base: position 24,473 of record NZ_BAAIYF010000012.1, on the reverse strand, counting down.
TACTTGTCTGGGAGATACTCTGGCAGGGATTCGTGTCAATAATTTGGACATATTACATGGGTTGGAAATGTCTTTTGAATTAAGAACGCCAAATAGAGGTTCAATGGTATTAAGAACATTTAATCATTATTTTGATCAGAATAATGGTAATTCTTATCAAGAGATATTGTTTGATAAACCCATTTATCAAGCTAAAAATATTGACTTTCTCGTCAGTATAAAAACAAATAAAACATCTCGAATCACAAAAGATCATGTGAAACTAATGGGGATGGAAGCAATTTATCAATTTTGAGGTTGGAGGAATTACATGAAAATCGATATTGGATGTGGGTATAACAAGCAACCTGGATACATTGGAATAGATCGATTTGAGACGCCAGACACCAAAATAGTATGTGATATTGATAGAGGAATACCTCTTGAAGATAATTCCGTTGAGTATGTTATGGCATCCCATTTTTTGGAGCATTGCGAAGATTTAATGGCTACAATGGAGGAGATTTATCGTATATGTAAACATAAAGCAATTATATGCATTGCTGCTCCTTATTATAATACAAGCCTAAATGTAGCAAATCCATATCATAAGCAAGTTTTTAATGAGCATACCGCAAGATTTTTTACAACTGATTCTTTTTCAGTTATACCGGAGGAGGATTATTATTTTCCTCACGCTCCAGTGTGGGGGTTAGGGGCAAGCGATAATAGTAATTTGAAAATAGATTTTCGTTGTTTGAAAATAGAGTATTTTTACTTCCCCGAATATAGAAGACTTGATAAAAACGAAAAAGCTAAATTACGTCAGAATTCGATGAATATTGTTGACCAAATTCTCATTCATTTAGTTGTTGTAAAAGATCAAATATCACAAGAGGAATTGATAGGCTTATCTAGAGCGCCATTAGAAGAACCAAATCATGTAACTATTCGAAGATTAAAGGAAAGTTATGAGGATGCTGTTGCCGATATAGAAGTCTTAAATGGTAAATTAATAGATTTATATAAAGAGAGAGAAGAGTCCAACTCCCAAATTCATAAACTATCCCAGCAACTATCAAATGTACAGAATTCTATAAAAAAGGAAGAAATATTACTCGCAAAAATAAATAAATTAACTGAAGAAGTAAAAGATCTAAAAGACATCTCTTCTCATAATATTGCGTTACAGTCCTTATTAGAAAAAAACATTGAGATAATTCAAGGTACTGAAACAGCTGCAACTCCTGAAGAAAATGAATTATTACTACCGGATAGTAATACTGAACTGAAGCTCAGTGAATTGTGGGTTCAGAATGAATTATTAATGGGCAGTAAATGGAGAAGGTTAACTGAACGATTAAGGCGAATGAGAAGTAACCGTTCTGGAGATTTAAGTAACCAAATCAATGAATTATGTAAGGAAACTATTGATTACAGTATTATACATTCGAAATCTAATTTAGACGATCACGTTTTGACCCTAGGAGAATCAATATCACATGAAAAAATAGTTTATTATACTGTAACTCCAAATCATAATAATTGGAATGGTATAGAGTCTATATTTGTTAATTACCAAACGAATAATGTGGGTCAATATCTGGCGTTTGAAGTTTTAAGTGAGAGCCAACAAATATTAAGAACTGTTATTTTAGATAGTCAACAAATCAAACATAACGAGCCTACAGCTATTGTGTTTGAAGATATTGAAAATTCAGCTAATAAAAATTTTATTATTAGATTTATAGGAATGTCTCCTCAAACTTGGGGTTTAAAACTTTATGAATGGGTCCTTTTTGACAAACTAGGTAGGAAGAAAAGTTCTGTTTTTGCGGGAAGACTAATTTGATATTATAAATGAGGAAAATCAATGAAAACCAAAATTAAGATACTCTTATTTCTTTTTAATGCAGTATTAGTCTATTTATTAATTATTCTTGTAAATTCAGAATTTCAAAATCATCACAAAACTAATCCTGAAACATTAAGTGTTTCAAGTACATCAAGTGAAAATAAAAGTATACTATCAATTTTAAAAGACGAATATGAAGATCTTTATACTAGAAGTAGTTTGAATTCAAGCTATAAGGAAGATCAGATTATTGACTCATCAAAAATAGAAAAAGATCCTGGGGTACTGGGCAATTTTGATACTATTTCAAATGTAAAGAGCGATTTATTTGTAGCTTCAGGATGGTTACTTACACAAAAGGAAAAACCTGATTACATTGTTTTTGTAAATGAAAAGAACATGGTTATTGGAGCAGGGGTCCATGGTATTAATCGGAAGGGTTTATCCGAAGCATTAGGAAAGAAGGATGTGGATGATAATGGATGGATTGGTTATATAAAAATTTCCGATAAAAATATGAATATTAGAGCATTAAGTAAAATTAGAGGTGAAGATGAATATATTGATTTAGGAGTATTTAACAAATAAGGAAGAGGGGATTTGTTTTGAAAATAACACCTATGGAAATTGAAGGAGTATATTTAATCGAACCAATTGTTCACCAGGATTCCAGAGGTTTTTTTATGGAAAGCTATAATGAACAGATATTTATAGAAAAAGGGCTGCATTATAAATTTATACAAGATAATCACGCGCTTTCTCGAGAGGCAGGGGTAATTAGAGGGTTACATTACCAGTTAGCTCCAAAAGCGCAAACTAAATTAATTAGAGCAACTGCTGGTGCGATTTATGACGTTGTTGTTGATATAAGAGAGGGATCTGACACTTTTGGAAAGTGGATCGGAGTTATTTTGAGTGAAGAAAATAAACGTCAACTCTTAATACCTAAGGGATTTGCCCACGGTTACTGCACGTTAACAACTAACACTCAAGTAATATATAAGGTTGATGAATTTTACTCACCGGAACATGATAGAGGAATTGCTTGGAATGATATAAATCTTAGCATTGATTGGCCTGTATCTAATCCAATTTTGTCGGACAAAGATAAGAATCATCCTGAATTAGTTAATGCTGAAATTAATTTTAAAATATAATTGGAGAAAGGATTGTTTTATTTGAGAATTTTAGTCACTGGTGGAGCTGGATTTATAGGAAGTAATTTTATCTTATATATGTTGAATAAATATCCTAATTATGAAGTTGTAAATATGGATTCATTAACATATGCCGGAAATATTCAAAATTTGGCTAGTGTTGAAAACAATCCGAAATACTCCTTTATTCAAGCAGATATAACCGATAGACAGATTGTTGAACAGATTATGTCCAATGGAATAGACAAGGTGGTAAACTTCGCGGCTGAATCGCACGTAGATCGAAGTATACAAAATCCGGACGTTTTTTTGAAAACAAATGTTTTAGGTACTCATGTATTACTTGAGTCAGCAAAAAAATTTGGTGTAAGTAAATTTGTACAGATTTCAACGGATGAGGTCTATGGTACCTTGGGGGCAGAAGGTCTATTTACAGAGGACACACCGCTTGCACCTAATAGTCCTTATTCTGCGAGTAAAGCCGGGGGAGATTTGATAGCTAGGGCCTATTACGAGACATATCATTTTCCAGTAAGTATAACACGTTGTTCCAATAATTATGGTCCATATCAGTTTCCCGAAAAGTTAATACCAATGGTTTTAACCAAGGCACTGAGAAATGAAAAAATACCTGTATATGGTGATGGTTTAAATGTTCGTGACTGGTTATATGTTGAAGATCATTGCAGTGCTATAGACTTAGTTCTTCATAAAGGGAAGGACGGAGAGGTTTATAATATTGGCGGGAACAATGAAAGAACCAATTTACAAATTGTAAATACAATCCTAAATGAAATCAATAAAAATCACAACGAGTTAATATCCTTTGTTACTGATCGGCTTGGTCACGATAGACGTTATGCAATTGATGCATCAAAGATAAGAACTGAACTTGGGTGGGAACCAAAGTATAATTTTGAAGTTGGTATAAAAAAGACAGTTGATTGGTATATAAAGAATCAGGAATGGTTAGAAGCTCTAGTAAAAAAGTCTAGCAGCTAATTATTATGACAATAAGAGATATTTATATAATTTAGATTTAGAAAATATTCAAAAAAACACCTAGCTGAGAGCTGGGTCGGTTTCCTGATATTATCCCCTTTAGGTAGACAGATAAGAGACTGACTCTTATTGTTAACTTGGAGGGGATTTTTACATGGCCAGAGTCCAACACACACATTCAACTGAATCGAAATATAAAGCTGTTCAGATGTACCTCGAACATGGCTTCGGATATAAGCGAGTCGCGAAAGAGTTGGGTATTCCAGAAGCCTCTATAAGGCGCTGGGTCAAATTTTATGAGAATGAAGGCATGTCGGGGCTTGAAGAGAAACGCGGGAAATCAAAGGGCATTAACAAAGGTAGGCCAAGAAAGAACCCGTTAAGCCCTGAAGAGGAATTAATTAGATTACGTGCGGAGAATGAATACTTAAAAAAGCTCGGGTCACTACAAAGGGGGCAAAGCAAACTGTAAGTAGAATCGCTGAGTATGTCGTCATAGAGCAGTTGGCAATTGCGGGATACAGGATCTATGCTTTGTAGAATCGCTCAAGTTTCTAGGAGTGGATATTACAAATGGCGACAAAGACGTCATACGTTCTTACCTAAACAACTAGAGGATCAAACTCTAAAGGAGAAGATTTTAGAGGGCCATCAGCGCCTTAGAGGCATACTAGGCTACCCAAGGATGCAAATATGGCTAAATAAAACGTACGGATTACTAAACCATTAAAGGGTTTATCGCTTAATGAAACAGATGGGCATACAAGCACAAATCCGAAAGAAGAAAAGGTTTTATGGTGAAAAGGAGGCTTACGTAGTATTCGATAATTTGTTGAACAGAGGGTTCCATGCGGACCGTCCGAATCAGAAGTGGATCACCGACATTACTTATATTCCGTACAACCAGAAAAACCTCTATCTCTCTACCATTTACGATCTTTATAACAACGAAATCATTGCGTTCCACATAAGCACCAAAAATGACTTAGCACTTGTGACTGATACATTGGAAAAGGCTCGAGGTGTCCGTAAAACAAAAGGAGTTCTCCTCCATAGTGACCAAGGATATCAATACACTTCCAGACGCTTCAGCAAACTTATAAAGCAATACAAAATGAAATCCAGTATGTCTAGAAAGGGTAAATGTTTGGATAATGCCTGCATGGAGAGTTTCTTTGGACATTTCAAATCAGAATGTTTATATCTTCAATCATTTGAGTCGGAAGAAGCGCTCATCACCGGTATTCATGAATACATACAGTTTTATAATTACGACAGGTTCCAAGCAAAACTAAACAACCTTAGTCCTGTGGAGTATCGAACTAAGGCTGCTTAATGACTTCAGTTTTAATACTGTCTACTTGACGGGGGTAAGATCATCCTACTGGCGTCAGCTTCTTTAATTAAGGTTCGACTAACTGTCCAAACTCACTTCGGAATATTTAAGAGCGGAGCCTTTTCTTTTGAGACGCGAAAAGAGAACCCTTATCAAGGCTCTATAGAACTGATTCCCTCCTCGAGGTGCTGATTTTGTCGCTAGCATGTAGCTTTTCTTGATAGTCGTAGGACATGTTCGAAATCTGCCATTCTTAATCCAGGTATTCCTTTCTCATTTTTCTTGATCAATCAGGAAAAATTAAACTCCTATAACATTACTTTATATCCCCTATTTGACTCGATCCTTATCCTGTATTCTACAATGCTTAATGGTTGGTCGATATCTCCACTTTTCAAATACACCTGCATTCGAATAGCTTCAATTCGTAATTCTTCCCAATAATACTCATGGTCCTTAGTTTCCCCTTAAATGAACCTCTTTGAATTCATCGAATAACATTCTATGGGGTGTGTTCATATACATAAGGGTGGTTATTTTCCAAACGGGGCAAAGCTTCATTAGGAGGGGTTACATGAAACTTCTCGTTACCGGCGGAGCCGGATTTATTGGCAGTAACTTCGTTTTATATATGCTTCAGCAGCATCCGGATTACAAGATCATTAATGTGGACTCGCTAACGTATGCGGGCAATCTGGAAAACCTGAAATCGATTGAAAATCATCCGAACTACACGTTCTCTAGAACCGATATTACCGACGCCAAGGCAATTGACGCCTTGTTCCAACAAGGCATTGACGTTGTGGTCAACTTTGCTGCCGAATCGCATGTGGACCGCAGCATTTTGGATCCGGAAGTATTCGTAAAGACAAATGTTTTAGGGACGCAGGTCCTTCTGGACGCAGCCAAAAAATACGGTGTGACCAAGTTCGTTCAAGTATCTACGGACGAGGTGTATGGTACTTTAGGGGAAACCGGCCTATTTACGGAGGAAACGCCTCTAACGCCAAACAGTCCTTATTCTGCGAGCAAAGCGGGCGGAGATCTTCTTGTACGTGCCTATCACGAGACTTTTGGTCTGCCGGTGAACATCACCCGCTGTTCTAATAACTATGGACCGTATCAATTTCCGGAAAAACTGATTCCGCTGATGATTTCCCGTGCTTTGAACGACCAGGCGCTTCCGATTTACGGAGACGGGCTTAACATTCGCGATTGGCTGTATGTGGAAGACCACTGCAGCGCCATTGACCTGGTTATTCATAACGGCCGTGTCGGGGAGGTATACAACATTGGAGGGAACAACGAACGGACGAACCTCCACATCGTAAAAACCATTTTGGCGGAGCTGAATAAACCGGAGTCGCTGATTACCTATGTACAGGATCGTCCCGGGCATGACCGCCGTTACGGCATCGATCCGGCGAAGATTACGCAGGAACTTGGATGGAAACCGAAGCATAACTTCGAAACGGGCATTAAGGAAACGATTCAATGGTACCTGAACAACAAAGAATGGTGGACCCGCATTCAGTCTGGTGAGTACCAAGACTATTACGCTAAGCAATACGGGGAACGATTGGGCGATTCCGTATGAGAGTCTTAGTTACCGGAGCCTCAGGGCAATTAGGCAAGGATGTAGTCGCTCTTTTTCAACAAAAAGGGCACGAAGTCATGGGATGCAGCCGCTCCGAATTGGACATTACGAGTTTGGAGCAGTGTCAGCAAGTAATAGGCGGATTCCAGCCCGATTCTATTATCCATTGTGCCGCTTATACTGCGGTGGATGCCGCCGAGACGGATGTTGACGGAGCCTACAAAGTAAACGCGGTTGGCACAAGAAACGTAGCTGTTGCGGCTGAAAAGGTTGGCGCTAAGCTGGTCTACATCAGTACGGATTACGTGTTTAACGGGCGTTCCGCAGCCCCTTACCAGGAGTATGACAATACGGATCCGCAAAGTGTGTATGGCAAATCGAAAAGAGCCGGTGAGGTTCTTACGCAAAGCCTGTCTTCACGATATTTCATTGTCCGCACATCCTGGGTTTACGGGCTGCACGGGAACAATTTTGTGAAAACGATGCTTCGCCTGGGTCAGGAGAAACCCCAGCTGCAAGTTGTTCATGACCAAAAAGGTTCTCCTACCTACACGGTTGATCTGGCCCGTTTTCTTGAGGAATTGGTTCACACCGAAAAATACGGTATATACCATGCTTCGAACAGCGGAGACTGTACATGGTTTGAATTCACCCAAGCAATTTTTGAGGAAGCTCAGAAGATTGGCTTTAAAATTACGGCTCAGGTTGAGCCATGTACCACAGAACAATTTCCGCGTCCGGCTCCAAGGCCGGCCAATTCCGTCATGGATCACTTGTCGATTCGTACGAATGGCTTAATGGATCTTAGACCATGGCGGGAAGGCCTGAAGGATTTTTTGAGTCAGTTGAAAGAAGCGAATGACCAGCAATAAATTTAAGTTCAAAATAATCTCTCGCCAATACTCATTTGGTTGAGAGATTATTTGCTATAATAGAACCAAAATAAAGATTGGAACTCAAGTGATGATCAAAAAAGTCAGCGTACATATTGTTACCTTTAATAGCGAGGAAGACATTCAGGAGTGCCTGAATGCTGTTGTAGCCCAAACATATCCGGTCCAGCAAATCGTTGTTGTCGATAATCATTCCTCGGATCGGACGTTAGAGAAGGTCTTTTCAATGGAGGCAGCTTTACAGGACAAACTGTTAGTTATTCCCAATGGGGAAAACACCGGCTTTGCTCCAGGCCATAACCAGGCAATCGCCGCAACGGATAGCGAATACGTGCTTGTGTTAAACCCGGACGTAACACTAGATCCACGGTACATAGAAATTCTTGTCGGGTATCTCGAAGCGAATCCCGAGGTCGGCAGCGCCACCGGAAAACTTTTGCTTAAATCCAATCCGGAGGTTGTTGATAGTACCGGTCTGGTTATGAATAAAGCTTGCAGAGCTTTTGACCGCGGGGCAGGGGAATCAGCTTCCTTATGGAGCGAATCCGGCTTGGTTTTTGGGGTTTCGGGGGCAGCGGCGTTTTATTCCAGGAAAATGATCGAAGATATCAGCATCGACGGCGAATTTTTCGACAGCGACTTTTTTGCCTACAAGGAAGATGTCGACGTGGCTTGGAGGGCGCAGATTTTAGGATGGAAATCATACTACCATTCGCAAGCGATCGGCTATCATGCAAGAGGCTGGAAAAAAGGAAGCCGCCATCGGCAGCCTCTCTTTATTCGGAGGGCTTCATATATTAACCGCTATAAAATGATGTACAAAAACGGGAATCGGCGCCGCTGGATTCAGCGCTTGTTTCATTTGATTCCTTACGAGGTGGCTAGTAACGCATATTTTATATTGAGAGAGCCCAAGGTTTTGGGAGCATGGAAGTCTTTTGGAAAGGAATTTAAACGTTTAAAAAGTAAGCGGAAAGCGATTATAGCCAAAATAGATTCCCGGTAAACCTTTAAACCTAGTTTCCTCTCTCATTTCTTCCATATTCCCCCTGCCAACGCTGCCGCGATATGCTATAATGATGTCGATAGATAGAACGAACGATAACGTATTTTGTCATATAGTCAATCTTACCCGATAAAAATTTGTCAGGATGTGCTTCAATTGGATTTAAGCATTCTCATCGTGAATTACAATACATGTCAGCTTACCACGGACTGTCTTCGTTCGGTGTTTGCCTCGGAGACGGTGTACGAATATGAAGTCATCGTGATTGACAACCATTCCTCGGACGGTTCGGTCGAGTCGATTCGTGAGGAATTCCCGCACGTAACGCTTATCGCGAACACGGAGAATACCGGATTTGCCAAAGCCAACAACCAAGGAATGGCGGCGGCGAAGGGCCGGTATGTTTTGCTGCTTAACTCGGATACGGTCGTGCAGAAGGATACGCTGCAGACGATGATCGCTTTTATGGATGAGCATCCGAAGGTGGGGGCATCGGGGTGCAAGGTCATTTTGCCTGACGGCTCGCTCGACAAAGCTTGCAAGCGCGGTTTCCCGACGCCGTCTGCTTCGTTTTATTACGCCTTCGGGTTTTCGAAGCTCTTTCCGGACAAACCGAAGTTCAACCAGTACCAGCTGGGCCATCTTGATCCGGATCAGGAGTACCCCGTGGACTGTTTGGTCGGGGCTTTTATGCTGGTGCGGCGGGAGACGATCGAGCAGATTGGCGGGTTGGACGAGACATTTTTCATGTACGGCGAGGACATCGACTGGTGTTACCGGATCAAGCAGGCGGGCTGGGACATTCATTATTATCCAAAAACGAGGATTGTCCACTACAAAGGCGGGAGCGCCCGCAGACGCCCGGTTCGCATCATCTATGAATTCCACCGGGCAATGATCGTGTTTCATCGCAAGCATTATCGGAAGCGGTACAATATTCTGACGAATGCGCTCATATACCTGGGGGTAGGGCTTAAATTTGCCATGGCTCTATTGAAAAGCAGACTGGCCCCGGCAGGGCCGGCACCCAAAACCAAAGAAACAAATATGGAGGTGGGCATGTGATCCGCAAAAATCAGGAGTTTTTGACGCAAATGTATGTTTTGACGGATTTTGTGTTCATCCAGTTTTCTTTTCTGTTAGCCTGGTGGCTGAGATTTAAAAGCGGCTGGATACCATACGAAGCTCCCTTGCCGATCGAGACGTATGCCATGTGGAGCTTTATTTACGGGGCGATTGCCGTTTTGACCGGCATGTTGATCGCCTTGTATTCCCCGAAGCGAAAAAAGCGCTTTGCGGATGAATTCATCAAAATCGTGCAAGTGCATGCCATCAGCATCTTCGTTTTGCTCAGCTTGATGTTTTTCGTGAAGGAAATCAACATTTCCCGGTCGTATTTGGCCATTTACATGGTTTCCCTCGTCATGTTTATCCTGTTTTACCGGTACATACTGAAAGTATCCCTCAAGGTCCTCCGGGAAAAGGGCTATAACCGCCAGTTCGTGCTGATCGTCGGCGCAGGTTCGCTCGGCAAAAGATTTTACCAGAATCTGAAGCAATACCCGGAGATGGGGTATGAGGTGGTCGGTTTCCTTGACGATTTTCAGCAGTGGGATTCGCTTGAAGAGAAGCGGTATAAACCTATATTAGGAACGGTAGACGATCTGGAAAAGGTGCTTGAGGAAGTACTGATCGACGAAGTCATTATGGCGCTTCCGCTGGATGCGCACTCGAAGTATCCGAAGATCATCAACCTGTGCGAAAAAGCGGGCGTACGTACGCTCATCATTCCCGACTTTTTCGATTATCTTCCTGCCCGGCCGTATTTCGACAATTTCGCCGGGATGCCGATGATCAACGTCCGCGACATTCCGCTCGATTTGGCAGGCAACCGGATGTTTAAACGGCTGTTCGACATCGCGTTTTCCTTGTTTGCCATCCTGCTGACGTCGCCCATTATGCTTGCGATCGCCATCGGCGTGAAATTGACGTCGCCCGGGCCGATTATTTTTAAGCAGGAGCGGGTCGGGCTGAACAGGCGCAACTTCATGATGTACAAATTCCGCTCGATGAAGCAGCTGCCGCCGGGCACCGAAGACACGGGCTGGACGGTCGAAAACGACCCTCGTCGGACGAAGTTCGGTTCCTTCCTGCGCAAAACGAGCTTGGATGAGCTGCCGCAATTTTTTAACGTGTTGTTCGGGCATATGAGCGTGGTCGGCCCGCGGCCGGAGCGTCCTTATTTCGTGGATCAGTTCCGGGAAGAAATCCCGAAATACATGGTAAAACACCATGTCCGTCCGGGCATTACCGGCTGGGCGCAAAGCAACGGCTTGCGCGGGGACACTTCCATCGAAGAGCGCATCAACCATGACATTTTTTACATTGAAAACTGGTCTCTTTTATTCGATATTAAAATCATCTTCAAAACGATCCGCAACGGATTCGTGAACAAAAACGCATATTAAGTATTTTCAGATGCGAAGAGCGGCGTGGTCGACACGTCGCTTTTTTATGTTTGCCGTTCGTTTCTCCCCATCCTTTTCCGGGTAATTTCCCACATGACAGTGCATCGTTCATAAATACATAACCCGACGCCAAAGGATGTGAACCGCTATGCGAAAATGGATCGCCCTGCTGCTGCTGGCCGGGACTGCCGCGATCCTGTTCTGGACGCCCCGGGGCAATTCGCAGGAAACGACCGGAGGTTTTACGGATTATAAGGTGATTTCCCACGCGATGGGAGGCATCCGCGATCATGCGTATACGAATTCTTATGAAGCTTTTATCGCCAATTATGAAAAAGGGAATCGGGTATTCGAAGTGGATTTGCTGCTGACCGAAGACGGCAATCTGGTGGCAAGGCATGAATGGACGCAGGCGATGACCGAGCTGCTGCAGCAGGAAGGCCAGCTCCCCGAGGAGCGCCAGGCGGCACGTTTAACATACAAAGAGTTCAAAAACAGCAAAATTCTTGGCGCTTACGCTCCGCTCGATTGGCAGGACATCATGGACCTGATGGAGCGTTATCCGGACATTTATATCGTGACGGACATGAAGGAGCAGGATTCGGAAAATAGGAAGCGTCAGCTTGCGTTGCTGGTCAGGTCGGCCCAAGCGCGCGATCCGCAGCTGCTGGAGCGGGTGGTGCCGCAAATTTATAACCGGCCGATGCTGAAAACGGTCAAGGCCATTTACGACTTTCCATCGATCATTTATACGTTGTATGCAACTCAAGATACGGACGACGAGGTCGTTGACTTCGTAGCGGAAAATGCCATCGATGCGGTGACGATTCCGGAACAACGCGTGACCCGTTCCTTTTTGTCGAAGCTGAAAAAAGCCGGGGCGGCCGCTTACGTCAACACGATCAACGAACCCGCTGATGCGAATAGGTTTAAGCGAATGGGAGCGAACGGCGTATACTCGGACTTTTTGACGGAAAAAGAGGTGGAATCCGCAGGATGGCTGTATGCGCTGGGAAAATAGAACAAAATGAGTCGCAAGCCGCTGACAAACATATCGTCGGTGGCTTTTTTTAGCTTGGAATATCTGAATTTCCCTGAGCCCCTCGAAGAGCCTGAAACGGACCTTAAGCCGCGGCTGATTCACCTTTTGCCGTCTTATTTAACGCTTGCTGGAAATTCCATAAAATTGTTCGCATCGAATGCGAACAAGAAATTGACACTACTCCCGTGCTGACATAGACTAGATTTAAGAGAAAAAGTCGTGGAGGAATGACGTTTGAAGCAGATGATCAAACCATGGAGACATGTTTTTAAGCTGGACCCGGACCGGGAGATCGACGACGCGTCGCTTGAAGCGGTATGTATGTCCGGAACGGATGCCGTCATGATTGGCGGCTCGAGCGGCGTAACGTTCGATAATACGGTCGATTTGCTGTCGCGGGTGCGCCGATTTGAGCTTCCGTGCGTGCTTGAGGTTTCCAATCTGGAGATGATTGTGCCGGGTTTTGATTTGTACATGATTCCGATGGTGATGAATACCGCGGATTCGGCGTGGATTACCGGCCAGCACAAGCGGGCCATTGAGGAGTACGGCTATATGATTCCATGGGATCTGCTCGTTCCCGAAGGCTACATTATATTGAATCCGGATTCGACCGTAGCCCGGCTGACCGGCGCCCAAACCGATTTGGACGCGGACGCAGCGGCTGCGTATGCGCAGGTGGCGGACAAGCTGATGTCCCTGCCGGTCGTTTACGTCGAATACAGCGGCCGCTTCGGCGACCTGGACATGGTCCGAAAAATCCACCGGTCGGTCCATGGCGCCAAGGTGTTTTACGGGGGAGGCATTCACGATCCGGAAACCGCGGCGGCCGCGGCGGCAGTTTGCGATACGATCGTCGTCGGCAATGCGGTCTATGACGATTTGAAACAGGCGCTGCTTACCGTCAAGGCCGTGAAGTAGCTTTTGCCGGATTACAACGACATGAAGGAAGGAGCATGCCTGCATGCAACCGATAGATATACATCAAGCGATTCAAAAGTTAAACCCGCAGCAGCGGCAGGCCGTCGAAGCGACGGAAGGACCGCTGCTCATTTTGGCCGGGGCGGGAAGCGGCAAGACCCGGGTGCTGACGCACCGGATTGCTTACCTGATCGCCACCCGCAAAGCGCCGCCTTGGAGCATTTTGGCGATTACGTTTACAAACAAGGCGGCACGCGAGATGCAGGAACGCGTCACCAGGCTTGTCGGCCATGAAGGCCGCGACATTTGGGTATCGACGTTCCACTCGATGTGCGTGCGCATTCTCCGCAAGGATATCGAACGGATCGGCTTTAATTCCAATTTTACGATTTTGGATTCGACGGACCAGTTATCCTTGGTGCGGAACTGCATGAAGGACCTGAACCTGGACACGAAAAAATTCGAGCCGAAAGCCGTGCTTTCCCTGATCAGCGCCGCCAAAAACGAACTGATCACGCCCGCTCAATACGAGCAGAAGGCCGGAGACTTCATGGAAAGCATCGCCGCCAAGGTATATACCATGTACCAGCGCCGCCTGAAGAGCAACAACTCGCTGGATTTCGACGACCTGATCATGGCGACGATCCAGTTGTTTAAAGAAGTGCCTGAGGTGCTGGATTTTTATCAAAAAAAGTTCCAATACATCCACGTCGACGAATACCAGGATACGAACCGGGCGCAGTACATGCTGTGCCGGATGCTGGCCGACGGCCATCACCGCATTTGCGTCGTAGGCGACAGCGACCAGTCGATCTACCGCTGGCGCGGGGCGGACATCAGCAACATCCTCAATTTCGAGGAGGATTATCCGGAAGCCCGCACCATCCTGCTCGAGCAGAATTACCGGTCGACGGCCACCATTTTGAACGCGGCCAACGCAGTCATCAAGCAAAACAGCGGACGTAAGTCGAAAAATCTGTGGACCGATAAAGGCGAAGGCGCAAAGATCAAAATCTACAGAGCCGATTCGGAACATGATGAAGGGTATTTCGTGACCTCTGAGATCAGCAATAACGTGAAGCAGGGCAAGTCGTACCAGGATCATGCCATTTTGTACCGCACCAACGCCCAATCCCGGGTGATCGAGGAAATTTTGATCAAATCGGATATTCCGTACCAAATCGTGGGCGGCATCAAGTTCTATGACCGCAAAGAGATTAAGGATATCCTCGCTTATTTGCGGCTCATCTCCAATCCTAATGACGACCTCAGCTTGGCGCGTGTCATCAACGTGCCGAAAAGAGGCATCGGCGACACGTCGGTGGCCAAACTGACGGCAGCCGCGGCCGAACGCGGCGTGTCGATTTTCCAAGTGCTTGCGGTCGTGGACGATCTCGGATTTGCCGGCAAAACGCGCAACGCGCTGGTGGAATTTTACGATATGATCGCCGCGCTGAATCAAATGGTAGAATATTTATCCGTCACGGAGCTCACCGAAAAAATGCTGGAGATGAGCGAATACCGCGTCGAAATGCAGCGCGAAAATACGATCGAATCGCGGTCGCGCCTCGAGAACATCGACGAGTTCCTGTCCGTTACGATGGAATTCGAAAAAAACAACGAAGACAAGTCGCTGGTTTCCTTCCTCACGGACTTGGCGCTCATTGCCGACATCGATTCGATGAACGACGAAGACGAGGATCAATCCGATGCCGTCATTCTTATGACGATGCACAGCGCAAAAGGATTGGAGTTCCCGATCGTGTTTATCGTCGGAATGGAGGAAGGCGTGTTCCCGCACAGCCGGGCGTTTTTGGACAACGAAGAATTGGAGGAGGAGCGCCGGTTGGCGTATGTCGGCATTACCCGGGCAGAGCAGCAGCTGTACCTGTCCTGCGCGCAGATGCGGACGCTTTTCGGGCGGACGACGGCGAACCAGCCATCGCGTTTCCTGGATGAAATTCCGGAAGAGCTGAAAGAGGAGACCGGCGTCGCCCGCGACCGGTACCGCCGCGGCGGCAACATCGGCGGCTCGTACGGCGGACGGGGCTTCGGCAGCGGCGGAAGCAATTTCGGACGCAGCAACCAGACCTCATCGCTCAGCGGTTCAACAGCGCGGGCCACTGGATCGTCCAGCAAAGTGACGGTCACGACTTCCGCGCCGCAGCCGGCGGCATCGGGAGACAAATCCGACCTGACGACCTTGAAGGCCGGCGATAAGGTCGCCCACGGCAAATGGGGCACGGGTACGGTCGTCTCGGTCAAAGGGACCGGGAACGATACCGAGCTGCAAATCGCGTTTCCGGCGCCTGTCGGCGTAAAACGGCTTCTGGCCGGGTTTGCGCCGATTACGAGAGTGGAAGGCTAAACGTAAATTCAACTTCATTTGTTCTGGGCTGGATGCTGGATTAGCGGAGGGACGGAATCGATTCTTTCGAAGCTAAAAGCTTTTTGAAAAAAATAATTATATATGACGGAGGGATGGTCCGCGCATGGATCCGATGTCTACGATGGAGCAGCTCGTCGCCGAGCTGAACAAATTGAATTATCATTATTACACGCTCGACAAGCCGCTGATCAGCGATAAAGAGTATGATGCCTTATACGATCGGCTGGTCGCTTTGGAGAAGGAGAGCGGCGTCGTTTTGCCGGATTCCCCGACCCAACGCGTCGGCGGCGAGCTGCTGAAAGGATTCGTTCAGCATCGTCATCTGGCGCCGCTTTGGAGCCTGGACAAGGCGCAAAACGCGGACCAGCTGCAAAGCTGGAACGCGCGCGTCGCCAAGCTTGTGGCGGACTATAACAGTAAAAATCCGGACAATCCGTTGCCGCAGCCAAGCTACGCGATCGAACTGAAATTCGACGGCCTGACGCTCAATCTGACGTACAAGGACGGCAGGCTGGTGCAGGCGGCGACCCGCGGCAACGGCGTCGTTGGCGAAGGCATTTTGGCCCAAGTCAAAACGATCAAATCCGTCCCGCTCACCATCCCTTACAAAGAAGGCACGATCGAAGTACAAGGCGAAGGCATCATGAACCTGTCGGTGCTGGAGAAATATAACCAGACGGCGGCCGAACCGCTCAAAAACGCACGCAATGCGGCAGCCGGCGCCCTCCGCAACCTGAATCCGAAGGTCACCGCCGAGCGCAAGCTCAGCGCATTCTTTTACAACGTCGGGTACTCCGACAATATCCGTTTCGAATCCCACAAGGAAATGATGGACTTTTTGCGCGACAATCATTTTAAGGTGAACCCGTATATTTTCTATTTCGAAAATTTCGACGATGTGACGAAGCAGCTGGAGGACATCCAGGAGCGCCGTGCGGGACTCGATTACCTGATCGACGGCGCCGTCGTGAAAATCGTCGATATGCGTACGCGGGAGGCGCTGGGATACACGGATAAGTTCCCGCGTTGGGCCGTCGCCTACAAGTTCGAGGCAGAAGAAACGACGACCGTTCTCGAGTCCGTCTCCTGGGAAGTGGGACGCACGGGCAAAATCACGCCGGTGGCGCGCGTCGAACCTGTCGAACTGGCGGGCGTGACGGTGCAGAACTGCACGCTCAACAACATCGGCGACATCGAACGGAAAAACCTGAAGCATGCGCTGGGCACCCGCGTCTTTATCCGCCGCTCGAACGACGTCATCCCGGAAATTTTGGGGAAAGTGACCGAAGAGAGCGACGGCGAAGAGATCGTGTACCCGGAGCATTGCCCTGCCTGCGGATTCCCGCTGGAGCAGCGCGGAGCGCATCTGTTCTGCAACAACCGTTTGGACTGCAAGCCGCAAATCATTGGCCGGATCACCCATTTTGCTTCGCGGGATGCGATGGACATCGAGACGTTCAGCGTCATGACCGCCGAGCAGCTGTACAATGAGCTGAATGTGCGCGAGCCTGCCGATTTGTACACGCTGACGTTCGAAGACCTGATCAAGCTGGACCGTTTTGGCGAGAAAAAGGCGAACAACCTGCTTGCCGCGCTGGAAAAAAGCAAAGACCGGGATCTTGCTTCGTTCCTGTTTGCCTTGGGCATCCCGAATACCGGCAAATCGACGACCAAAATGCTGGCCGACCATTTCCGCGACCTGCATGCGATCATGAACGCAACCGTGGAAGAATTGATTGCCCTCCCGGACGTGGGCGGCATCGTCGCCGAAAGCATCGTAAGCTTTTTCGCGGATCCGTTCATGAAATCGGGCATCGAAAGAATGCTGGCCTTGGGCGTCAAAGCGAAAGCGCCGGAAGCGCCGCAGGTGGTGAGCACCGATTCCTTCTTCAGCGGCAAAACGGTCGTCCTGACCGGAACGCTGCACCAGCTGACCCGCGACGAAGCGGCCAAAAGACTGGAGGCGTTGGGAGCTAAAGTCACCGGCAGCGTATCCTCGAAGACGGATCTGGTCATCGCGGGCGAAAAAGCCGGCAGCAAATTGACCAAAGCCCAGCAGCTTGGCATCCAGGTCATCGAAGACGAAGACGAGTTTATCCGTTTATTGAATATGGAAGGTTAATTGAATATACCCGCATAGGAAAAGTCCTGATTCAGCTTATGAATCGGGACTTTTTGCATGAAAAGGAAATATAAGCATGAAATCTTTGTTAAGATGAAATGAGAAAAATCACATGGATAGAGAGGACGCTTGTTAGTGAAAAAGGAAACCATATTGCTCGTAGACGACGAACAGGAAATCGTGAAGCTGCTCGATATTTATTTTACGAACGAAGGATACCGGCTCCTTAAAGCCTATAACGGGGCAGAAGCGCTGAAGTGGCTGCAGAAGGAGGACGTGGACCTGATCATTTTGGACGTGATGATGCCGCAAATGGACGGGATCGCCGCCTGCATGAAAATTCGCGAGGAGCGCCGCATGCCGATCATCATGTTGTCCGCCAAAAACACCGACATGGACAAAATATACGGCCTCAGCATCGGCGCCGATGATTATGTCGGCAAACCGTTTAATCCGCTTGAACTGATTGCAAGAGTCAAATCCCAGCTGAGGCGTTATCACCGTTTTAATAAAGATGTGCCGCCCCAGGCCGACGAAGGCGTGCTTGCGTTCGAGGATTTGGTGGTGGATACGGTAAAACATGAAGTGCGCGTCGATGGCCGACTGGTTAAGCTGACTCCCCGGGAATTCGCGATTCTCGAGCTGCTGACGCGGCATCAAGGAAAAGTGCTCAGCATGGAACAAATTTATAACAGCGTGTGGAACGAGCCTTTTCTCGATGGGGGCAACACCGTCATGGTGCATGTGCGGAAAATCCGCGAAAAAATCGAGATCGATCCGAAACGCCCGCGTTACGTGCAAACGGTTTGGGGCGTAGGTTATAAACTGGATACGCCGACGTCCTGATGGGGAGGGAGACCAATTCATGAATGCAAAATACATAAGCACGATCCGTTGGAAGTTTATTTGGGCTTTTTTGTTAAGCATGGTATCGGGCGCGGCCGTGTTGATGGCAGGATATCAGCTCGTCAACTTCATGGTGTACTCGAATTCGGCCCCGCCTTCGGCTCCGTATACGCGCATCCTGAGATGGATCATTAACCATATCGGCTCGGGGCCTTTGATGGCCGTTGCCGGCATTGTCAGCTTTTTGATTTTCTTTTTTATTTTTACCCGGAAAGTCATTTCTTATCTCGAGGAAATTACCGCAGGCATTCAGCAGATCACCAAACTGGGCGAATCCCACCGGATCGAAGTCCGAACGACGGACGAGCTGGGAGTGCTGGCGGAAAACATCAACGTGATGTCCGAGCGGCTGCAGCATTCCTTGATGGAGGAAAGGGCCGCCGTTCAGGCGAAAAACGATCTGATCACGGGCGTATCCCATGATTTGCGGACCCCTTTGACGTCGATTCTTGGTTTTTTGGAAGTGATCGAGCAGGACCGCTGCCGCGACGAACTGGAGATGCGCTATTACGTCGATATTGCGTACCAGAAAACGCTCGTGCTGCGTAAGCTGATCGACGATTTGTTCGAATATACGCGCGTGAGCGGCGGCGGGCCTCCGCTGGTGTTGGAACGGCTGGATCTGAAGGCTTTTGTCCGGCAATTGGCCGAGGAGGCGGTTCCGGAGCTGAGCCTGGCCGGAATGACGTACACGGTCCATGACCAGACGAACGAAACGCTTTGGATTGAGGCTGCGCCATACGAGCTGGTAAGGGCTTATGAAAATTTGATCACCAACGCGATCCGGTACGGCAAATCGGGAAAAAAGCTGGAGATCTCTTTTGCCCGCGAAAAGGACGAGGCGGTGGTGCGGATCAGCAACTTCGGGGACATGATTGCGGAAAAAGACCTTCCGCATATTTTTGAGCGGTTTTACCGGGCGGAACGTTCGCGGTCGCAGCATACCGGGGGATCGGGTTTGGGGCTGGCGATTGCAAAAGGAATCGTCGACCGGCATCATGGGAGCATTTCGGCGCAGAGCGATACTTACCGGACGGATTTTATCACGCGGTTTCCGCTGTGCAGGGAGCAAAAGGCATCGGCTTAAACGAACGCTTTCGGACTAGGCGCACGACCATCTCCCGCCAAAGTACGACGTGTTGGCCGCAATGATCTGCCCTGTAGGTTGTTTTTAAGAGAATGTTAAGAATTTATGGGCTGTTTTTTAAGAATTGGCCGTTATCCTTTATTTGCGAAAGGCATCATTTGCCTGCGGTTGCAAGGAGGAATGGAAATGGCAAACAAGCTTTTGACGGTACGCGCCGCGTACCTGTACATTTTTATGGGAAGCATGCTTCTCAGCGGCCTTTTTCTTTTTATTACATATAAAATGTTTGGACTGCTGTATTCCCATTATGCGTCGCATCCTGAAGCATTGGTGGTGCGGGCCGCCCACTGGCTCATCAATCATATCGGTAAAACGCCGATTGCTGTCCTGCTCTTTTTGGCGGTGTTTGTTTTGTTTTTTATGCTGCGGTCGCAGAAGACGGCCGATGATGTCAAGGCGCTGTTAGCGGCGGCTGAAGAGCTGGCCCGACAAGGATCGTTCAAAAAGCTCGAAGTCGCTTCGGCTGGCGAACTGCGGGAGTTGGCTGGATATTTGCGGCGCTTGAACGAACAGGCCGGTTCCAGGCCTAAGCGGGATGCTGCTGAGGATCGCAACATACAGGAAAAACAGGATCGCCGGCTGGAGAATGAAGAGCTCATGGCGCTTGTCTTGAGAATCAAATCTTTGCGGCGGATCATCGAAAAGGCCGATCAGGCCCATAGCGGGCAGGAACGGGACGAACGTTTGGACGTGGATGCCTTAAGGCGGGAAGCGCTCGGAATGGAAAGGCTTTTGGAAAGCCTGATCGCCGCGCCATGATCGGAATTCATGTGAAAGCAAGAAGGAAGCTGCTAAAAGGGGCTTATATCGCGTTTGATGTGGCCGTTATTGTCTCGGTCATGCTGCTTGCCGGTCTGTTTTACGTCCATGTTTATGGTCAAAATACCGTATCCCGCCACCCGGAAAAACTGGTGCTGCAGGAATCGAGCGTCGTAACGGCATCGGACGGAACCGTTTTGCGGAAAATTCCGCTGCCCGGGTCGGGTTACCGGAAAGTGGCCGCGCTCGAGGAAATGCCCAAACTGCTGGTCGATACCTTTTTGGCGGTCGAGGACCGGCGGTTTTATCGCCATCAGGGCCTGGATTATCAGGGAATCGCCCGCGCTTTGTTGAATAATACGCTCCATATGCGCGTCTCGGAAGGCGGGAGCAGCATCACGCAGCAGCTGGCCCGCAATTTGTATTTGAACCGGAAGCAGACCCTGCTGCGCAAGCTGAACGAGGCCTCCATCGCGCTTGCGTTGGAAAAGCGGTTGTCCAAACATGACATTCTGGAGATGTATCTGAATCAGATTTATATGGGGGAAGGGCAATACGGGGTGAAGGCGGCGGCGGAGCACTATTTTGGCATCACGAATTTGAAAGAGCTTGATGTCGCGCAGATCGCTTCCCTGGCCGCCATTCCGAAGGGGCCGTCCATATATCATCCGGGCGATGACGCCGGGCTTTCCGTGCAGCGGCGGAATCTGGTACTCGGAATCATGCGGGAGCAGGGGCTGATTACGCAGGAAGAAATGGCGGCCGCCCAGCAGAAGGAATACCGCCCTCCGGAGCGGGCAATGGAAAGGCGAATCGGCGCTTCGTACATCGATGCGGCTGTGGAGGAAGCCTCAAGGCTGACGGGCAAGTCGCAAACGGAGCTGCTGACGGGCGGATACACGATCGTGACCAGCATGAATGCTTCGGTGCAGCAAGCGTTGGAGGAGACGTTTTCGAATCCCGGCCTGTTTCCGCCGGACGGCAAGGATCAGCAGGTTGAGGCCGCGATGGCCATGATCGATCACCGCACCGGCGAAATTGCGGCATTGACCGGGGGAAGAAATCCGGTTCGCGGCGGCTTGAACAGGGCGACCGTCGACGCACGGCAGCCGGGGTCGGCCTTTAAGCCGATCATTGATTACGGGCCTGCCCTCGAAAGCGGGAGGTTTACGCCGGAGAGCCTGCTTCCAGACCGGAAAGCTTCTTATGGAAGTTATGCGCCGGAAAATTTGAACGGAGTTTATCGCGGGCAAGTGACGATGAGGACGGCTCTGCAGCAATCGATGAATGCCCCTGCCGTGTGGCTGCTTTCGGAGGTAGGCATTTCGCAAGCGACGGCGTTTGCCGCGAAACTGGGGATCGACCTGCCGAAGGAGGACCGCAACCTGTCCATAGCGCTTGGGGGACTCCATGCCGGAATCTCTCCATTAAAAATGGCGCAGGCGTACAGCGTGTTTGCAAGCGGCGGCGTGTTTCGCGAAGCTCACATGGTGCGCCGGATCCAAGACCCCAAAGGGAACGTGGTGTACGAATATGTTCCCCGGGAGCGGCAAGTGATTTCGCCGCAGACGGCTGAACGAATGACAGGGATGCTGCGAAACGTTGTGACGGAAGGGACGGGGAAAAAGGCCCGGATCGGCCGGCCCGTCGCAGGCAAAACGGGAACCACCCAGCTCGATCTCCCGGGCGTCAGCCGAAAAGCGAACCGCGACCTCTGGTTTGTCGGTTATACTTCCGAATGGACGGCGGCGGTATGGATGGGTTTTGACCGGACGGACCACAATAATTACATGACCGAAGGAAGCGGGAAAGCGGCAGCTCTATTTGCCGCAGTCATGAGAAAAGCGTATAAGGAATAGCAATGGGGCGGTCCGCAGCAATAACGGAACACGCCCCTGCTTCTGCAGCTGCACATGGATAAGAACCGGTTCATGTTCTTTTTGCCCCCGGCAGCCAGGCGTCCTTATCGTATCCCCGCGCTTCCCAGTACCCGATATGATCTGCGGCGATCAGCTCGATCCGGTTCAGCCATTTGACGGACTTATAGGTGTACATTTGGGGAACGACCAGACGGACGGGGCCGCCAAGCTCGCTCGGAATCGGTTTGCCGTCAAGCAGAACGGCGACCATGATGTCTTTCATTTGAGCCTGTTCCAAGGTTAAAGCATCGGTGTAAACCCCGTCTCCCGAATAAAATTTGACGGTTGTGGCCGAAGGCTGGACGCGGGCTTTTTCAAGAAGCCGGTATAGCGGGATGCCCTCCCAAGTGTTGTCGTATACGGACCAGCCGGTCACGCAGTGAAAGTCGCTGACTTGGACCGTCCGAGGCAGTTTGACGAACTCTTCCCAATTCCATTTCAACGCATGGTCCACGAGGCCATCAACCGCAAAGGACCAGTTGCTGTTGTCGAAGGTCGGAATGGGCGTAACGGTATAGATCCGAAAGCTGCCTTTGGAGCCGCCGCCGACCGGGGGAAGCGAATCCGCCGCAGGCTGAGGGGCGGGGACAAGGTCGTTTTGGTCCTTTTGAACAAGCTCTTCGACATTGGCCTCGGAGTTGAGGCTGGAAGACAGCCATTTTACGAAAGAAGGTCCAAGAGCGACCGTCAGGCCCAGGCCGATCGCTGAACGTAAAAAAGCTCTGCGCGTATACAGCGGTTCTATTCCCGAACGTGGGGAGTCAACGTTGGCCTGCGGGGAATGCATACGGACGGTTCGGCGATGGGGTTCTTTCAACCAGTGGGTGCGGGCAAGGGAATGGTAGATGATATAGGGCAGGCCGATCCAGGTAAATACATCGTGAACCGTCAGCGCGACATTGGTCCAGGCCGGGCCGAAAAAACGAAGCTGCCAGAGCACCACGCCGGAAAGGAACCAGCCAGCCAGGATGCCTAGAACGAGCACGACGTTCCATTTTTGTGCGGGTCGACCCTTGAGCAGGCTCCAATGTTTGCCGGCAAGCAGCAGGTAATAGAGCACGGGGACCAGCAGAGCCAGACCTACGCCGGTGTGAAGCCATTTTAGCCATACCCTGCCTGCCCCGAGCCATTCCCTCCACACGCCCAAGGGCAAAATCAATCCGCTAAAGGCCAGAAAAGCAATCATCCATGCATTCCAGCGGTGGACGGCGGCCAGCTTTTTGCCGATGCCTTTTCGTATGCGGTTCAGCCAATCGTTCATATTCATCCCCCTAACACCGGATTGGAACTCAGATTCACCGAAAGGCAGAGTTTTGAGTATTTGATGTTCTTATGTTCTTAGGAAATTCGCGATCGTCAGTCCAGTTTCCTTTTTAAAGAGGTAGAGTGGCTGCTGATGTTTGAAGGGGACGTTTATTCATCCTGTTGTGGAGTGTTCAGTATCATGTCTTCTAGGCAAACGAGGTCAATGAATTAGGAAGAATTCTATAATAAATAAGCTATTGAACGGACAGGAGAATATTAACATATTTAATCTTTAAAAAAACAGTTGCATTATACATGTTATCCGTGGTATATTATTTCTTGCCGCTGATGCGGCGGGCTTTCAAAACAATAAACACTTTCGAAACTCTCGAAAAAAAGTGTTGACTCGATTGAAAGAAAATGATATAATAAAATCCTGTTGCGACAATGAAAATTGTCGAAACAGACCGAAACAAGTTCCTTGAAAACTGAACAAATAGATGATGTTTAAACGAAGATGAATTAATGTGGTTTCCGATTTGGCTTTAGTCAATCGAAAATTCATTATATCTCGTCAGATTCAAAATGAGTCACAAACTTTCATGGAGAGTTTGATCCTGGCTCAGGACGAACGCTGGCGGCGTGCCTAATACATGCAAGTCGAGCGGAGTTGATGGAGAGCTTGCTCTCCTGAGACTTAGCGGCGGACGGGTGAGTAACACGTAGGCAA
>NZ_BAAIYF010000011.1:0-227445 GCF_057546105.1 Paenibacillus sp. YAE3 | reverse complement strand
GTGACTTCCTCCATCCTTGAGGTTTTTGGGTTTGGTCACTTGAAAACTTCTCCAAGTTGGGGTGAAGTCCCTTTTTTATGTCCGAAAATCCTTACGGCTCAAGGCCTCAGATTACTGCAAAACGCTCGAAACTAAGAAAAATCAATCAGATGTAGAAATAAGAAAAATTAAGAGTGAGATAAACAAAATAAGAGTTCAGCAAAAAAATGCTCAAAACCGTATGGAATTTATCCAGGATAGTGAGTTATTTGATTCAGTATTTTTCCAAATTGACAGTGCTGATAATAAAAAGTATGAATTACTGCGTGAAGAAATAAACCAAATTGAAAAAATTATAAAAACCAAAAAGATGATCGAAAGATCTAATAGCGAGTTAAAGGTACTGACTGATTCGGGGGGGACCAATAAAGTTGAGTCGATAGCAGGTCTTATAAAAAGAAGAGAGAGATTGGAACGAGCTGAAACACGAATTGAAAGAATTTTGAATAAAAAAGGTTTATTAAAGGAAGAACTTAAAAAGCAATATGAAAGACTATATAAAAATGTCACAGCTATCCCAGAGAAACTCTCTCTTTCTGAGTTGGAGGAACCTATCGAGAACCTTCTCAAGCTAACCCTTGGGAAGCGGGCGTCTCTTCAAGATAAATTAAATTACTTGACATCATTTAAACAATCCGTCGATCAAAATACAAAAGTGGCAATTGATGTACAGGCTCTTGAAAAGAAAAAGAAAGAAATTGATACAAAAATGGAAGAGTATCAAAAGAAAATAGGTCCCTTACAACAATTAATTAATAATGTCGGTGAGCTTTTGGGGAATTCAGCAATGGACTTCTTAAATACTCCACAATCTGCAATACAAAAATATTATCGCTATTTAAACCCGCTCCCGACATCTAAACCTGTACGATTTGAAGGAAGTGATCTTAATTTAAAGATTATGGTTCCAACAAGTAGTGATGATAATGGAAGTATATCAAATGCTCAGCACACTTTAAGCTCGGGTCAGTTAAATGTTCTCGCTATGGCAATTTTCCTTGCAATCAATGAGTCGCAGAGAGTTAGTAAGTTGGATTTTGTTGCGATAGATGATCCAATTCAAAACATGGACGATGTTAATCAATTTTCAATCTGCGATGTATTAGGTGGATTACGGAAGCAACTGGTCTTTTCTACTCATGATATTAATTTTGTAAAATTATTTGTTAAGAAGAATGAGTATCAACAGGAAGATATCCAGCTTTACATACTTGAAAGTCCTCATTTAACAAATAGTAAAGTTAGGCGAGTTACTTTTAACTGATATTAAAAAGGGGATGCAATAATGTTGCATTTCCTTTTTAATTTTCGATTCCGCGAGCCTTAAGAGCTGCTAAACAAATTGACTCCATTAAATTTTCGGAGAGGGAACGGTTATTGTTTGCATCGATAATTGTTCTATATTTTGTAGGAAACATTTTAGTAATTTGGTAGGAGTTGAATTGCCCAAGTATAATAAAAGCTAAAGAGTCATCGGAGGAAAAACGAGGAAGTTCAAATGGTCCTTCTTCGACGCCTACACTATTTATCTTGTACCAACCGATTTCTTGTTTGTTCCATCCCATGACCTTCTCTGCGACTAACTGATCACGTTCATCCTCATCCATTTCAAACCATTTTTTCAAAACAATCAATCCTTTGAGAAATTTAAAACTATCCTATTCAAGATAAAACGTGGATATTCTTAAAAGTCGGTTTGAAAGTACTGAGAAACAGATGGTAATCCATTGACCAAACAAAGGGTTTTTGAAAGGGGTGCTAGGGGATGCTATAGCGAGATCTTGGTTGAATGTGATAATTGATGCTGTAAGTGAGTTGGTGTATTGAACATATACTTCCTATAGCTTATGTATTTAAACCCTGTACAATTCGGAAGGAAGGAATTTTCCCTTTGATCAAGCACTAATCTCAGCAAAAAACGAACTGTATCCTCCAATCTATTTATTGTATCCTGACATCCTACTTATCGAGTCAAGCTAAACCTCCATAAAATTCATTCAAAGATGCCTCGTAGGATAGATCTATTTTCAGCCTTAAAAAAAGCCAAGGACTCCTGTTATTACATAAACTTTCAGCTTCCATTAATGGCACTTTTATCCCCTCTTGTAGTCCAAACCAAGACGTAAAAAGGACAGGAAAAGCTGTTATCTCTGTTCATTTAAAGAGCTGATTAGAGCTCTCTTTGTGTCAAGTATCACTTATTATTAAAAATCGCTTTAAGCACATTCTTTACCATAGCGATTTGCTGGGGATTTTGTTGTTCGAGCATATGCATTATTTCTTGAAGATCAGCTTCTGATTCTTCATTGATCCCTACACTGGTATAGGTGAAGAGTTGAGATATATCTATCTCTAATGCTTCAGCAATCTTCGCAAGATTTAACAGAGCTACGTTTTTTTCTCCTCGCTCGATTTGTCCGATATAAGAAAAGTGAAATCCACCTTTTTCTCCAAGGGCTTCTTGTGTTAATCCTTTTTCTTTTCTCAAATCACGTAAACGGGCACCTATTCGAAGAAGTATCTCTTTATCCGTCATCATTCCACACCTCACTACTAAAAGTGTAGATAAAATCACAACCGCTATACACCAGCGATTAAATATCATAGATGATATCTATAGATATTAATTTTGTGTATAATGGTAAATATAAGTATTTCCACGATCCATGGATTCATAACAGTCGAGGCAATGTTTTCAGTATGAGTCGTACAAATACTAAAGCGGGAGCTGAAGCATGTGAATCATTCAACCTCCATCGACAAAGCCAGAGATAGTAGGAATAAGCCGTTAAAAATCCAGGAACGAAGTTTTGCTCAAGCCAAAGGCATGATCAAAATGCAACATCTCGCACAGATCCACATGAACTCTGCCGCGCGGATGATGCATCCCACCTCTGCACATGTCTGCATCTTGTTTAGTGACCGTGCTCTCGAGTACATGCTTAAGGCATTGTATATGAAGAAGAATAACTGCATGTTTCCTCCGCCTTCATTTACGATTCAGGATATCTTCCAGTTAACGGTGCAGGACTCTGTCGCGGATTTGGATAGGGTATTGTTCATGTGCACCATCCATTTTCTGGCCGGCTGCAATGACATTTCCTTCTTGCAAAATGTAACCTCCTCGCAGCTTCAGAAACTGCTGAACCAAGTGGACAATGTGCTGCTTGACCTGTCAGCCAGAGTCGGCTCTCCCCCTTCCGAGTCGTATCGCTCTATTTTTCACTAATTAAAATGCAAGCTAGTCAGTGAAACCGATCAAGAGGGAGTCGTCGTCTGCGTGTTTGATTTTAGGGAAGAGCGGCATTTTCGACAGGGCCACGGAAATCACAGAACTCAAATGGTAACAGAAGAGGATTTGCAAAAAGGGCGGAAAGAAAGACGTGCGGGTGCTGTTAGATGGAGCTGGATCATGAGTCGGGGGATTTGGCGAAGAGTGTGCTAGGAATTCGTAGAAGGTAGTAAGAACGAACGGTTGGGCATTGGAAGAAATATAGGATCGCTAATGAATCCGTTTTCATGGGGTGTTATAATTTGGATGGCACATACACACCTTGAGTGGGCGCACTCCTCCTTGAAGGAGGTGATGCGATGAACGTTTCGTTTGGTGAGGCGATAACCTTCGGGATCTTCTTGTTGGCATTGCTGACTTACATCGATAAACGAAAAACCCCACTCTTAAGGTTCGCGCCTAAGTGGGTTACTTCCAGGTCATTTTTGATCTTAGAGGAGAAATTCCCGCTCTAGATGTTTGTACCGGGGAGCAGCAGGGCGGCTGCTCCTTATTTTTATTCTTATCTTAACATACCCATTTTTAGTCCCCAATAAAAATTGGGTAGTAGGTTGGTGCTGCCGAGTCCGAAAAGGAGGGATATGATGATCGCTGAAATCCAACACAAAATCTAATGAACTGAAGTTTTGGTATCGTCATGCGGTGCCACATCCCGATTCCGAATACCGAGCATTCGCCTAAGGAGGTCAATGAAGGATGAAATTCATACATCGGCTATCAAGCAAGTCGATTCGATTCAAGTTGATTGCGGGCTTTCTTCTATTTGTCATCCCCCTGCAGCTTCTGCTTATTTTCGATAACTACTATGCGATGAAAGTCGTTCGCGAGCAAGTGGCCAACTCCAACCGGCATTTGGCAGCCTTATACATGGATCAAATCGACCGAAATCTGGAGGAGATCGATAAGTATTTGCGGACCATGGTCGCTTTTGAGAACGATTTGATTGTGCTGGACAGGCCTGCTGACGTGAATATGGATGAATATTTTTTGGCGAAGATCAATCTGTTCAATAAATTGGAAAGGGATATTCATACATACAAAGAGATGGATTATCTATTCGTTTATTCCTCCGTCAATGAAGAGCTCATCACGAATCAGCCGCCCGAGGCGACGATGGCTGAACTGAAAATGATCCGGCAAGGGATGATTCGGATGCTTCAGGAGAGGAAGGGCCAGCAGAAGCAGGCATTCGAGAAATGGTTTCCTTACAACATGAATGAAGAGTACTACATCGTGAAAATACAAAAGATCGGGAATGTGTATGTCGGGGGATGGGTGAAGGCATCGAAGCTGATGATCCCGCTCAGCTTGCTGGACGAAAGGCCGGAAGGGAAATCAGTGCTTGTCACGGAAACGCTCAAACCGATGAGCGGAAATGCACCAATCGATAATGACGATGATTATTTGCAGGTCAGCACCCATTCCAAGCAGGGGAAATTTTCTCTGTTGTTTTTGATTCCCTACAGCGTCATCCTGGAACGTCTCCCGCTTCTCCAGCGCCTTTGGTACCTGCTGATTCTGGGAGCCCTCATTATTCTTCCTATTTTTTATATCTTCCTGCGGCATATTATCCTGCTCCCGATCAACCGGATCGTAAAAGTCATGAGACGGGTACGCGACGGAAATTTGGAGCAGCGGGTCGAGCCGTACCCCGTTTCCTATGAATTCGAACTGATGAATGATGTATTTAACAGCATGGTTTCGGAGATCAAGGCCTTAAAAATCACGGTCTATGAAGAGCAGCTGCTCATCCAGAAAGCAGAGCTCAAACATCTGCAGCTGCAAATCAATCCGCACTTTTTTTTGAATGCGCTGAATACCATCTACAACCTTGCCCAATTCCAAAACTATCAACTGATCCAGGACATGTCGGAGCATTTGATCAACTACATGAGATTTATGTTTCAGAACAACCTGAAGTTCGTCACGCTGGAAGAAGAAATCGCCCATACCCGCAACTACTTGCAGATCCAGGCGCTGAGGTTCGAGGATGCGTTTACTTATCAGATTAACAGCGACGAATCGCTTTCCCAAGCCTTAATACCTCCGCTCATGATACAGACCTTCGCAGAGAACACGATAAAGCATGCGGTTACGATGGATGATCCGATCCGGTTAAACGTAGATATAAAGCTTAGCGGGGATAAGGAGCCCTATCTATGCATCTTGATTCAAGACACGGGTAAAGGATTCTCTGAAAAAGCGTTAAGTGAATGGCAATCGGAAGACGAATCAGCCCATGGTGACACCGGGCATATTGGCATATGGAATTCCAGGCGTCGATTACGGTTGATTTACCAAGACAGGGCAAAGTTGATCCTATCCAATCACCCGGACGGGGGAGCGAGGGTTGAGGTTTGGCTCCCGTTCCAGCTGGGAGATCCATCGGAGGAGGGATGGCATGTATCAATTGCTGATCGTTGACGACGAGATCCATGCGGTGAGGGCCGTACAAGCTGCAGTGGATTGGTCAGAGCTGTCGATCTCCCGTATCCATGTGGCCCATAATATCAAGCAGGCCATGGGGATATTTGGCGAACATCCGATTGACATTATGATTTGTGATATCGAGATGCCCCAAGGCAGCGGGATTGAATTGTTGTCATGGGTGAGGGAGCGGCATCTGCTAACGGAATCCATATTTTTGACATGCCATTCGAACTTTGCCTATGCGAAGGACGCGATTCAACTCGGAAGCCTTGATTATATACTGAAGCCCGTCAAGATGAATGAGCTGCGAGCCGTCGTTCTGAAAGGCGTAGAGAAAGTGAATGAAAAAAGGGAGCAGCACATCAGCAAAGCAGAAAGCCAATATTACGCCAAGCTATGGCATACGAACCGGTCCATCTTAATGGAGCGGTTCTGGCAGGATGTGCTGGACCAGCGGGATGCAAGCCCGAAGCGGATAGGG
Source organism: Paenibacillus sp. YAE3 (assembly GCF_057546105.1). Classification (NCBI taxonomy): domain Bacteria; kingdom Bacillati; phylum Bacillota; class Bacilli; order Caryophanales; family Paenibacillaceae; genus Paenibacillus; species Paenibacillus sp. YAE3. Next base: position 221,203 of record NZ_BAAIYF010000011.1, on the reverse strand, counting down.
GATATTCTGCAAAGCAGAAACCTTCCCATCCGGGAGACGGATTCCTTCCTGCCGATTTTGATTTTTGTTCAGCGCTGGGCGGAGAAGCTGAATCCCCAAGACCGTAAGCTTATGGAATATGCGCTTATGAATGCTGCGGACCATATGATTCTGCGCGGAGAGGAACAGGGCCAGTTGGTACGGATCACCAGCGATATGTTTGTGGCGATCCTGCCTGCCGGGACACGGGCAGAAGACCACACGAAGAATATGGAGCGGATGTGCAAAACTTACATTGAGTCATGCAACCGGTATTTCCGCTGCGATATTTCGTGTTATGTGGGTGAGCAGGGGATGCTCCATGAGATGGCGGCCCGCTATCACCGCTTGATCTGCATGAAGGAAAGTAACCTAAACCGGAATAATCACGTTTTTTTCGTGAGCGAGGGCATCAACACCGCGCCATCCGTCGCTGTCATCCAAATGAACGTCTGGTTAAAAATGCTGGAGCAAGGCGCATATGACGCCGTTTATTCCGAATCGGAACGTTATTTGAACTCGCTGAAGGATGTCGTTGGATTGAATGTAGAGGTTCTGCGGCAATTTCTACAGAAATTCCTGCAAATGCTCTATTCCTTTATCCAGTACAAAGAATGGCAAGCCTATGAGGTTCTGGGGGAAGCGATAGCTACGGAGCAGCTGTCCCGGGCTGTACGTTCTGTGACCGATCTGCAGACCTGGGTGAAGTATGCGCTGGACCAGACCACTCAGTTTTGTTATGGAGCCGAGGATACGAAGCCGCTAATGGAAAGGATCAAAGCCTTTATCAAGGAGCATGTGGATCAGGCGATTTCAAGAGAGGATATTGCCAGACATGTCAATTTGCATCCGGATTATTTGTCGAGGCGGTTCAAAAAAGAGACAGGCAAGTCCATTGTGGAATTTATTGTGGAAGAGCGAATTTCCATGGCCAAGGAGCTGCTCGTAACAACCCAGATGTCTGTAAGTGAAATTGCATTATGTGTGGGTTACTCGAATTTTTCGTATTTCTCCAAGATCTTTAAGCAAGAGGTAAAGATGAATCCACAACAGTATCGCAAATCCCGCAGGTCAGAATTGTAATATTATGAGGTCAGTATCGTGGTGGTTCGGCCGGAGCGCTCTTAGCTACAATGGAGCCAGTCAATGAAACAACAATACGCTGACGGAAAGGAGGATCACCACCATGTCTTCGCGGGTAAGAGGCATGAGCTTAAAGAAGCTAAAGAAGTACAAAATGCTGTATCTTATGCTGATCCCAGGAGTCGTCTATTTGCTCATTAACAATTACGCCCCCATGTTCGGCATCGTGATTGCCTTTAAGGACGTTAACTTCGCCAAGGGGATTTTGAACAGCGATTGGGTCGGGCTCAAAAACTTTGAGTATTTGTTCAAAACAGAAGACGCCTACATTATTACGAGGAATACCATTTTGTACAACCTGGTGTTTATTGCCCTGAATCTGGTTGTAGCCGTGGCACTCGCCGTATTATTGTACGAATTGAAAAACCGTTTCTTACCCCGGCTTTATCAAAGCATCATATTGCTTCCGTATTTAATTTCTTCCGTTATTATCGGTTACCTTGTTTATTCGCTGCTCAGTATGGAAACGGGACTTATTAACAATACGATTCTCCCGCTTCTGGGACGGGACGGTGTCATGTGGTACAACGATCCCAAGTATTGGCCCTACATTTTAACCCTGGTCAAAATATGGAGTACAGCAGGGTACTTGAGTATCGTTTATTTTGCGGCCGTCGTCGGTATTGATCACGAGTATTATGAAGCGGCGACGCTGGATGGCGCCAATAAACTGCAGCAAATTTTCAAAATCACCATTCCTCTCATCACGCCCGTTATTATTATCATGACCCTGCTTCAGATCGGCCGTATTTTTTATTCCGACTTTGGCCTATTCTATCAGGTCCCGCTTGACTCGGGCGTACTGATGCCCACCACCAATGTGATCGATACTTACGTATACCGGGCCCTGATCAAAAACGGAGACATCGGCATGTCGTCAGCTGCAGGGGTATACCAGTCCATCGTTGGATTTATCATCATTCTCATTTCTAACTATGTCGTTAAAAAAATCAACCCTGACAATTCACTGTTCTAAAAAAGGAGTGAGATCACATGATGCCCAGGAAAACGGAGCAGTGGGTTATTAATATCGTTTTTATCGCCATCTCATCCCTTTGCCTGATTCCCTTCATCCTGCTTGTCGCATCATCCGTTTCGAGCGAGGCTTCGATTATCCGGAACGGCTACACGTTGTTTCCGACGGAATTCAGCCTGGAGAGCTACCGTTATTTATTGAAGGAACCGGCTATGCTGATCCGGGCCTATGGAATATCGATATTCATAACCGTCATCGGGACCATTGCGAGTTTGATCGTGATGACGTTACTGGCTTATCCGATCTCAAGAAGAGATATGCCGCTGCGAAATGCAGTTTCTTTCTTTATCTTCTTCACGATGCTCTTTAATGGGGGACTTGTTCCAACCTACTTAATGTATACCAACGTGTTCCACATTAAAAATACGCTGTTTGCCCTCTTGATTCCCGGATTACTTGTAAGCGCATTCTTTGTAATTCTGATCCGGACCTTTTTCACCATGAATATTCCGAACGAAGTGATCGAGTCCGCCTATATGGATGGTGCGAGCGAATTCAAAATTTTTGCCCGAATCGTTCTTCCATTGTCTACTCCCGTATTGGGCGCAGTTGGCTTGTTCCAATTGATCAATTACTGGAATGACTGGTTCAACGGGCTCATCTATATCACAGACAGCAAGCTGTACAGTATCCAAGTGCTGCTCAATACGATTCTGTTGAATGCGCAATACTTGGCCAGCAACACGAATTTTGTGGAAGACATGGTCGCGGCCGATGACATACCTAATCATGGTTTGAAAATGGCGATTGCCGCCATCGGCGTGATCCCCATTCTGGTGACCTACCCGTTCTTTCAAAAATATTTTGCCAAGGGACTTACCGTTGGTGCAGTCAAAGGCTAAAGCAGTCATGGATCTCAAATGATTATCAATAGGAGGGGCATATATGCGTAACAGGGCAGGTAAGATGTTATTGATCATGACATTGTTGACTTTGCTGTTGGCAGGCTGCGGCAAAGAATCGAACACGAATACGAAGGATGCGGTTGCGGGAGAGGAGGGTGCCGCCGTAACCGGTGACGGGAAGCTGCCGCCATATGAGGTAAAGCTTGTCTTTTATGGACCGGCTCAGAAGGATTTGGAACTCGTTGAAAAAGAGATGAGCAAAATTACGCTCGAAAAAATCAATGCGACCGTGAAACTGGAACGAATTGAACCGGCAGCCTGGGATCAGCAAACCATTCTTATGCTCACCGGAAATGAACAAGTCGATTTAATTGTGACGGGAGGCACGGACTTTTCAAGACAAGTCGCGCAAGGGCAGCTGCTGCCGCTGGATGATCTGCTTCAAAAGCATGGTCAAGACATCACGAAAGCCTTCCAGCCGGAAATACTCGAAGCTACCAAAGTTGACGGCAAAATCTATGCCATTCCAAGCATCAGGGATTTTGCCTCGAATACCACCGTGATGATGCGCAAGGACCTGCTCGATAAATATCATCTCGATGCTAGCAAGGTGAAGACGCTGGACGATTTGGACCCGATTCTGGAGACCATTCACAAGAACGAGCCGAATATTACACCGCTAGGCAAGCCAGGAGCCTCAGCTTCGATCGTGGATCGTGTTCTGGAAAATAGCTGGGACATTCTGGGGGACTACATTGGCGTTTTGGACAATTTGGATGAACTCAAGGTCGTGAATTTATTCGAAACCCCGGAGTACGAGAAGCTGATAAAAACAGCCAGACGTTGGTATGAAGCGGGTTATATCAGCAAAGATGCGGCGACGAGTAAGGAAACGGCGGTCGATTTAATCAAGGCGAACGTCGGTTTCGGAGTCATTCAAAAAGGCAAGCCAGGTGTGCTGGCGCAGACGGAACAACGTGTTGGTACGAAGCTTGAGATGATCAATCTGGGCAAGCAAATCACAAGCACAACCAATATTACGGCGATTATGCTCGGCATTCCGGCCAATTCCAAAGATCCGGAACGTGCCATGATGTTCTTGAACCTGCTGAACTCGGATCGGGATCTGATCAACCTGATCGACTGGGGGATTGAGGGCAAGCACTACGTGAAGGTCGGCGAAAAGCAAATTGATTTCCCGCCTGGCGTCAATGCGACAAACAGCGGTTACAACATGCGCCAAGGATGGATGTTTGGCAATCAGCTTCTGTCCCATACTTGGGTCACAGACAATCCGGATCTGTGGGAGGAGATGGATCAATACAATCGGGAATCCAAAAAATCTGCAGCCCTCGGTTTCACCTACAACCCGTCGCCGGTGAAAACCGAATTGGCAGCGATTACAAACGTCGTTCGTCAATTCCAAAGCGGCCTGGAGAATGGTGCTCTGGATCCGGAAGTCAATCTGCCTAAATTCAATGCTGCACTTCGTGCCGCCGGCATTGACAAGGTGATAGCAGAGAAGCAGAAGCAACTAGATGAATGGGCGGCAAAAAACAATAAGACAGGGAGTTGAGCTGAAGTGAAGATATCGATTGGAGGATATTCGTTTCAAAACACATTTGTACAAGGTAAAATGGACGTTTTTGGCTATCTGGAAACGGTAAAATACCGTTACGGTCTGAACGTTGTCGATCTGTATAACGGTTTCTTTGTGGATAAAAGCGGGCCTGTATGGGAATTGGCGGATGATGACTATCTTCGCAAAATTCGCGAAGCCTTGGATGAGAAAGAATTGACCGTCGTTAACTTCGCTGTTGATACGGCTTCCTTATGGGATCAAGACGAAGAGAGACGCGAGCTGCAATATCAAAATGCGTTAAAGCATTTGCGTGCAGCAGAAATACTAGGTGCTCAGACGGTACGAATCGACACAGGCGGCTCGTATTCGAATGATCCCAATGGGGATTTCTTCGATATGAGTCAGGAACAATTTGAACATATCGTACAAAGATATCAGGAGTATTGCCGGATTGCTGCTGATTTTGGCAGTAAGGTTGGCCCGGAGAATCATATGGGGCCGTCGCTTAATCCTCATTTTCTGAAGCAGATCGCAAAGGCCGTGAATCATCCGAATTTCGGTGTTCTGCTGCATGTAGACCGCTGGAAGGTTGACCCTGAACTTGGAGATTCGATGATCGCGCCGTGGGCATGCCATGTCCATTTTGGAGGCAATACGCTGGCTGCGGAAGATCGGGCGATTCGAATTGCCCAAACGCTGCATGACAGCGGATTTAAAGAATATTGGGCTATTGAACATAATGCGCCGGATAACCAATATGTGGAGGTTGGGTGGGCCGTTGCCGCCATGAAAAAAGTATTGTCGAAGGTAAATTAACAAGTAAGAATAGCTTTCGAAAAATTAGGGCCTAAAGGAGCGAATACCAATGGGTAAAATTCGAATCGGTATTGTCGGAGTCGGATTAATCGGCATCACGCATCTGAAAAATTATGCGGATATCGCAGATGCTGAGGTTGTGGCTGTCTGCGATATTAATGAAGAAGCAGCTCGAACAGTAGCCGGCCAATTTCATATCAAAGATGTTTACACCGATTTTAGGGAGATGCTGAAACGCACGGACATCGATGCGGTCGATGTTTGCCTCCATAACAACTTCCATGCTCCTGTAACCAATGAAGCGCTTGAGGCAGGGAAACATGTCTATTGCGAGAAGCCGATCGCCGGGACCTATTATGACGGCAATTCGATGCTGGAAACGGCCAAAGCCTGCAATAAGATGCTTCATATTCAACTGAACACGCTTTATCGAAAAGAGACGAAAGCCGCCAAAGCGCTGATCGAAGAAGGAAGCTTGGGCAAGCTTTATCATGCCCGGTCAACGGGGTTTCGGCGCAGAGGACGTCCATTTGTCGATGGCTATGGCACCAAATTTTTCAACCGGAAGGAAACCGCGGCAGGGGGCGCCTTACTTGACATGGGGGTTTATCACATAGCTCAGATGTTATATCTTTTGGATCTTCCGAAGGTAAAAAGCGTATCCGGCAAAGTCTATCAAGAAATGGATATGGACGCGGCGAGAAGAGCGGAATCCGGGTTCGACGTCGAAGAGCTGGGTCTTGGATTTATCCGGTTCGAAGGCGGGGTAACGCTTGATCTCATCGAGGCGTGGTCCATACATATGGGAGGTTTTGAAGGGTCCAGCCTGGTGGGCAGCAAAGGCGGAATTCGGCTCCCTTCGTATTCTTCCATATCTCAGACGAGCGGACTAAGCTTTCATACGACCATCGCGGACATGGACCTGGACAGCAACGTGAACCTGGACGACATGGATCTTCGTTGGGGCAGGCTCAAGGCGGATTATGACGCTTACCGTTCTTCGCAACATCATTGGATCGCAGCCTTGCAGGGAAGGGTTCCCCTCCTGCCAACAGCAGAGATTGCGCTGCAAACCATGCTGATCAGTGAAGGCGTGTACCTGTCCGACCAACTGGGACGCGAAGTAACCGTAGAGGAGATCATCACGCATTCTGCGTCGACCAATGTCAAATTGTAAGGGATGAAGGAATCATGTCGGATCAAATGATTAGCCGGAATATGCTTGGCATGCTGAAGGTGTTCAACTTTGTGCTTTATGGGGCCTTGGCGATTTATAGCACGTTCTTCGCGTTATATCTGAAGGATACCGGGTTTTCCAATGTGCAGATCGGGCTTCTCGTAGCCGGCGGTCCGCTCATCGGGCTGGTAGCGAATCCATTCTGGGCGTATTTTGCAGACCGGTTTCGCAATAACAAGCGCATTCTGATTATTTGCCTGATCGGTAATTTCACATGCATGCAATTTGTATTTATGACGGAATCCTACACTTTGATTTATAGTCTGATGCTGGTTTATTTCATGTTTCAGAGCCCGCTGTTCACGCAAAGCAACAGCTTGATCCTGAACGTCATCGAAGGAACCAACCGTAAGTTTGGAGAGTTTCGTGCGTGGGGGTCGCTGGGGTGGGCGCTTATTGCGGTCGCAGCCGGCCCGGTCATTGGTTGGCTGGGAATAAGCAAGCTCTGGATCGTATTCGATGCGATGCTGTTATTCGCCATTTTCTTTACCTTCCTGATGCCAAGCGGCAACGAAAGAGCACAGACCGAGAAGTTTACCAATAAAGGATATTTCATGGTGTTTCGAAATAAGTATTTTTTGATCTTCGTTTGTTTGGGGGTGCTCATATCGATCCCCAATTCGATCAATTCGACCTTTCTCAGTATTTACATTAAGGGCTTGGGTGGCTCGGACACGGTTGTCGGTTGGTCCGCCTTTGCCACGGCTATTTTGGAAGTACCCGTATTTTTATTGCTGGATCGGTATTTGAAGAAAAATTCGCGTACAATGCTGACCTGGTTGACCGTCATCTGCCTGCTCTTTTCGGCGCGCTGGTTATTGATGTCCGTAGCGGTTTCAGCAGTACAGGTGATATTCATCCAATTGCTGCATTCCATTACATTCGGAGGTTATTACTACATTGGCACCCAGCTTACGTCACACCTTGTGCCCGGCGAATATCGCTCCAGCGGGCAGGCCGTTTACGGTCTGACATGGGGCGGTGTATCCGGCATCGTCGCAGGCATACTCGGCGGCTGGATGTTCGAGAATCTGGATGCCTCCGTATTGTACCGGATTTGTTGTGTGGGCACGATCTGCGGGTTTATCGGTTTCTTCTTGTTACGGCATTCGTTTCGGACGACGAAGAGTCAAGTGAACATACAAAGCGAACGATTTAATTCATAGTCCGCTTGGCAGCGCTGGTGCCACTACTGGGCAAGTACGATTCGGATAGGATTGTCCTTTTTTTTAAAAGAGTTCATGGAGCTGATCCAAAGGGTTATTCATCGCCTTTCGGATCAGCGCTTTTTTCGTTTGCGATTTTGCCGGTTCACTGTGGATTCAGAGTTGAGAAAAATACTGTGGGATGAACTAATCCACAAGTGGATCACTTGCACAAAAAAAGAAATCCATACCCTCGCTTTTGTGGATTACGGGTTCGTGCGCCCTTTTTTCGGCCTATGACTGTCATGTTGCATTCTGCCCCCCGCCTCCTTTGGATAACCCGATCCAGTGGGTTTGAGGCTTCTCATATTCAAGCATGGAGATTTCTTGACTGTAACATTGTATGAACATTAGAACTTTGTTTCATGTGTGCTTACGAGAAAAAATAATCAAAAAAGTGAAGGATTTGGAATAAATCGAGCGTCTATTTATGTAGGGAAAGATAGTTTCACGAAAACATATCAATTAACCCTGCGGAATATATAGGAGTATCGTTAGATTTACGATTGGTGTTTGCAATAAGGGAACGAAGATTATAAGCGCCAATAAGGGAAAGTTGGTGATGACATGGGTATATTTTGGAAAATGGGAGCCAAAAATTTCATAGCTCAGATACGGCAAACGCTACTCACCGTATGCATAGGGTCTATCGGTGTCGTTCTGATTTTTTCTTGTTATTTTGTTATTTCTTCTATTACACACAGCAAATCACAATGGGAAGAAAAACACTTTGGTGTCATTGGTACAGAGATTTATTCGCGTGTCGGACTTGATTTGACCGAGGCTCAGATTAAGAATGTTCAAACGAAGCTTCAAATCAGAAACATTGCCAACCTTCCCTACGTGTCTCAGGTCGTTTCCGTGCACAGCGGGAATAACGATGGAGCCAGGGAAGATAGCATCGTTGCATTAGGGTTTGATTTTCAAAAGGCGCGGGAATTAGAACCAAAGCAACCGCTGTGGTCTACGGATCCCCTGACGGCAGAAGAAGCGATTGTATCCGTTCCGCTGGCACGGCAGTTGGGACTTAGTGTCGGTGAAACAATGGTAATCTCTTTTGCCGGGCAAGAAGTGCCTGTAACGATCCGTGATGTAGCAGAGGAACGCGGATTAACAGGTTTTCGCGGAACAGTGCGGGCACAAGGGACGGTTATTCTCTCGGATAGGCTTGCGCATCAGATATTCGGCGTTCCAGAAGGAAGCGCACACAGTATTTTGCTGGCGACGGACGAGATGTATTCATCATTGCCGGGCAGTTCCTTCTTTACGGATCTTACGGAGAGAGCAATTAAAAAAGAAGCGCTATCTCATATGTCGATGGTGCAGAGTATTTTCACGCCTCCATTTTTGTTTTTTGTCGCTGTCTCTTTGTTTGCTGGAATTCTGCTGTTGGCGCAGTTGTTTAATATTCTGAAAGAAAGACGCAAATATTATCTCGGCGTGCTCCGATCGCTTGGACTCAGTAACCGCAACTGCTTTGTCATCTACGTGAGTGAGTGTACCTTACTGTGCGCGGTCATTACCATCTCGGGAGTTGTTCTCGGGAATGTACTCGGTTTCGGATTGCTGTCTGTTAATGTATTTTATATCGATCAATTACTGGAACGGTATGCCGCTTACGCCTATCCAATCCAACCTCACGTGGATGTGACGGCAACATGCTGGATTGCGTTGGCCATGTTTATCGTTTTCTTACTCCTCGCTTGTTTTGTCGGGCGTTTCATTAAGCGCACATCCATTCTGCACCTTATGGGCAAGGAGGAAAATCGTGTGAATCCGGCACAGAAGCGTCTGCTCAAAATCTTTGATTGTCTCCTTGTCACAGTGGCATTCATTTATTTTAATTATATCGCCACAGAGGGGCTTTCGGATGGCGATAGGCTTGATGCAAAAGTGTTCGGTTCGATTATAAGTTGGCTTATTGGAATTATAACGACTGCCTATCTTATGTTTCTTCATTGTACCTTGGATGAAACGGGCATCCTCTGTGTTGCCGCATCGGTGGTTGGATCGTTTGGCAGTTACGTTAGGCACGCAGTACCCGCAAATGCGGTTTAATCGTTCATTTGGCATCGTTTTATTGTTCACGGTATTATCCTGCTGTTTGATTGTGATGATCAGTTTCGCTTCCAATGTTGAAGATTATGCCGCTGCAAACAAGAAAGATTCTTTTATGGCTACCGACGCCTATATGTCTTATGCCGATGAGCGGGAAAAAGATAAGCTGAAAGCCAATATGAATGAAGTACAAGAAATCGTGCATGGTGCTGCCTACATGGATACGTACAGACTATTGGTTTCATCTCCCGACAATGCACTTGAACTTACCGAAGTAACACCTCCTACGAATGGTAACAAATGGGCCTATTCGCAAGTGGTGTGGGTCAAGTGGCTAGGGAAAGGTTACCAATTACCGCTCACCTCCCGTGCGCCGCAATTTCAGAGCGATGCAGAAGTATTTCAGGCCATGAGCAATCAAGCGTCTATCGTTCTCGTGGATGATACATTGGAAGGCACGTACCGAGTAGGCGATCAGATTCCGCTTCGGTTACTGAAAGGTGGAGGCAAAGAGGAGAACCTAATTGGAGAGGAAGTGGTCACGATAGCGGGAACGTTCGCCATTGGTAAAGATAACCGCTTCAATGGCAACGTATTTTTAGTGGCTGACGAACTCTACAATAAATATAGCAAGAACGGCGCTTATAAGCACCCCGGGGATCCCAAAGGCTATGCGCTGTTGCAGTTGACTGATACAGATGTGACGGCGGTAGATTCCATAAAGATGCTGAAATACCATTTTACAAAAACAGCTGGTGTTACGGTGAGAACGCCTGGTGAGGACCAGGCCATCATTACGACGATTGTTAAAGCTGAATTCACGCTGTTCTCTTACATTATGTCATTCATGATGCTTATGGCCTTACTAGGCATGTATGTGATTCAGATTCGATCTGTACAGGAGCGGGTTCCCCATATGGTTATGTTATGGCAGATGGGGGTAAGCCAAAAGTCGTTGAAACAGGTTTTTATCGTAGAGGGTTGTTTGATTGGGATCATTGGGTTGATTAGCGGTATTGTGGTCGGAAGGCTCGGTTCGGAGATGCTGATGCGTTTGGCGTGGATGGGTGTTAAGTTTTCGTTCCCTTATCTGGAAGTGACAGGTCTCATCATCGGATTGCTAATCTTCATCTGGTTGTTCAACCGATTCAGCACAGCCGGATTAAGACGTATAGGGATTAGTCGGACGGAGTAACATGGGAGGAGGTTTCTTGATCATGATTGTGGCCAAAGATGTTCGCAAGAAATACGGCATGGCAGCGACTCCACAAACAGTCGCATTATCCGGGGTGGATTTACACATCCATAAGGGCGAAATCGTGAGTATTATGGGGCCATCTGGTTGTGGTAAGTCCACGTTGCTTTATACGCTGTCAGGTATAGAGCCCGCTGACAGTGGCGAGATTTGGTTCGACAAGCAAGCTATACACCAAATGAGTGAAAAAGATGTTTCCGCGCTCAGGTTGACGTCGATGGGTTTTGTCTATCAGCAATACAATCTGATCCCTGTGTTGAATGTCATCGATAACGTGGCATTGCCGCTTATCAGTCAGGGCGTGCAGAGGTCAGTTGCCCACAAGGCTGCAAAGGCGGCACTTGAAGATGTCATGCTATCGGATAAGTTGAAGGCCATGCCGCATGAACTGTCCGGAGGACAAGCCCAGCGGGTTGCGATTGCCCGCGCTATTGTCCATAATCCTCGCGTCATTTGGGCTGATGAGCCTACTGGAGCTCTGGATACGGTGACATCGGAGGCGATAATAACATTGCTGCGCAAGATAAATGCAGCCAAGCAAGTGACCATCGTGATCGTCACGCATGACCCAGTGGTTGCATCAGCAACAGATCGTGTAATTCGTATGAAAGACGGGAAACTAGCTGATTCTGTTAAGTGCGACAGGGTAGAAGGAACAGGCAAGTGATAAGCCATGATCGTGTTTAGTTATGCGTTTGATGTCGATCCGCCCAGACGATTTTCCTTGAATGTCTTGGGTCTGCAAGATTTGATACCCAGTCATACAATCATATTATGAATTGTGTTTTTATTAAAGAAACCAATTAATTAAACGCCAAAAAGTCCGCGAAATTCGCGGACTTTTGTGCGCTTGGCAGCGCGCAGACCCGTTTTAGTTTTCTGTAGCAGAACTGCCTTCGTCTTTTGTATTTTCTTTCTGTGATATTTTCATCGGTTTAATAAAGAATGACAATACTAAAGCAACGAGTGCCAAAACGGTGGAGAACGTAAAGGCAACGGACACCCCATGAATCATTGGATTGGGAAGTTGTTGCTGAACGGCAGCCGTTGTATTGTTCGTCATAACCGTAACCAGCAAGGCTGCTCCAACGGAAGCGGCCAATTGCGTCAGCGTGTTACTCATTGCGGTTCCATGTGGAATCAAATGGTCAGGCAGCTGGTTTAATCCGGCCGTCATAACTGGCATCATCATAAGAGATATTCCGAACATTCGTATGGCGTAAATCACCATCATATAGATGTATGGCGTTGAAGCGGTCATGTTGCTGAACATGAACGTCGTACCTACTAAGATAACCGAACCAATAAGAGCCAACGGTCTTGCTCCAATCTTATCAAAGATCCTCCCGGTAATCGGCGACATAACCCCCATCACAATCGCACCCGGTAACAACAGCAAACCCGATTCCAGCGGTGTAAAGCCTCTTGCCGTTTGTACATAAAGCGGAAGAAAAAGCTCTACGCCGATCATCGTCACCATAACAGCCATACCGATGAATAAGGTCAATGAGAAGGTCCGGTTTTTTAACACCCTGAACTCAAGCATCGGTTTTTCAACAGCCAGCTGCCGCCAAATAAACAAACCAATAGCAATCGTACCGACAATCAAAGCAATGACCACTTCTGAACTGTTCCAGGCATGATTACCTGCGCTGCTGAAGCCGTACAACAATCCTCCAAACCCAAGGGATGACAAAATAATGGACATGATATCAATTTTTGGATGAGTCACTTTCGTAACATTTTCAAGCATAAACGAAGCAAAAATGATGATAAGTACAGCAATTGGGAAAATCATATAAAAGAGCGCCCGCCATGAAAAGTTGCCAACAACCCAACCGGAAAGCGTCGGTCCAATCGCAGGAGCAAAAGCCATCACCAGTCCCACCATACCCATTGCCGACCCGCGTTGCTTAACAGGAAAAATCATTAAAAAGATCGTTTGCATTAACGGGAGCATGAGCCCGTCACTTACCGCCTGTAAAATCCTACCCAATATTAAAACAGGAAAGTTTGGTGCAATAGCAGCGAGCAATGTCCCGGACGCAAACAGGCACATGGCCGTAATAAATAGTTTTCTTGTCGAAAATTTTTCTATTAGAAAAGCTGAAACCGGAATCAACACCCCGGTGACAAGCATGAATCCGGTCGTTAACCACTGAGCTGTATTAGCGGAAATGGATAGATCCTTCATGATTTGCGGCAAAGCCGTATTGAGCAGCGTCTGATTTAACATGGTAACAAATGCACCTGCAAGCATAACGACCACAAGTACAGTCCGCTTAAACGTTGATAGAGACTGTTCTTTCTCCATGTTGTTTTCCTCCTGTTCAAAATGGAATAAATAACACCCATTGCAGTACCTAGCATTATCGGTACGACGAAATAAGCTGCGGTTTTCGCTGTTTATACCAAGAGTATAAAATTGAACTCATGGTTTACTTGATCCATATTATACTTGGATGATCAAAAAATCAATCACTAAATATACTCGAAGTATATATTTGAACAGACGGTATGTGGTGTATAATGTTAACAGAAAGGATGATCATGGTGCAGGTGAAAAAATCCGATATTTTAATGACGGCTCTCCGTCTTTTTATTGAACAAGGTTATCATGCCACATCGATTCAGGACATTCTTGACCAATCCAATATTTCAAGAGGAACCTTTTATAAACACTTTCAAACCAAAGGAGAACTATTTAGGGATGTGCTTGTGTATTCCGAAGAAAAAATGTATGTGGAGCGGGACCAACTTTTAATCGGAGAGGATGAAACGAACAAAGATATCTTTATTCGTCAGTTAGAAGTGATGATGAGCTATCGCATAGAAAAAAAAGTCGATGCATTGCTCATGGATGCTTTAGTTTCCAACGATAATGAAATTATTGCTTTCTTAAAACAGATTAGGCAACAATGGGCTCATTGGTTCTTCACAAGGATGAAGCAGATTTACCCGGAATATCGGGATTATATTGCGGATGCTACCATTTTTTTAACGGGGATTCTGCATAATGCCAACGAAATAAATAATGTTCAAATCCAACCCAAACCCATGATTGAAATTTGCAATTATTGTTTTAGTCTGGTGGATGAAGTACTTCCATTACTCAAACATAAGCGTATACGGCTTTTTAATATTGAGGATTTTGAACAGTCTTTACTTAGCATAGGACAAGTAGACTTCCCTTATAATGACCTCATGTTAAGCACTGGGAATTTAAAAAAATTAATTGAGAAACTTCCTGCGAATAACGATAATAAGCAGAACGCCCTTGATTTGTTACAATTTGTGCAGAATGAAGCAATGTCGGAGAATCCGCGGAAAGCCGTAATCTCAAGTTGTTTGAAATCTTTAATGAATATAAAAAGTATTATGAATACGGATGAATTGGTCATTTATTTGAATACATTAAAAAAGCTAGGGTTTTATCCTGTAGACCTGAATCCGTGATGAGATAGAGTCCGTCTTTAAAAAATGGGGTGCACTTGTACATCGATGGAGGAATGTACTTGGGGAGCTGCTCTAATCTGAAACCGGCGTTGTCGGATTGGCGCATCGCCTTTAAATGTCATGCTATCGGATTAGTTGAAGGCCATGCCGCATGAACTGTCCGGAGGACAGGCCCAGCGGGGTTTATATATCTTCAATAAGCTCAAAATCAGGGTGCATTAAATAGCTCAGAGGATAAAGCTCTGGTTTCGCTGAAACAAGCCCCTTGATCAAAGCGATTTTCTTATCTTCCGATGAGAAGAAGGTTACGCCGAGCGCCGCAGGTTCAACGAATTGAATAATGAGATAAGCGTCGTCCTTTCGGTTCATGGGACAAATCATATTATTTTCAGAAAATACCGAATCATATTCATCCATTAAGAAGATATGGCAGGTTAGATTCCTCCAGGTCGATTCGTAGAGTCTGTACGACTGACTTTCAATGAGCTTTATAAATTGCGTTGGAGACAGCCCGATTTCATAGCCGGTAATATATCCGGAATGGTCAAAATCGACCCCATATTCAGTTTCGAACTTCTCTTGTTTATAACCGCTTCGAAACGAATAAGGGAGCATCGTCATATTGTCGAGGATGGTTCCCAGTTCCGGTTTTTTTTCAAAAGGGATTTGGATCTGGGAAATATCAATGAGCTGATTTAATTTGCAGTTGGTTTGGTGGGGGATATTTCCGGATGGTGGTTGTAGATACACATAACCAATATGAGCATAGTCCGACTCCATGCATGTAATCTTCATAAGCGCCTCCTTTATGAACTTAAACTCGATAAGGTGTATTTAGTTTCGATCAGTATAAAAAATTTTACTGTCCAAAGTTGTCATCAAACATTAGTTTGCTTCTGCTTCTCCCAAGCATTGGATGTATTTTCCGACCTTTGCAACTGCCGCAGGTCAACCTATATTTGACTCTTTTGATGACAAGTTTATACTTTGGATATACATTTATTGGGGAGCAATGGTTCAGGTTCAAAAATGGAGCTGCCGATTCGCTAAGATGGGAAGTCTTGAACCATAGCATCATATAAGATATTAGGAGAAGATTTTATAAATGAAAGCTAACACCGACACACTTCTTCGCATATTAGGAGAACACCATCAGGAGACACACGGCATTCCGGAGGCAGACATTCAGGCCAAGGAACAAAGCTTAGGCTTTCCGTTGCCGGCTGCGCTGCGGGATTATTATAAGATTTTGGGGCGATCGCCGTATATCACCCAAGGGTGCAATAACCAATATGAACCCCTTCCGCTGGAGGAGGTATTCATTCCCGATAATGATTTTTTTACGACGGATAAGGATTTCCTGGTTTTCTATCAGGTGGAGGAGTCCGTGATCTATTGCGGGATTCGAATGCAGGATTTGCAGATGGAAGACCCGCCGGTTTACCTGTGCGCATGGAGCTTGCCCGATTGGCAGCTGGAAAATCGATCGCTTCGGCGTTTTCTCGCCGGCAAGGCACTCATTCAGTTGGGCGTTGAGGATCGGCTTCCGTATTGGGCCAATTTCGATGAGAGCATGTGGGGGATGTCGGACTATCGCAGATGCATGCGTCTGGATCGGGAGTGCGAGATTGATGAAGGTTCCGAACTGAACGCATGGAAAATCTATGTGAAGGACGATGTGCTGATCGTGTTTGAACTCGACGTATCCGAAGAGGGAGCGGAGGAACCGTTGGCCGTATTCCTGGCTTCATTTCAGCGGGCAAGCATCGAAAATCTCCTGAGCGAAATGGGGAAGGACGCCAGCCTGCCCCCGTTTCGAACGAATCTGTGAGAACGTTGACGGATGATTCGCTGCACACGTTTGTGATTGAGGGAGAGGTGAGTTACATTCCTGAATCCTTAGTTCTTCCATGACCTACTTAACCGGAATACTTGCTAATCTCATTTTAATTGCCTGCATTTTCACTTCTACAGGATAGCTAAATTGTGTTGCCAATGCAAAAACACCTTCAAGTTGCCTCCATATCTCCCGACATGGCTCCTTCCAATTTGAAGGTGTTTTTTAATTTGTCTCACATTACGGAGTCAGTCTTCAATCCTCTATTGAGGGCTTTTTTTCGGAAGCAGATATTAAAAATCTGTTTTGGATGAAGCGAGTTTCCCCCAATATTCTCCATTTACTGGGTTTGCTCCACCAATGTATTGAATAAGATAGCTTCCTGTACACAGTCCCTGAGGCGCTCCTTCAAGCCAGCTGAAATAATCTTTGGAGCTGGAAGGATCGACAGTTTTATCGTAGTACACATATCCAGTGTCTATGTGCGTCAAGGTAACTCTAACTGGAGAGCTTGAGTAGTTGGCCAAATGGAGCTCAAGATAACCATTTCCAGGGTTAACTGTAAAGTAATCTCTTGCGGATGATCCAGACCCACTAGTCATTGGTGTACTCCATTCCTTATCGACAATAAACGGATTTACAATGCGATCATCGCTAACAGGATTGTTATTTGGTTGAATTACGACTTTAGATTCGGAATCACCCGAACCTTCTTTGCCACCTTGTGAAGCCCAAGCAGTTACCGCCGTTGTTGCTAAAGCCAAGGATAAAACTCCAACTATCGCTGTTTTCTTCTTCATGATTCCCCTTTCCCCTTATTTCCCACTGTCATAATTACTCATATATCTTAAAAAAATCCCTCGTCAATTTATTTCCCGCTTACTCAATAAACGCTTAATTCACATCGAAAGTTATGTTTTTTTCGTTAACTGCTTAACGCCCGCTCCCTTGGCTACCCGCGTCGTCGTTGCTTTGTAATACCCGATTTCGGCGAATACGTCGGCTGCTTTGGCTAAAATTTGTTCTTTGCGATCTTGCTTGACGACCATCTTTGTCGCTCCATTATCTATAAATAAATATTGACCTCGGCATTTTCGCGTGTAAACAATTTCCATTTTCTCGATGACTTCTATGTTCAACCTCCAGATGAACTTATACATAAAAAGGGCCGGCCTGGAAGGTTGTCAATACCTCCAAGTCAGCCCGGGTTTACATTTTGTTGTTTGTTTATTGAGAATGGTTTGGTGGGAGCCGAACCCCAATACAGCGGCCTCGATTTCCGAACTTACCGCCCGCCCGGCAGCACCTTATTGAGCACAATCGCCGCAAGCGACGCGGCCAAAATCGGCGAGCCCAACAGATATTGCACGAACGTAGGCAGCGAATGCAGGAAGTCTTGCGGAATCATGACCAGAGCCAAGGTGAGGATCATCGGGATGGCGATGATGTACATTTCTTTTTCGGCGATTTTGACGTTTTTCATGACCTGAATGCCGTTGATGGCGATAATGCCGCACACGATGGTGAACACGCCGCCGATGACGGCCGTCGGGATCGAAGAGATCAGGGCCGCCAGTTTGCCCGAGCAGCCGAAGATGACGAACCAGACGCCTACGGCCAGGAAGACGCGACGGCTTGCGATGCCTGTGATGGAGATGATGCCGGCATTGGTGGAATACCCCGTCACCGGCGTCGAACCGAGCAAGGAAGCGATCAGGCAGCTGATGCCTTCCCCGATCACGCCCCGGTTGAGGTTTTTGTCCGTTAACGGTTTATCGATGACGTTGCTGACGGCAAACCATGTGCCTGTCGTTTCGGCCAGCAGAACGAAATAGATAATGACCATGGTAACGATCGCCGAGAAGTTAAAGGAAAATCCGAAGTCGGCAAAAGGGAGCTGCGGCATGCTGAACCATTTGGCGCTGCTCACCGCGGAAAAGTCCAACACGCCCATCACATTCGCCGATATACATCCGACGATTAACGCGACCATGACCGAAATGATGCGGAAGATGGAGCCTTTGTTGCGGAACAGGGAACCCAGGATGACGAAAAGAATGAGCACCGCGCCCGAAATGAGGGCCAGCAGCACGTTTTGGTTGATCGTCGCGTCTTTGGCCCCGTAGATATTGTCCCGGATAGCCACAGGCAGCAAAGAAAGGCCCACAATAAAAATAATAGTGCCGCCAACGATCGGCGGGATAAACGTTTTTACGATTTTATTGAAAATGCCGGTGAAGCCCAACACAATCACCAAAACCGCGCCAACCAAACCGGCGCCCAACACGGAATTCCAGCCCAATTGCCCGCCGCCGCTGGCGGCATAAATGCTGACGATCGCGCCAAGCGGAACATACGAAGGACCTTGGGCGACAGGCAGCTTCATGCAAAAATACGTTTGTACGATCGTGGCCAGCCCGGCCGCAATAAAGGTCGCCTGGATCAGAGCGCTGGACTGGCCGGACGAGAGGCCGATCAACATCGCGATCAGGAAAGGCACGACGTAGACGTCCATGGCGACGACGTGCTGCAAACCGAGGAGGATGGATTTGCCGACCGAAATTTTTTCGTCCGGTGAAACGGTTAATTGTGGAGCATGATTTTGCGTGTCAGCTTGTGTTTTCACTCAGGAGTACACCTCGAATTTTTTGGATGGTTTCCCGCGAAATGCGGTTTTGTCATTAGTCGAAAGAACGTCGAACATGGCAACGGGCCGCTGCGCTATGTTTATCGCGAATGCACTTTTTCGCCCTGTACCCAGACTTCGCGGATGTTCTCCGGCCGGGTCAGGTACATGATTTTTTGGAAAATGTCATGCAAATCTTCGTTTTCGTTAAAAATCGGCAGTTTGGCGGATGGCAGCTTGGTGTCGATGATCTGCACGTCCCAGGCATATTTTTCTTGAATGCGGCCGATCGGTAAGCTTAGGCTTTCACCGCCGCCGGCTGTCGCCAGATAAAACGCCTCGTCGACCGTAATGCGCGATCCCGGTACGCCGCGGCCTTCGGCAGGAAGGGCAGGGTTCACGCCATCTTCCAGCATTCTCGAGGACATGACGGCTTGTCTGACGTTGTCGAACAGGCTCGGCGAAAAACCTCCCGAAATGTCGGTCCCGAGGCCGATGTCCACGCCTTTGGCATGGAAATGGGCGACGGGGATGACACTGTTGGCAAAATAGGCGTTGGATATCGGGCAGTGGGCAATCGCCGTTCCCGTTTCGGCAAACAAATCGGCGTCATCGTCGCTCAGGAAATTACAGTGGGCCATGACGGACTTGTCGCGCAGCAGCCCAAAATCATGCAGGGCAAACGTATCGTTTTTCCCGAACCGGTCCCGCACGTAACCATGCGCCCAGTCGCTTTCGCTGCAGTGGGATTGCACGTACGCATCGTATTTTTTTGCCAGCGCTCCGAGCCCTTTTAACGCCTCATCCGTGCAGCTTGGAATGAACCTTGGCGTCACGACGGGGAATACGCCTTGTTTGGTCGTTTTGGACAACTCTCTGACGGCGAGAATAAATTCCTCCGTATCGGCCAGGGCCGTTTGGGTATCCGCGTCGCGGTAGTTTTCCGGGTTTTGCTCCGGATCATCCATGACGACCTTCCCGACGAGTCCGCGTTGGCCTTTGTCGGCGCAAATCTGGGCTAACAATAAGCTGGCTTCCTTATGCACGGTGGCAAAATAGAGCGCCGTCGTCGTGCCGTTGGCGAGCAGGGTGCGGACCAAATCGTCGTAGACCTCCTGCGCAAAATCGAGATCCGAAAACTTGGCTTCCAGCGGGAAAGTATAGGTATTGAGCCAATCATAAAGCGGAATGTCCAATGCCGTCCCGGACTGGGCCCATTGCGGCGCGTGCACATGCAGATCGATGAAGCCGGGGAGCAGGTACTGGCCTTCGGCTAGCTGATGGAAGTTGTCTTTCCCTTGATAAGCGTCCAGCAAAGGCTGGTAATCGGCATCGCCGGGGGCGACGATTTTTTCGATCATGCCGTCCGGATTGATGCAGAACAGATGGTCTTGCAAGATTTCAATTTCTTTGGAGGATTTGCTAGAAAATGCCGTTCCACGAAACAGTTGCTTATATTTATCCATTTTAACCGCCTTAATGTTCGTTTTTGGATGGTTTATCTGTTATTATATGCGCTGAAAAATGATAAGTCTATATCAAAAGGCGAATGTTTTGGGATCTGTCACGGCATTGGGTTTTTAGCAGGGGGATGCGATGAGGTTCCTTAGGGTCAAGGATGATTGGCCTGACAAAAATGCCGAAGGATGACCGTAGGGGGCAGCAAAATATGTACGTTACGGTTCCGCGTGAATTGCACCTTTTCGTAGATACAAAATGGAAGGACGGGAACGTGAGCCAGGCTTATGTGACCGGGCTGTCTAATGGCACGGATGCCATTTATTCGGACGTGATCGAAGAAAAGGGGGGAGCGGAGCCTATTTTAGGGCCCCATGACCTGCCGGAAGCCGCCTATGCTCCGTGTTTGAACATGACGGTGAGAATGGTTTTGGATGCCATGAACGTATCTTACGGCAGGATTGCCGTCAAAGTTGAACTGGATCGAAGCAACGACGCCAAAACGGCTTTTAGTATCAAATCGACATTAAGGGATCCATCGATGAGGAAACCGAGGAGATTGTATTCAGAAAACGGGGTTCCGGAGGAGAAAACGACTTATTGAATCATTTAAGGCGGTGGTTTGAATCGCTGCAACGTTTGGATTCTTCCTGTTGGGGATGGGTTATTGAGGAATTGGAGCAGAAAATGGTGAGAGGAATCCCGTATATGAAATAGAGCGGATCGATTTGCGGAGAAGGAATTTAGAATAAGCTGAATCCTCTGAGATAAGTTTACGTACTAAAAAGTATACACCTAAGAGTTTACGGACTTGCGTAACAGTCGTTAGGAGGAATCATCTTGGAAAATAATCGTCAAATGAAAAGGTTTCTATTTTTGTTTTTTGGAGCAGTTCTTTTTTTACCCGGTTCATTATTTGCTGGTATGGGTGTAGTAACCATCTTACATTGGTTGGGTTTTTCGTCTGTACACAATGCAGCCGCGGTTTATCTGGGCCCAATAGTTGTCATCGTTCTGTATGTGCTCTCTCGGCTGCTTTCTTACCTAGTTTTAAGTCGGGAGATTATGAAATATTTTCCGGTAACGAACAACAATATTCGAAGCCATCGTGAGTTTTACTTGGAACATATTGATAAAGAAATTGAATATCTACGACAGGCTGCTTATGCGTTTAACGTTCGAGGGATGGGAGATGATTATAAAGTTTTTATTGAAGGGCTAAAGAAGTTCCAGGAAATCAAGGCATTGGTTCAGAATAACAAGGATCTGCAGCGGGAGCATCTGGTATGCCTGAACAAAGTCTTTAACAAAAGTTACTTTATGAAAAAACTTCAGCATTAGCTTAAGGGGGAGCGGGTTTGAATTGAAACCAGCTTCTATTATTTTTCTCTGGAAAACCTGCCACGGTTGCGCCTATATTGTTATAATTAGGAAAAGGATGAATGTGGGGGAAGGGGAAGACATGAGTGATTCAGCAGCCAAAGATAAGATAAATAAAGATATTCAATTCACTATGCTCGTTTCCGAATATAAAGACAAGATTTATCGTCTGACCGGCAGGTTTTTTAATAATCGTTTAGACCGGGAAGATGTTGTTCAAGAAACATTTATGAGGGTTTATACTAATCTGAGCCGGTTTGATTCGACCAAGAATGTTTCCGCATGGATACACCGGATCGGAACGAATATTTGTATTGACACCCTTCGACGGAAATCAACAAGACGTACAGCAGTTCTCTTACCGATGAGGGACCAAGACTTCGATTTAATGGATACGCTTCCTAGTAAAGAGATTTCACCTGAGGATGCAACAATAAATAAAGAACTTAAAGTACAGATTGAGAGATTCATGGATGAACTCCCGGCTAAGTGGAAACCGTTCATTTACCAGCATTATATCCTTGATATGACACTTGAAGAATTGAGTATTGCCAATGACATGCCAGTAAGCACCGTAAAATCCAGGCTTTATCGAGCTCGCAGTTATTTGCAAAAACGCTATCTAATCGAAATCGCCGAATAACGACAAGAAAAGAGCGAAGTCAGAGATGGTAGGCTGCTCTTCTAGTGCTCTTTTCATGAGGGCTAAGAACGAATATATTCCCTGCAATGCAACTGGCGATATAGTATCATAGTGACAGTTTTCTTTATACATACTCTGCTGGTGAAGCAAGAGTTGCAAGACGTTATGGATTTGTTAGAACGATAAAAAGAAGAGGGGGTGCCTCTCTTTTTTTCTGAAACTTAATGATAACCAAATACGTAAATTTTATCATGGGTAAAATTTGTAAAACCTTGTAGAAAGAATTACATTAGTAGTGTACCAACAAAATAGTATCATTTAAGGGAGGTTGACGAATGAGTATTGACTTGAAGAAACGAGCTGAAGAAAATCTTATCGATTTGTCGAAAAAAGCTGCAATCAGCTTAACCAAGAAAGGACTAACTGGCGAAATTGCTAGAGTTGGTCTCGCCCTCGACATTTCTGCATCAATGACAAATCAGTATAGAAGTGGTTCTGTACAGAGAGTAACAGAACGATTGCTTGCACTTGCCATGAATTTCGATGACAACGGGGCAGCGGATGTATTTGTTTTTGGCCAAAACAATTACACGATCGGAGAGATCGCCAAGGAGAATTTCTATGATTTCGTGAATCGAGAAATTTACTCTAAACGAAGTCTGGAAGGCGGAACAAATTACGCCGGCGTTATGGTTCGTATTATCGAGCACTACTTCCCTGGAGCATTAACTTATAAGAAGTCGGGTCTTCTGGGTATGAAGCGGGAGCTTATTGTAGACAGCTCGAAATACCGTAAGCAAGAGCCAGTCTACATAATGTTCGTTACTGACGGAAACTGCTTCGATAGCAATGAAACAACTGAAGTAATTACCAAGGCCTCTGAACTAGGGATCTTTTTCCAATTTGTAGGTGTTGGAAACGAGAGATTCTCGTACTTAATAGAACTCGATAACTTAAACGGCAGATTCATTGACAATGCTAACTTTTTTCAAGTCAGAGATATTGATAAAATGTCCGACGATGAACTTTATGATAAGCTTCTGACGGAATTCCCTTCCTGGATCAGGGAAGCACGTAGTAAAGACGTAATCAGATAATCAAATATTATTTATCAATTGGAGGAACACAAATGAGTACAATGAGCGCATTTTCGAGTTGGTTATCTCGCACCAAAGGAAATTTGGCTGATGGAGTCAAACGTTTTAAAAATAAGGATCTCCTTGATGCAATTGTAGCGGGATGTGCTATGGTTGCTGCAGCTGATGGGACAATCGAAGCATCCGAGAAACAGAAAATGGCAGGATTCCTCGGACGCAGCCAGGACTTGAGCGTATTTAATATGAGTGAAGTAATTGATCGCTTTAATCACTTCGCCGGAAACATGGAATTCGACGTAATGATCGGCAAGCAAGAATCACTTCGCGTCATCGGGAAGTTTAAATCGAAGCCCGAAGTAGCGCGAATTATTGTTGGAGTTTGCTGCGCAGTAGGAGCGGCTGACGGCGACTTTGATGACCAGGAAAAAGGGGTCGTTAGAGATATTTGCAACGTTCTAGGTCTATCGCCAGGCGAATTCGGGCTATAAGTCCTAAAATTTCGTTGTCAAATTCGGTTTGCTTTATGAGATAATCTGATCTAACTAATTGAATACTACTGTCGAGGAAGCACCCCTGATAGGTATTTATGCCTTGTCTTAGATGCTTCCTCTTTTTTTTATCCCGGAAATTTTTTTAAAAAAATTTATAGGAAATTTGAATCATCTAGAAGATTAATGCGTAATACTTGGTAGCTGATGAAAAAAATGCCGTCGAAAAATTGCAGATGGGGGCATTTTCCAGCATAATTAGACATGCGGGAACATTGAAGGGAGGTGTAAACTCATGGCAATCTCATTGGTAAAAGGTCAAAAGGTTGACCTGACGAAAGGTAATGCCGGTCTTTCACGAATCACGGTAGGACTTGGCTGGGACCCAGTTGAAACAGAAAGCCGGGGGTTTTTCGGGAGAAAGAAATCTAGCGCGAATATCGACTGCGATGCATCTGCCATTCTGCTTGATGAAAATGGTAAATTGTCGAAGCGGAAAAACGTTGTATGCTTTCACAACCTGACAAGCCCTTGTGGATCTGTCAAACATAGCGGTGATAACCTGACTGGTGAGGGAGAAGGGGACGACGAACAGATCCTGATTTCTCTCGACAAGGTGCCAGCAGATGTCCATCGAATTCTGATGTGCGTTAACATCTACAACTGTGAAGCGCGCGGTCAGGATTTCGGCATGATCAAATCAGCATATATCCGCGTGCTGAACTCTGCTCAGAATCAGGAACTAATCCGTTTCAATCTTACCGACAATTATGCAGGTATGACCGCATTGATCGTAGGTGAAATTTATCGTCATAACGGCGAATGGAAATTTAATGCAATTGGTGAAGGGGCTCATGCAGCTCACATCGATATTCTTGCTGAACGTTATCAATAATCCAAATGATAGGAGATAGATACCCATGGCAATCAATCTTTCCAAAGGTCAAAAAGTTGATCTTACCAAAACCAATCCGGGCCTTACCAAAGTTCTTGTCGGACTTGGCTGGGATACGAACAAGTACGACGGAGGAAAGGATTTCGACCTCGATGCTTCGGCATTCTTGTTGAATGGGAACGGTAAAGCAGCTTCGGAAGGCGATTTCATTTTTTACAATAACCCTCAAAATGCAAACGGCTCGGTTGTACATAGCGGCGACAACCGTACTGGCGCTGGAGATGGCGATGACGAAGTAATCAAGGTCGATCTTGCTTCTATTCCGGCGGAAGTCGAAAAAATTTCGTTCTGCATCACCATTCATGAAGGTGCGGAGCGCAACCAAAACTTTGGTCAAGTCTCCAATGCTTATGTTCGTATCCTGAACGAGGCAAATGGTGAAGAAGTTATCCGTTATGATCTTGGCGAAGACTTCTCCATTGAAACGGCAATTGTTGTCGGAGAACTATACCGTCATAACGGCGAGTGGAAGTTCAGTGCAGTCGGCGCAGGGTACCAAGATGGTCTGGCCGGCTTAGTAAGAGATTTCGGCCTGGCCTAATGACCTGCAATATTTATGCCCGAAAGGCCGTCTAAATCGGACGGCCTTTTAATTCCCAAAATTCTCGAGGAGGAGTGTTAATATATGACCATCAGCTTGTCCAAAGGTCAACGAATTGATCTTACCAAGACTAACCCCGGACTAACCAAAGTGGTAGTGGGCTTGGGTTGGGATATCAACAAATACAATACAGGTGCAGATTACGATTTGGATGCATCTGCCTTTATGCTTCATAGTGACGGCAAAGCAAAGGGGATAGAAGACTTCCTCTTTTATAATAACCCGAATTTGTATAACGGCGCCGTCGAGCACACCGGGGACAACCGGACCGGTGCCGGCGATGGTGATGACGAGCAGATCATCATCGATTTCACGAAGGTGCCTGCGCATATCGAAAGAATCGGAATCACGGTTACCATTCACGAAGCCGAATTGCGCAAACAAAACTTTGGCCATGTATCCAACGCATTCGTTCGCGTTGTCGATGCTGCGACTGACCGTGAAGTTCTTCGTTACGACCTTGGCGAGGAATTCTCCCTAGAGACCGCCGTTGTTATCTGTGAGCTTTACAGAAACGGGGCTGATTGGAAGTTCCAAGCCGTTGGTTCTGGATTTAACGGCGGACTCGCTGCATTATGCAAGAATTATGGTTTGGATGCTCAATAAAAACAATCTAATGGGTGCTGTGTCTTAGACAGCACCCATTGTTGAATACTCCACTTGAAAGGTTGATACATATGTCCACCCAACTTGTGAAGGGGCAAAAGGCGGACCTTACCAAAGGAAACCCTTCGATAAACAACGTTATTGTCGGCATGGGATGGAAGACCCCGAACTCATCCATCGAAGTTGATTTTTCAGCATTCCTCCTAACTGGTCAATCCAAAGTCTCCAAGGACGAAGATTTAATATTTTACGGAAATCCTTTAGGACCAAATAACTCGGTTCAGGTAATGAACTCATCTTCTTTGAGCGAGGACAAGACACAGGTTTCAATTACTTTGCGCAGCATCCCTTCACAATACGAGAGAATAGCTTTTGCTTTAACAATTTACGAAGGAGAAAAAAGAAAGCAAAACTTTTCGATGCTGGATGAATGCTATATTCGTATTATTGATGCAGCTTCAAGAACAGAGTTGTTACGATTTAACATTGGAAAATCATTCTCCGTCGAAACAGCTATTGTGGCCGGTGAACTTTACAGATATAACAGCGAGTGGAAATTTAATCCGATAGGATCTGGGTATTCAGGTGGCCTAGAAGCACTGTGCGGAAGCTATGGTGTAGAAGTTTCTCAAGAACTCCATCAGGATGTACAAGAAACACCAAAACCGCCCATACAAGAGACACCAAAGCCGATTCGAGATCAAGCTCCACCACCAAGTTCCCCACCTTCCATCAATCTTTCAAAGATTGAATTGAAGAAAAAAGGGGATGTTATCAATCTTCAAAAAGGTTCCGGTTCAATCGGAGAAATTTTAGTAAATCTGAATTGGAATAGAAAGAAATCAGGATCATTCTTTGGCTCTAAAGGGGTTGACCTAGATTTAGGATGCCTTTTTGAATTGAAGGATGGACGTAAGGGAGCGATTCAAGCGCTCGGGGATAGTTTCGGCAATCTAAACCGAGCTCCCTTCATTTCGTTAGACGGGGATGATCGTACGGGCGCTGTTACGACCGGCGAGAATCTACGGATTAACGGTAAGCACGTTTCGGAGATTGAGAGGATTGTTGTATATGCCTTTATTTATGAAGGTGTTACAAAGTGGTCTGATGCCGATGGTATTGTCACTATTAAACAAAACGGAGGACCAGATATTGAGGTTAAGCTCGATCAACATGACAATCGTAAGGGGATGTGCGCTATTGCCATGATCCGAAACGTCCACGATCAGACCTTCAGTATCGAACGACTTGTAGAGTATTTTTCAGGTCATGAGGAATTGGATAGGGCCTACAATTGGGGCTTAAGATGGGTAGCAGGTAGCAAATAAATCCAATTATTTGTAGGGGGTACTATATTTTTATGCTGGACTTTTTCAAAAGTTTTGTAGACAATTTCTCGGAGTTTTTCAACTGGGATCATACGGTTGCGATTCTTTCAGACCCAGTAAGTTGGGGGATAATAGCAAGTCTAGTATTGTTAGAAGGATTGTTATCCGCTGATAATGCTCTGGTTCTTGCTGTATTGGTTAAACACCTGCCAAAGGACCAACAAAAGAAGGCTCTCTTTTACGGATTGCTCGGCGCTTATGTCTTCCGGTTTCTCGCAATCAGCATTGGTACCTTCCTTGTGAAGATCACTTGGATTAAAGTTGCCGGCGGCCTTTACCTACTTTGGATCGCACTCAGCAATCTCTTCGACCTGGAGGTCAAATGGCTCCGTGCAGGCAACGTCCCTCTTCTCCCTTACATAGCAAGGAAGAATGACGAGGGAGAAGAAGATGAAGTGAGGGGTAAAGCACGAAGCTTCTGGGGGACCGTTTTGACCGTAGAACTAATGGATATTGCATTCAGTGTGGACAGCGTTATCGCAGCATTCGGCGTAAGTGATCAAGTCTGGGTCTTGTTCCTTGGCGGTATACTCGGCGTTCTAATGATGCGTGGAGTAGCTCAGGTGTTCTTGAAACTCATTGGACGGTTCCCAGAGCTTGAACAAGCAGCCTTTGTCCTCATTATC
Source organism: Paenibacillus sp. YAE3 (assembly GCF_057546105.1). NCBI lineage: Bacteria > Bacillati > Bacillota > Bacilli > Caryophanales > Paenibacillaceae > Paenibacillus > Paenibacillus sp. YAE3. The sequence goes on along the minus strand of NZ_BAAIYF010000011.1, from coordinate 192,847 downwards.
ATTATTGGACTCAAGATGCTTGCAGCGGTGGCTGGATATGAGCTTCCTCATGTCGCCTTCTTTGGACTTTTGATCGCAGTGTTTGTAGGTACCATTATCATGAGCGCTATTCGTAATAAAAAGTCCAAGGAGAGTACATCTGAATCGGCGTAAATCTTTTCTAAGGGAAAGAAGAATTGAATAAATATTCCCTCCCTTTTAGGGAGGGATATTTTATACCTCTACCCAAAGTATCATAAATGTCGGTCAAGGATCAGGTAACGACCATGAAAGAGGAGGTAGAAAATGCGGTATTTCAATTATTTAACTCGCGATGAAGAAGAACGGACCTTTTATTCCGTCCCGATCGCCTTCAATAACTATTCGGAAAGAGAAGTTCTATCACACGCCATTGGTGCAGCGTTATATATGCCGGCGACAAGGATGAACATTGCCGACGATCTCGCAGCTGGTAAACACGAAGGACTCGTAACCGTTGTGATGGACCTCGAAGATGCAGTCGGAGATCTTCAAGTCGAGTTAGCAGAAGATAACCTGGGCCAGCAAATGTTCCGGTTGGCAGGACTGGTAAAGGATGAAACTATCAACGCCCAGAACCTGCCGCTGATTTTCATTAGAGTTAGAACACCAAGGCAAATGGAACGGATCATTGCACTCCTCAAACCAATTATTAACCTGATTACCGGGTTCGTCTTGCCAAAATTCAATGTAGAAGTGGGCGCAGAATATTTAAAATTGATAACCTTTTACAATGAGCAGAAGCCATCCAATTTCCCGACCCTTTATGCCATGCCTATTTTGGAGACGGCTGATGTAATTTTTAAGGAAACAAGATACTCAACCCTTTACGCGATCAAGGGGTTGCTGTCGAAATACAGAGAGTTTGTTTTGAATGTAAGAATAGGAGCAACTGATTTCTCTAGTTTGTTTGGACTCCGTCGAAGCCCGGATATGACTATATATGATTTAAGCGTAATCCGGGATTGCATCGCTGATATTTTAAACATCTTTGGAAGAGCCGACGACCAATACGTAATTTCCGGACCGGTCTGGGAGTATTTTCAAAATGACCATACAGCGAAATCTTATTTACGTCCTGCAACATTTGAGGATCTGGGTGGGAAATCTTCGCAACGAGCACGAATCGATGTTATGAATGAATACGTTGAAGGTCTTATTCGTGAAGTTTGCTTAGATAAGGCAAATGGAATCATCGGAAAAACAATCATTCATCCAACTCACATTATTCCGGTACAGTCTTTATATGTTGTTACTTACGAAGAATACATGGATGCTCTCAATATCATCAATAGCAATAATGGGATGGTTGGGGTCGTTAAGAGTCAATATGCGAATAAAATGAATGAAATTAAGCCACATCTAAACTGGGCCAGTCGAATCCTGACAAGAGCCAAAATATATGGGGTGCTAAATGAGAACAAAAACTATACTTCCATTTTACTCGGACACGAATCTTCACAACATGAAAAGGCAGTCTTTTCGTATTCTTGAGAACTTAGAAGTCAATATAGAAATTACAAATAATCCGTTTAACCTCCCTCTTGAGGGGCTATTCCAAATGGCTGCTAGAATCAACAAAAAAAGAAGTTTTCTATTCGTCAGTAAAATTCTGGGTAAGCACCTGCCAGTAAACCCTTATATCTCTCTAATGGGCGGGGCTATTCTCGGACTGCTTTATTCCAATCAAAAGGAGTTGCCGTTCCGGTTAGACGAAGCAGACATTCGGTCGTCATTACAAGACCCTGAATTTGCCGAAAAACTATACCAAAACATAAAGGGTAATCCGCTTCAATTAGCCGAACCAACCTTGTTTATTGGTTTTGCAGAAACGGCGACGGCACTGGGCCATAGCATGTTTGATGTATTCAGTGGTGCCACTAAGTACATTCACACGACAAGGGACGTTGTTACCGACAAGCAGCCATCCATAAGTTTTGAAGAAGAACACTCTCACGCAACAAGTCACCGGTGCTATTCCTTGGACGATCACTTCTTAAAGGGGACAGAAACGGTTGTATTAGTTGATGATGAAATTACGACGGGGAAAACCGCCCTCAATATTATTCGTGACTTAAATGTGAAGTCGCCGAGAAAAAAATATATCGTCGCCTCGTTACTGGATTGGCGTTCCGACACGGATCAGGAAAGGTTCAGACAAGTCGAGCGTGAACTTGGGATTTCGATAACGTGTATTTCCATTCTGCAAGGTAAAGTTTCCGTGACGGGCGGTCCGGTGGAACACCATACATCAGAATCTACTTTTAAATACGAGTCTGAACCAACCGTTTACCATCATTCGGTTGGACATCATTTCATGCACATTCCATTCGTTTCATTGCATGAAGATGGTAAAAAAAACATCCAACCTTATTTAATCGAAACTGGACGTTTTGGTTTAACAGGAAGCGAAGTGCCTACGATTGATGACCGGATCTCAAAATGTGCAAGTGAGTTAAAGAGCAAAAGGCGCGGCCGAAACACTCTGTGTATGGGAACTGGAGAGTTTATGTATGTTCCTATGCGCGTCGCGGCTGAGATGGGAGAGGGGATTTCTTATCAGTCCAGCACTCGTAGTCCAATTCACCCAAGTTGTGGCGATAATTACGCCATTCGAAGTGGTTATTCGTTCCAAAGCCAGGAAGACTTCTCGGTAACGAACTTTTTTTACAACATCCAAAGTGGGATGTATGATGAAATTTTCATTTTTGTGGAGCGGGTTTCCTCCCTCGACATGCTAATCCCATTTATTAATGCAATAAAAGCGACCGGCGTCCCGATCATTCATTTCGTTCATTTCAATAAATAACTAAATCAATATGGGGGTATATTCATGTCCATCCAAACAAGTATTAAACCCATTCCGGAACCTACGCTGTTAGGCAGCTACAGTCCTGACGATGTTGTGTTTTTACTTAAAGATCTAAGTTCTGTTCAGTTGGAAAAGGGCACAGAGGATAGGGAAGAGGCCATACAGTCGGGAACGCATTATTCCGAGATGTTACCGGTCGAATATCAGCCAACTCAAGAATACATCCAACTTTTCCATGACACCCTGAAGGCGAAAGCACGGAAGGTTGCTCTCGCTGCTGCAATTACGGCGGAGCTGATATGGGCGAAACGGGGTGAAGAAACCATCATCGCTTCTCTTGCTAGAGCCGGAACGCCGATTGGAATCTTAATTAAACGCTACATTCGTATGGCTTATCATCGGGATCTTCCCCACTACAGCATCTCCATAATCAGAGGGAAAGGGATCGACGAAAACGCAGTTCTTTATATGTTGAAACAACATCCTCAATACGAGATTCAGTTTGTTGATGGTTGGACTGGAAAAGGGGCAATTCGAAATGTTCTCATTGAAGCCCGGCAAACTTTAAAGGTTAAGTATGGCATCATCATTGATGACGACCTGGCAGTTCTCGCAGATCCCGGTCGCTGTTCATCAACCTTTGGTACGCGGGAAGACTTTCTTATTCCCAGCGCCTGCCTGAACTCTACCGTTTCTGGACTAATGAGCAGAACCGTATTGCGAGCTGACCTAATTGGCCCCAATGATTTCCACGGTGCCAAGTTTTATAAGGAATGGTTGAAGGATGATGTATCTAACCTCTTTGTTGATACGATTACTGACTTTTTCCCGGCGGTAGTGGAAGAAGCGAAACAACAAGCAGCCTATCTATTGACCTCGCCTCATGAGACAGAAGCGACATGGAAAGGAATGAAAGATATTAAGAGAATCCAGGATGACTTTGGTATAACAGACGTGAACTTAGTTAAACCAGGTGTTGGAGAAACAACCCGGGTTCTCCTACGCCGTGTACCATGGAAGATCCTCGTTGACCGCATGGACAACCCGAACCTTAAACACATCCTATTGTTAGCCAAAGATCGTAACGTTCCTGTTGAGGTATATCCTGATCTAACCTATTCGTGTTGCGGAATCATCAAGCCAGTAAATGGGGGAGATAAATCGTGATGATATTTGCAAGCGACCTCGACAAAACCTTGATTTATTCCAAAAAATCAATGGAAGAGACACTGTCTGATAAAGAAATTATGCCGGTGGAGGAAAATGGGGGGATGTTCACCTCCTTTATGACTTACCGTGCCTTAGAACAAATGGTTTCGATTGTTCAAGTTTCATCTTTTGTGCCGGTAACAACTCGAACCATTTCGCAGTATCAAAGAGTTTTTCACTTTTCAAAGCATGCGAATGTGAAGTATGCCATTACGAGCAATGGTGGAAATATACTTGTGAACGGGGAACCCGATATGGAATGGTGTGAACGGGTAAAAGCCGCTTTGAAATTGAGTGCCGACAGCGATGAAATTAAGGCAATGTATGATGAAATATCCTCACCCGAGTGGGCCCTGCGCGGATGGCTATGTGATAATCTCTTTTATACTATGATCATTGATCCAGAAAGAACTCCACTTGAAAAGCTAGAACATTTCAGGCAGAAGTTGCTCGATTTTGGATGGGTATTATCTGTACAAGGAAGAAAGGTCTACCTTGTGCCCGCAAGGATAACCAAAGGAGATGCGCTGATATATTTGAAGGAACGTATCGGAGCAACTTACATTGCTGCTTCGGGAGATTCCTTACTGGATGAAAGCCTCTTACAAGTCGCGGATTTTGCAATCGCTCCTCGCCACGGCGAGCTCTACGCAATTTATAAAGACAGCAACCTTCATCGGTTCACGGAATCTTCCGGAATCAGGGCTTCAGAGGAACTTCTGGAGCGGGTGCTTCAGGCGCTCTTAGAACACAAAAATCAACTTATTTCTGCCCGTTAGGAGGAGCTTATGACTACACGAATATGGTTTAATCGTACTTTCGCCACAGCAATTCATTATGTCGAAATGATCCGAAACAATCCTGATGATCTGAAGGTGGAAATATACGCTACACACCCGAAACGGCATTCCTTAATGCTACAAGCGGCAGATTATTCAGAGCTCGAACCTGTTCTTCAAATGAATGAGTATGTAGAGTATTGCATTGACTTCTGCCGGAAACACCAAATTGATGTTTTTATTCCCCACTTTGGTCTGTCGGATCTTGCTCCTTATGCGGAAGACTTTAGTCGGATTGGCACCAGAGTTATGTTTTCGGGTGATCCGGAACTGTTAAGGATCGTTTCTGATAAAGGTGAAATATTTAATAGATTAGCAAACATTCAAGGCCTCCACATTCCGGAACATTATGTCGTGACGACGGCAGAGGAGTTTATTAAAGCTTACCATAGCCTCGATGAAAAGGGATTAGATGTTTGTGTAAAGCCAGTAACAGGCGAAGGAGGAGCGGGTTTTCGAATTATCGATAAAACCCCTCCTACGATTCAATCTCTTTATGAGTCAGTTAAACCAAGGATTTACATAGGGGATATCCTTCGATTAATAAAAAAACACGAGGAGCCTTTTGCACCGCTTATGGTCATGGAGCATCTTAAAGGAAGCGAGTACAGCGTAGATTGTCTAGGCACGAAGCACCAGCTGTTGGCGGCCGTTCCTCGTAAAAAGGTAGAGGGAAGGATAAGAGCGCTCGAAGATAACCAAAACCTAATCCAGTTGTCTTCCTCGATCCACCAACAACTTCCTCTGAAATACAACTTTAATATCCAATTCATTTATCAAGGCGAAACGCCAAAGTTGCTCGAAATAAATCCCAGAATGTCCGGTGGCATGTATACGTCTTGCTTAAGTGGGATCAATTTTCCTTACCTTGCGCTGAAACTATTGCTCGGAAAAGAAATTTCGATTCCGAAATACCAGCTTAATATCATGGCCACACATTACGAAAAAGAAATCATTCTTAGACACCAGATCTAGTCTGGGTGTTCCGATCCTCCATGGGTCGGTATTTTTTTATATTCCTTAATTTGACAGGCTTCAACAATTCTTTTATCATCGAGGTAATAAAAAGTAATACATAGTAATGATACGTAATAAAGAAAGGGGATGCCCACATGCTCTATGCTCCAGTTTCAAAGACAGGGCTTGTTACCATCCCTAAGGCTGCAAAGGATTTTCTCGGCATTACTCCGGGAACGGATGCCCTGAAAGTCGAAACAGGACCGTATCACTGCCTTATTATCTCGAAATACGACGCATTCGAGAAGACCGTGTTGATCAAGCCGGTTCGTATTACAAAGAAAGGCCAGCTATCGATTTCCGGTAAACTTCGCTCGCATCTGCAGTTGGATACGGATTCAGACGTATCGTTCACCACACAAAACGACCGTTTGATTATCGCCAAAGCAGGAAAGGAAGAAGGATGCCTTGCTTGTTCAATGACTGGATTGATCCATGGACTTGAATGTTGCATTTGCAAAGGGACAGGAAAGACAAGATCCCATCCATCAGGTGTCTTAGCAGAAATATTTAGTGCATTGAGAGACTGTCGCAAATATGATATAGGTTACTCCATTATTAATTCAGAAAAACTCCCAGACGATACGGTAGTTCTTACTGAGATTCCGCGTTTTACAGTCTGGTCAAAAACGAAACCGGCTGGGTACGTAGAGGCTATTCAAAAGCACTACGAAAAGCGGATTGCAGAAGAATACGCGAATTTAACCGATCAAAGATAAGAGGGGGTACATATTCTGTGCAGCTGAAATATAAAATCGCCATTGGTGCTGCAGCGGCTGGCTATGTCGCCAGTTTGATCGCATCCTTTTTTCTCCCCGTCGCATTGGATCTGTTAATTCCAACAGCAGTCTCCATTATTGGTTTCATTGTACTAAGTAAACATTCGATCGCATTAAAAGGGCCAACCATTCCTTCTCAGACAATTACTGAAAAGCCAAAGCTTAATGAGCAGAAGCCTGTCAATGAGCGACTAGGTATTGAAGAAACGGAGCATGCCATCCAACAAGATCCATTTTGGGGGCAGATTCAGGACTACATTGATGTTCTCCAAGAAATGATTATTTCGGAGGGACAAAAGGATGCGCTTGATAATGAGATCGTGGAGAAAAGCTTAAGTCTTCTTACAAGAATCAAGCACTTAATTCCCCAGCTACGAGAAATGAATGCCAGCAATATAAATCATAATATACAGCGGCTCGTATTCAAGGACTTGAACGGAGCAATCAATCCATTCCTGAAACTCAGCGGGGAAGGCAAGCAAATGAACCGTCGCTTATTGCTAAATGGATTAAAGGATATTAACGCAAAACTTTCATCCTATGTTGAGACGATCGAGCAAAAGGATCTCATTGAACTTCAGGCAAGGGTGGAACTCATCCATCAAAGGTATGGAACTACCGACTAATTTAGAGGAGGAATAAGAATGGCCACACAACTCGTTGAATTGAAACAACCTGATCTGATGAAAGTTGAAGAAGAGGCGAAGCAACTGCTAAGTAGAGTATCAGGTACCGATACGATGGAGTTGGAACCACTTATGGATACGATCGGGAAGATGGGATCAAAGACGATGGAGCAGGCAAGTCAATCTCTTGCGATGCTCGAGCGGCCGGTAAACGAGCTGATGTCTGGGAAACGTTCTGAAGTCCAAAGCAACATTTTGAAATTGCGCGGCGAGATTGATTCCTTGAGCAAGAGTAAACAGCTTGGTTTTATGGACAAGATCCTGAAAAAATCTCCTCTAAAAAATTACGTTTATAAGTACCAATCAGTCAAAACAAACGTCAATGCAATTGTACAATCGCTTCGTAATGGCAAGGAAACGCTTGAGGAGAATATGGCTTACATGAAGGCTCTGAAAAGAACGTCGATCGAAAACGTATATCAACTTCAAATGCGGATTGCCATGGGCGAAAAATTGAAGTCATTGTTCGAGGACGAAATTGCAAAGACGGAAAGCGAGGCACGCAAATCGCTATTAGAGCGCGGCCTGCGTAAGGTAGTTACCCGGATTCAGTCCTTCCAGGAAATGATTCTGCTCTATCAGCAGGCGATTGCTGGAACGGATATCATCAACGACAATAACGACAAGCTTATTGACGCTGTGGATGCAACCATCGAGAAGACGCAAAATCTGCTTACCGTCTCGGCTATGATTTCGATGGCACTGAATGATCAAGCTCAAACTATTGAAGCGGTAAACAATACCAATGCTACTCTAAGCAGTATGTTTGAGGAGAATTCGAGGCTGTTGAAAGAGACAACGCAAAAGACAAACGATTTATTGAGCAAACCTGGATTGCAGATGGATTCCATTGAACGGGGAATTTCGGATTTGTTTGCAGCGATGGATCTTTTCGAACAATCGAACCGGACTATTATTCAAACAGCGAGTGAACAAAACAAGCGTCTTGGCGAAATCAATCAACGAATGGGTCAACGTCTCGGTATGAAACCGGGTACTACTCCAAATCCTGAATTAAAAAGCGCGGAGTTTGGCCTTCTTGATTAGAAGAGACAACTGTCATATATCTGAGGAAAAGGAGGGGGCATTGCCTCCTCTTTCTCTTTTCAGCATAGAATTCTAAGCGCAGGGAATGATAGATAGCATATACCTTCACCGGATTGCATATATAGTAGTAAAAACAATGGGGTGAATGCGATGCTTGGTATCATCGTCTGCACTGGACTGCTGACCATACTGATTGTAGCGGCTGCATCCGAACGTGCTGATTCTATAGCTGATAGAGATACCTGAACGTTAATGCTTCTGCTATGATAGGTTTAGTAGAAGCGTAGCGGGAGGGGAAACCTATGCAAGAGTTTCATTATGAACTAATGTCGAATCATTCTATTTCGATTAAGTATAACTATGGAGGAGAATTTTTTACGTTTAATTTGTACCCGCAAGATGGCCTTTGGATCATTCACCCTTTCGAAGGTATCTTACTTGCGAATCGACAAATGTGTGTAATGGTTCTCAAAGAGCTGTTCCAAAACAAATCATTTCACGTTATGTTGGCAAAAGAACACATAACATTTAATAGTATTCGTTCCTCTATTGACCTTTCTGATACCGAAGAACAGATCAGCACAACCTGGGAGTGGGATAGAAGATCAACGGAAGAGAATCCACTCATGGAGTTCATCCATTCACATACCATTGAAGATATCATTCGTTTGGAAAAAGAGAGATTTAACGAGAGGATATTATTTTATAGACAAATCCTGCAAATGATGTTCATGGAGGATTTAGGCCCCGAGGATCCCGAATTTGCATCTATTCAGCGAATCATCCGTGCCATGGAATCCGCAGTTGAATATATTGACGATACGAAGGGGCCCGATTTCCCAAGCAATAGAAGAAGATTTTGATCTTGATTATTACCAATAGCATTGGTTATTTGTATATTTATAGTAATGAAATAAGTTGGGGGCGAAGCATGCATGGTTCTTGAAAAGGATCTTTTGCGTGCTTTTTTTTCGTGACTTTGAACGGAACCACATGCCGACTATTTATCTTGGAACTATGTCTGCATGATCATGAAATGAGGTCCATGAATAATCCGAGGCTACCATAAATGTTGAACCAGGCTGGATGCTTTGATCTGCGTTTTCAGTGACCTGGAACAAAGAACTGATGCAGACATGATCCGATGTTCATAACGCCAAGCGGCAGGATATGTTGATACTGTCGTTTTTTGTTATGCATATGCGTTATTACCCCGAAGAATTCAGGCAGAAGCTGGTGTTATGACCGGATTTATAGTTTGTGTGATATGATCGAACTTACTCGGGGCGATCCGCACAAACCGGACTTTGAAAAAGGATACGCCAGATTTTTTGGGATTTGCTCTTGTTGAATGAACGTTCAACCGATTACGTCAATACACACCTTTCATCTTTACCAGATGCTCCGTTTCCTGAATCAAATTACGCAGTGTTTCCAATGCCTTCTCTAAACCGGTTTGATCTTCCGTGACCAGGGTGATGATGTTATTGACTCTTTTGGAATATTGGCTTGGCACCGTGGAAAAAGAATCGGCGATGGCCGCAGCTCCTTTTTCGTTCATCCAATACGTTTCGTTCAGGGCAAACAAAACCTGATTCAAGCAGGAGACGGCCCTGAAACAGCATCCGGCGATATAAGATAAGTCTTTTTTAGGGATGCCTTTTTTTCCGATCTCCAGCGAAAAACTTGCTTCCCACAGAAATTTTTCGATGATCGCCTTTTGAAGCGCATGCGGGTAGGGGGTCATTCTGCTCTTCATTTCACCAACAAGTCCCGATGGATCCCATAACACCCTGCACAACGCTGCTTCAGCTGCATAAATCGCATTAAGGAATCCATGAGGATGCCCCGGCTGATAGTCGATCGTGAGATGTCCGGCGTGGCACTGCTCAATGACTTGGGACACTTTGCTGAGGTCACGGTATAAAAAATCAACCGGCATTTGCTTCACCTGCAGCCAGCCGCCGCCATTGATCCAGGATCCCCAACCGCCGATGTCCGTCATGACGTTGTCTCGATGATCGTCGTCCAAAGCCGAGGCTGCGCGGCGCAGTTGGGCAAGGTCCAGCCCTTTGTCTTGATCATAATAAATGCCGATATCGATATCGGAGCCGGGATGATGCGTTCCCTTCGCTCTTGAACTGCCCAATACCAGGGCTTGCACGCCGTCGACTTGCTTCAGAACGTCTACGAGTTTTGAAATGATCGCTTGCGCATCCATGCTTTTTCACTCCGCTTCCAAGTTTGAGTTTATCTCATCATAAACGATTTGGCTCTTTAGCGAATAGGGAGTAGATCGTTTGAAAAATCTGGTCCGCCTCAGCCTCCCAATATTAAAAATTCCTCAAAATTTTTCTTTTCCCAAATTTGAACCTTTTCCCATGTCTGTGATCTTTGATACATCCAAATCCTTGAAAATCAGCTACGCTTAACATGTAATAGATTTCACAATGTTGCACAGGAGGCGTGGCAATGCGAAAAAGATTGGTGATGATTGGCAACGGAATGGCGGGAGCACGGTGCATCGAGGAGATCCTTCGCCGCGACCGCGAGCGCTATGATGTGACGATGATTGGAGACGAACCTTATCCGAACTACAACCGCATCATGTTGTCCCCTGTGCTGCAGGGCAAAACGACGTTCGAGGAAATTACGATCAACGATTGGGATTGGTATCAATCCAATGACATACATTTGCTGGCGAATGAGCGCGTGGTGGCGATCGACCGGGAAGCAAAACAAGTCACGACGGATCGGGGAAGCGTGGTGCCTTATGACGAGCTGATTATCGCGACGGGGTCAAGCGCGTTTATTCTGCCGGTACCGGGGCATACGCTCGACGGCGTGATCGGCTTCCGCACGATTGACGACACCAAAATGATGCTGGAAGCGGCCAAACGCTACAGAAAGGCGGTCGTTATCGGGGGCGGACTGTTGGGCCTGGAAGCGGCGCGCGGGCTGATGAACCAAGGGATGGACGTGCATGTCGTGCATTTGCTGCCGTACTTGATGGAGATGCAGCTGGACCCGGCAGCCGCGAAGCTGCTGCAGCGGGACTTGGAAGCCCAGGGCATGAAGTTCCTGATGGAGAAAAAAACGACGGAAATCTACGGCGACAGCCGGGTACAAGGACTGCGATTCGAAGACGGCACCAGCGTCGAATGCGATCTTGTCGTGATGGCCGTCGGCATCCGGCCGAACGTCGCGTTGGCGCGCGAAGCGGGGCTGGCGGTGGGCCGGGGCATCCAGGTTAATGACGTCATGCAGACGTCGGACCCTTGCGTATATGCGGTCGGCGAATGCGCCGAACACCGCGGCATCGCTTATGGATTGGTGGCGCCGCTGTATGAGCAGGGCGTCGTGCTTGCAGACCATCTGACAGGCCGGCCGACGGAAGGGTACCATGGCAGCGTGCTGTCCACGCAGTTGAAGGTGGCGGGCTGCGACCTGTTCAGCGGCGGTGAAATTCATGCAGACGAAAATACGAAGGCAATCGTGGTGCAGGACGAATTTGCCGGAGCCTATAAAAAGGTGTTGGTCCGTGACGGAAAGGTCGTCGGGGTCGTTCTCTATGGGGATGTTTCGGACGGCAACCGGCTGTTCAACATGCTGAAAAAAGGAAGCGACATTCAGGAATATACGAGCGCATCGGTGCTGCACAAAGCCGGGGATGACGGGGGACTGGACGTGGCGGCGATCAGCGCGGACGAGACGATCTGCGGATGCAACGGCGTGACGAAAGGAAGAATCGTCGGTGCGATCCTCGAACATGGATTAACGACCTTCGATGAAGTCAAATCCTTGACGAAAGCCGGCGGCTCGTGCGGCAAATGCCGCGGCATGGTCGAAGCGATCCTCGCGCATACGCTTGGCGACAAATTCGATGCCTCGGCGCAAAAAGCGGCCGGCATGTGCGGCTGCACGACGTTGTCCCGCGACGAGGTCGTCGCCGCGATCAAGGAGAAAGGGCTGCAGTCGCCAAGGGAAGTGCGCATCGTGCTTGGGTTTGCGCATGAGGAAGGCTGCTCCAAATGCCGTCCGGCGTTGAACTACTACCTGCGGATGCTGCGTCCCGAGACGTATGCCGACGACAAGGCTTCCCGGTACGTGAACGAGCGGATGGAAGGCAACATCCAGAAGGACGGCACCTTCTCCGTCATTCCGCGGATGTATGGAGGCACGACGACGCCGGAGGATCTGATCCGCATCGGCGAAGTGGCGAAAAAATACGAGGTGCCGCTGGTGAAAATCACGGGGGCCAGCCGCATCGGCCTGTACGGCGTGAAAAAAGAGGATGTCCCTAAAGTGTGGGAAGAGCTGGAGATGCGTTCGGGGTATGCCTACTCGAAATCGCTGCGGAACGTGAAGTCGTGCGTCGGCTCGAGATTTTGCCGCTTCGGCACGCAGGATTCGCTGGGGCTCGGCATCCGGCTCGAGCAGGAGATCGAGATGGTCGACACGCCGCACAAAATGAAAATGGGCGTCACCGGCTGCCCGCGGAACTGCGCTGAGGTGCTCACCAAAGATTTTGGCGTGGTGTGCGTGGAAAACGGATATCAGCTTTATTTTGGCGGCAACGGCGGCACCGAGGTCCGGGAATGCGACAGCCTGACGACGGTGGCAACAGAAGAGGATGTCATCAGGCTCGCCAAAGCTTACGTGCAGCTCTACCGGGAAACGGGCATCTACGGCGAACGCACGGCCCCTTGGGTGAACCGGATGGGCGCGGATTGGGTGCGCCAAATGCTGGCGGATGAAGCGGAGGTCGAAATTTTGGTCGGTCGCTTCGAAGCGGCGAAAAGCACGTACCGCGAAGCCTGGAAAGCCGCGCTCGACAACGAGGAACGCCGCAGCATGTACACGGTGGAAAAACCATAACGGGGAGGGAACCGCATGAGCGCTACAAAGGAACTGGTGAAAGTGATGAAGCTGGAGGACCTGAAGCCGCTGATCGGCAAGGAGGTCCAGGTGCGGGACGAAACGATCGCATTATTCCGGCTGTCAAACGGCGAGGTGCGCGCCGTAGGCAACCGGTGCCCGCACAAAAACGGGCCGCTGGCCGAGGGAATCGTGTCGGGCGAGTACGTATTTTGCCCGCTGCATGATTGGAAAATCTCGCTGACGACGGGCGAGGTGCAAAAGCCGGACGACGGCTGCATCGCCACGTACGAAACCGCGGTGATCGACGGTTACGTCTATGTTGGGGGGCGGAAGCATCATGCAAAACACGATCCAAATCGTTGAAAACGCCGGGATCGGCAAGGTAAACCTGCTGAACCGGAGTTTGGGGAAATACCTTGTGTCTTCGATGCTGGCCGGCTTGTTCGTTGGCTTTGGCATCATCCTGATCTTTACGATTGGCGGGTTGTTGTCCCCGGCCCATGCTCCCGCCACGAAAATCGTGATGGGGGTCAGCTTCGGCATCGCCTTGAGTCTTGTTTTGATGGCCGGATCGGATCTGTTTACCGGGAACAACTTCGTCATGGTCGTCAGCACGCTGAACAAAAAAACGACCTGGCTGGATACGGTCAAAATATGGCTGTACAGCTATGCCGGCAATTTTGCCGGGTCCATGCTGGTAGCGGCGATTTTCGTCTTTACCGGTCTTGCGAAGGGCGGCACGGCCGATTTTATCAACAGCGCGGCAAGCGCCAAGATGAATGCGCCGTTTATGGAGCTGTTCATGCGCGGCATTTTGTGTAATACGCTCGTTTGTCTCGCGGTTTGGTGCTCCATGAAGCTGAAGGAAGAAATCGCGAAGCTGGTCATGATTTTCTGGTGCCTGTTCGCCTTTATTACTTCCGGGTTCGAGCACAGCGTGGCGAATATGACGCTGCTGTCGATTTCGCTGTTCATCCCGCATCCGGAGACGGTCTCGTGGGCGGGAATGGCCGCGAATTTGATCCCGGTCACGCTCGGCAACATGGTCGGCGGCATTTTGTTCGTCGGCATCGCTTATTGGTATATTGCGAGGGATTAAGGGACAGGGCAAAACAGGACTGCTCTATAGAAATGCAGGCATGCCGTCTGTCGCTGCTTTGCGAAAGCGGGGACGGCGGCTTTTTTGCCTGGCCGGATGCCGGTAAGGGCGCATAGAAACGCTCAGTCTAATATCACAGCTATTAGCAGATCGGGCTGCTTCTTCTCGCTGCATCCGCTTGTACAAATAACAGCAAGTGCCTAATAGGGTGGATAGTTCACCACATCTGCAGATGAAATGGCATCCGGTGAGGCTATGCCGCGTTCCGGCGTTCCGATCCATATCTCTACAACCACAGCAGCTCGACCGACGAAGGTGAAGTCACTGCCTGAGGGCGGATCCCAAATTTTAATGGTTGTGCTCGAGGGCGGATCTCAAAATGTAACGATTGTGCGCGAAGACGGATCCCAAAATGTAACGATGGTGCCAGAAGGCGGGTCCCCAAATGTAACGGTTGTGACGGCGCTTATTTCGCTCAAATTGTGGATTTGCAAATTCTAACGGACACCAGTGAGCTTATTTTGCAGGAATACGTCGCTGTGTCCCCAGAATTGCCTAAATAACGTTACCCAGAACCGTTAAAAATTCAAAACCTGCCGTTTCCCGGTATTAACGGCTGTGGCAACCGTTAGAATTTGAGACCAGCGATTTTGGGCATAAAAAGCGCGAGTTAGCATAACGAAGCCCTTATGTTTCGCGGCTTCCGCAAGTTCATATGCTTCACGGCTTCCACAAGTCCTTATATTTCGCGGCTTCCGCGAGTAACTCATAACACCATAGGCTCCATGTTCCATGTCATATCGCTCTATTAGCCTAGTAAATCTGCAGATGAAATGGCATCCGGTTAGGCGATGCCGCGTTCCGGCGTTCCGATCCATATGATTACGACTGCAGCAGCTCGACCGACGAAGGTGAAGTCACTGCCTGAAGGCGGATCCCAAATTGTTACGATGGTGCCCGAAGGTGGATCTCAAAATGTAACGATGGTGCCCGAAAGCGGGTCCCAAAATGTAACGGTTGTGCCCGAAGGCGGAACCCAAAATGTAACGGTTGTACCAGCGCTTATTTCGCTCAAATTGTGGATTTGCAAATTCTAACGGATACCATTGAGCTTATTTTGGACGAATACGTCGCTATGTCCCCATAATTGCCCAAATAACGTCAACCAGAACCGTTAAAAATTGAAAACCTGCCGTTTCCCCGTATTAGCCGCAGTGGCAACCGTTAGAATTTGAGACCAGCGATTTCGGGCATAAAAGCTGAGTTAGCGTCTCGAAGTCCTTATGCTCCGCGGCTTCTGTAAGTTCATATGCTTCACTGCTTCCGCAAGTACTCATGACACCATAGGCTCCACGTTCCATGTCAAATCGCTCTATTAGCCTAGTAAATCTGCAGATGAAGTGGCATCCGGTTAGGCGATGCCGCGTTCTGGCGTTCCGATCCATATTGCTACGACCGCAGCAGCTCGACCGACAAAGGTGGAGGGACTGCCTGAAGGCGGATCCCAAATGTAACGATGTGTCTAGGGCGGGTCCCAAAATTAACGGTTGTACCAGCGCTTATTTCGCTCAAATTATGGATTTGCAAATTCTAACGGATATCAGTGAGCTTATTTTACAGGAATACGTCGCTGTGTCCCCAGAATTGCCTAAATAACGTTACCCAGAACCGTTAAAAATTCAAAACCTGCCGTTTCCCGGTATTAGCCGTAGTGGCAACCGTTAGAATTTGAGACCAGCGATTTCGGGCATAAAAAGCGCGGGTTAGCGTAACGAAATCCTTATGTTTCACGGCTTCCGCAAGTCCTTATGTTTTGCGGCTTCCACAAGCCCTTGTGCTTCACCGCTTCCGCAAGTACTCATGACCGCACAGGCTTCATGTTCCATGCCAAATCGCTCTATTAGTCTAGCAAACATAGCTTTATCCACACAATACAACGAGGAGAAGCTTCTTATTTCATATCCTGCCAGCTTTTGAAATCGTGAACGGCGAAGCCGCCATAACTTGCGTAGCGCGCCAATTGATTATGGGCGGACCGGAGCTCTTTTTCCATCGCCTCGTTGTTCATGGAAAAGAATGAGACCCGCGGGCCCTCGGCGCTTTTGACTGTTTCTACAGCAATCACAACTTTTTTCTTGAGCGTCGAAGCTTCTCTCAACATCCCCTGCGCATTTTCAACAATCCCATTCCTGCCTAATGCATGATTCCGATAATTCATGATGACCAGGCAATCGAACTTCTCCAGCATCCACGCGCTCATGCTGTAATTCTTTCCGGGGACATAAATCGTATTCAGCCAATACGGAACGTCCATTGCAATGCTCAAGCCGCTGCCGTTGGTTTCTTTTTCGATCAGCCTCAAATTGTCCATCCAGCTCTCCAGAATCGCCTTATTGTCCTTGGTCCATTCGCTAAGCGCATAAGGCTCGATATCGAAATGCAGTCCCGTAAAGCGGGCGTCCGGGTGGGCGGAGGCATTATAGGTTTTAACCCACGCGATGAATTTTTGAATATCCTCCTGCTTAGACTTATAGACCCATTCAGGGCGCCCCTCAAGGGCCTCCACTTGCATTCCTGCGCTTGTGGCTTTTCGAATAAAACTCTCGTATATCGCCGGGGCGAGATCTCGATCCACCTGAAGGTAAATCGATGTTACGCCCTTCATTTTTGCGAAGTTTATGATATGATCCTGATCCTGTTGGATGATATGAGTGTCCCATATCCAGGTTCCTTTCGGAACGTTGGCCACGGAAGTCGTGATGTTCGCCAGATGCTGGGCAGGCTGCCAATCCACGTTTGCATGCAGGGCTTCGCTGATGAAGCGCAGCGGAACCATCGTGCGGCCGTTTTTGAGCACCGCGGCCCCTTCAAAGTCGACTCTTTTCCCGTTTACCAGGGCATGATGATCGCCAATCACCAATACAACGGTGTCGCGGTTAAGCGTGATCGTCATTTGCTTTAATGTTCCGTTCCATTTCGTAGCGGCTCCGAGCTTGTCGGAAACAAAAGCAAGCGGAACCATCGTCAGATTCGATTTCTGATCGATATAGGGGTGCTCATCCGGGAACTGTACATCACGCCCATCCACGGATACTCGAACTTCAGCAGCGTAAATAGTGGGGGTGAACGCCGCGAAACTTAACATGATCGCTAACGTGCAAACTAGCCATTTTCTCATGAGTGAATTCCTTATCTTTTTGGATTTGTTCGTTTTCTTCCTGTATGCGGTAGGGTCACACAATGAGATTATAAAGTGATCGATCCTTGGCAACAAGGTCAGTAGGTAGGAGGTTTGAAAGTGGAATATGACCGGATTTTTGTAAGGAATCATGAAGTATATTTTCACTGTTAAGCTCGAAGTAGGCAATAACGCACACGCTGTAGTCTTGGGGGATCATCCAAGTTCATCTAAGTTCATCTAAGTTCATCCAAGATCATCTTCTTACTTTTGAATATGGAATGATCCATCTGCCCAGCATTAAACCGCAAAAAACAAGCAGAATCGTAAGCGGCAGCGCGAGAGCCAGACCTCCGGCCAAGGTAATCAAGCTGATTTTGCCCGCATCGTAAAAACGGTAAAGCGCGTAGGATGCAAAGGGGATTTCAACCAAAATGGCGGTGATGACCCCCGCGGAATAGGCCCGCAGCAGCAAACTAAATATGACATGTTTAATTCCGTCGAGCAGTATCACGGCCAAAACGCCGGCGCAGAGCATGATCAATTGGCCGTTCTTTTCGAACCGCATCACCGATAGGAAGGTAATCAAGCTGAGAACCGAACCGAGCAGCAGCACGGCGACCGTGAACTGCAGCGTAATGCTTTTGCCCGGATCGAGCAGGCGGTTCTCGAAAGCTATCCGGGAATGATTGCCGTGGCTCCGCAGCCATTTCTCCATCAGGAGGATCTCCTCCCCGTCATGAATGAAAAAGGCGACCGGTATCAGCCAGATGAGTGTTTGCAGTGGAATTGGATCAAATGACATTAAAAAATCCAGCATCGTTATATCGAACCTCCCAAATCGAATTTTTAACTGAGTACTCACTCAAAATAATTCGGTAAAAAAGCTCCGTAGTCCATGTAAAAAAATATAAACTACGAAGCATCCGGACAGTCCTTTTAATGCGATTGCCCATGCAGGCCGTGAAGGAGGAGTTGGACAAGCTTGCGAACATACGACTCCTCATCGTACGTAAAGGAGTTTTTGCCGAAGCGGGAGTGGATCATATAATAAAGAAAGATGGAAGACGTCAGCATCGACATGGCGACTTCATACGTACCTTCGGCTAACGGCTCTTTTTCCATCCCCTGCTTCAGCATGCTGCCGCCCGCAGATTCAATGCTTCCGATCAGTCGGAATACCTCCTCGGATACCGCTTCATCCTGGATCATTTCGGGCGACCAGATCAACGTCAGGTAGTCGATATGCTTTTTCAGAAATTGCAGGTATTCAAGGCCATACAGAACCAGCGCCTCTTCCAGCGTTCTGCCGGATAAATATCCGTCAATTTTTTGGGCTTGAATGGCAAAGGAAAAATTCCTCACGATATGCAGCAGCAGCTTTCTTTTGTCGCCAAAGTGGTAAAATATGAGTCCCTCCGCGACGCCGCATTCATTGGCGATTTCCTTCGTTGTGGTTCCATGGAACCCTTTTTGTGAAAAAAGCTTGAGGGCGGCAGCGATGATGCGGTCTTTTTTAGAGTCCGCGTTATTAGAGTTGGCCAACGGCAATACGACCTTTCTTCATGTGCTTCATGTCATGGAATGTAATTTTGAGTGATTACTCAAATTATAGATCTGGGAATATTTTCTGTCAATGAGGCAAATCTGCTGTGCAATGATGTCATCCGCTGCAGCTCGTTGAAGCCAAATGCAGAAGATGCAGAATATGACGTTTGGCGCGCATTCTGACGATCCTCGTAGGACAAACAGAGCTCATAGGTAAAAAGTCCGGCTGGAAGGCCTATCCCGAATTCGACAAAAAGGGGGCGGCAAAGCGCCCGAAGAAAACCCCGTCCGGGCTTGCGGCACGGGAGCTTGGAACGGGTAGAGACCTGGAAATCGGCAATGATCGAGGGGGACCGTTCTTTAGGAAAAAGAGATCATTTTTCCATATCCTGATTGACACAATGAAAGCGCATTCATATACTGAGGCTTAAATTTATTTGTTAGTTATTTTAACTAATCAAGGTGGTGAAGCACATCGTGATCGGTCGGGGGAAAACCGGGAATACGAAAGTTATGAAGCAGATGAATCGGGAAGGCATATTGCACCAGCTGCGGCAGGAGCCCCGCTTGTCACGGGCCGAACTGGCAGCAAAAACCAAGCTTAGCCGCCCCTGCGTCTCGGCGCTGGTCGAAGAGATGATTGGGGAAGGGCTGATTCGGGAGGTTGGCACAGGCGAATCCAAAGGGGGACGAAAACCCATTCTGCTTGAATACAATGTGCAGGCTTACGCGGTGGTAGGCGCCGTCTTTGAGGGAAGCGAGCTCGAAATGGCGGTGGCCGACATGAAAGGCGAACTGATCGCGCAGGTCCATACCCGCTTGAACCAGCCGGTGGACGGCGAATCGGCGCTGCATGCGCTCGAAGTTACGCTTTCGCGCCTGCTTGATGCAAGCGGTATGGATCGCGACCGGGTGATCGGGATCGGCGTCGGCCTGCCGGGAATTACGCAGCGCCTCAGCGGAACCGTCAGCCATGCCCCAAGTACGGGGTGGATGGATCTGCCCGTAGGCAAAGAAATCGAAGAACGCCTTCGATTGCCGGTCGTGCTGGATAACGACGTCAATATGATGACACAAGGGGAATTTTTCGGCGGAGCCGGCTCCGGCGTGTCCAGCCTGGTCTACATGTATGTCGGAACGGGAATTGGAGCCGGCATCATCATCGACAAGCAGCTGTACCGGGGGAGCAGGGAAGCCTCCGGGGAGATCGGTTATATGCGGATCGGCGATTCGCCTGGACGGCGGAAGGACGAATTCGGCGTGTTTGAGAAAAATTTCTCGGTTGCCGGCATTCAGGGGAAAGCGAAGGCGCTTGGTCTCCGTGTGGACCCGGAGGGGAGCATTCTCAAGCAGCTGATCCAGCTGGGCGAGGAAAACCATCCGCAAGCGGAGAGGCTGCTCGATGAAGTGTACCACGGCTGGGCATCGGGGATCGCCAATACGGTCAGCGTGCTCGATCCGGAGAGGCTCGTCCTGAGCGGCGAAATGGTGCATCTGAACGAGGCGGGACTGAACCGGATCCGCGAGCTGTTGTTCGATTGGGTGCCCGTGGTGCCGGACATCCGTCTGGCGGCGCTGCGCGAACGCGCGGGTTTGCTGGGTGCGGTGCACAGCGTTTTGGAAGCGCATTCTTCAGCGGCGATGGGGGCTAGAATCTAAAATTCGGTTTTAAAATTTGGCCCAGCGCATAATTAGTACTTAACAAGAAGCGGAGGGGACGGAATCGATCCGAAGAAGCGACAGTGATCGGAAGAACGATCCGGAGCCGTAGCGGTCAACACGCATCATATCAAGAACTAATTTCAGTATGAAATCTAAAAATCAGGGGGAATCCGAATCATGAAAAAGAAATGGTCGAAGCTTGGCATGTTAGGAGTGGCGCTGGCGATGACGGTCGGTCTGACGGCTTGCGGCGGGGGAGAAAAGGAGCAACCGGCAGCCTCCGGCGGAGACAGCGGCAAGAAAGGTTCCCAGAAGCTGGTCATCTATACCGCCCGCGACAAAAACGTCGTGGAGCAGATCCTGCCGAAGTTTGAGGAACAGAACCCGGATATCGACGTCGAAGTGATGACGATGGGCGCCCAGCAGATCATGGAGCGGGTCCGCGGCGAGAAAGCGAATCCGCAGGCCGACTTCTGGTGGGGCGGAACGCAGTCCTCTTTTATTACCGCGGCCAATGAAGGACTGCTGGAATCGTACAAACCAAGCTTCGCGGACAGCGTGCCGGCCGAATACAAAGACGCGCAGGACCGCTGGTACGGCGAGATGCTCCTGCCCGAGGTCATCATGTACAATTCCGAAGCGATCAAGGAAGCTGATGCGCCGAAGGATTGGGACGATCTGCTCGACCCGAAATGGAAGGATCAAATTTTGATCCGGGGCGTCATGGCTTCCGGGACGATGCGGACGATCTACGATGCAATGATTTACCGCCAAGATCCCGCAAATCCGGAGAAAGGTTACGAATGGCTCAAAAAGCTCGATGCGAACACGAAAGAATATACCCAGGATCCGACCCAGCTTTACTTGAAGCTTGCCCGGCAGGAAGGAACGCTGTCGCTTTGGAATCTACAGGACATTCTGATCCAGAAGGAACTGCAGAAGCAGCCTTTTGATTATATTTATCCGGCGAGTGGCGCGCCGATTTTGGTCGACGGGGTCGGAATCGTCAAAGGCGCCAAAAATATGGATGCCGCCAAGAAGTTCTTCGATTTCCTCTTCGATAAGGACCAGCTGAAGGAGAAGGCGGATAAGCTGTTCCAGATCCCAACCCGGACCGACGTCGACAAAAGCGAGTTCCCGGACTGGTACAAAAAGCTGGATGCCAAGCCGCTGGATCTGGACTGGCAGGTTCTTGCGGAGAAAGAGAAAGAGTGGATGCAATATTGGGATGAAAACATCAAAGGCAAAGGCGGAAAGTAACAGCCGAATCGAAATTGGCTCCATCCGGACCATCATGGGGGGCCGATATGGATGGAATGAAGGGCCGGCCAGGGACGGCGGTGCTGGCGGGGGCAACCCCGCCCGGCCATTCGGTACGCCCCTAACAATTCCTAACTGCATCTTACAGAGAATGACTGAAGGAGGATTCATTATGATCGGAGTGACGCTGGATCGCGTCAGCAAAACCTTTGGCGCAGCCAAAGGTGTGGAGAATGTGGACGTACATATCAAGCCGGGCGAGTTTTTTACCTTTTTGGGTCCGAGCGGCTGCGGCAAAACGACGACATTGCGCATGATTGCCGGCTTTTATTATCCAAACGCCGGGCGCATCCTGTTTGGCGAGCAAAACGTCACCCACATGCCGCCGAATAAACGCAATACGGGGATGGTGTTCCAGAACTATGCGTTGTTCCCGCACATGACCGTGTTTGAGAATATTGCTTTCGGTCTCCAAGTCCGTAAACAGGGAAAGGCGGAGATTCACGACAAAGTAACCCGGGCTCAAAAGCTTGTGCACCTGGACGGTTACGGCCAGCGCCGCATCGACCAATTGTCGGGCGGACAGCAGCAGCGGGTAGCGCTGGCGCGAGCTTTGGTGATCGAACCGAATATTCTCCTGCTCGATGAGCCCTTGTCCAATCTGGATGCTAAGCTGCGCGAAGAAACGAGGCAGGAGATCAAAAGGCTCCAGCTGGAGCTCGGCATCACGACGATCTACGTCACGCACGACCAATCGGAAGCGATGTCGATGTCGGACCGCATCATGGTCATGAAAGACGGCGTCGTGCAGCAGATCGGTACCCCGCATGAAATTTACAACCGTCCGGCCAACCGTTTCGTCGCTTCGTTCATCGGCGAGTCGAATCTGTGGGAGGGAACGGTGGAACGGCTCGAAGGCGGCACGGTCGACGTTCGCGTAACGCCGGATTTGCTGCTGACCGGCCTTGCCGAAAACGCTTCGCCTGAATGCAAGCTGGAGGCGGGGCAGAAAGTAACGCTGTCGGTACGGCCCGAAGCGATCCGGGAAGCCGGCCCGTCGGAACGCGGCGAAGCGAATACGATGGCGGCCAAAGTGCTGCTGTCGGAGTTCACCGGCATCAGCGTCAATTATATCGCGCAGGCCGGTCCGCTGTCCGTGAAGGCGATGTTCGTCGGGCAAGGGCACCGGATGCGGAACCGGGATGAGGACGTTTGGTTTGCCGTAGCTCGGGACAGCATTTATTTTTTGGGATAAGGGGTGAGCCGAAAAAATGAGCAAACCGGAACCTCAATTGACACCGCCAACCATTCGTCCGGTCAGCCGCTGGAATTCGGTGACGACATCGCCGCATTTTGTGTACGTGCTGATCGCGCCGTTATTCCTGATTCTTCTGGGGTATGTCATCTATCCTTTTTTCCAGACCTTCCTGCAAAGCGTCAAGACGGACGGCAGCTTTTCGCTCCAAAACTACTCCCGGTTTTTTAGCCTCGAACATACGGCCAATTTGGAGGCGCTTTGGACGAGCGTGTACATCTCGGTGCTAAGCGTGATCACCTGCGGCATCGTCGGGGTAGGGATGGCATTCCTGCTGGAAAGGTACGAGTTCCCGGGACGCAAGCTGCTTTCGGTGCTTGTCCTTGTGCCGATGGCTTTGCCGCCGCTGATCGGGGTGCTTTCGTTTGAGTTTTTGTACGGTTCGAGCGGCATAATCCCGCGCGGATTGCAGCATTTGCTGCATTTGGAAAAGCCGCCTTTTACCCTAAAGGGCATTTGGGGCGTGCTTGTGGTTCATACGTTTACGATGTACACCTATTTTTATATGACCGCATCGTCTGCGATCCGGGGACTTGATCCGTCGCTGGAGGAGGCTGCGGCCAACCTGGGAGCGAACCGGTTCACGGTCTGGCGCCGGGTGATTCTGCCGATGCTGACGCCGGCCATCGTTGCGGCATCGCTGCTCGTCTTTATGATTTCGATGGCGTCGTATACCGCGCCGCTTATTTTCGGGATCGAACGGACGATGACGATGCAGATTTACCTGTCGCGCACCAACGGCGACCTGGACATGGCTTCGACGCAATCGACGCTGCTGTCGGTCGTGTCCATCCTGTTCCTCGTTTTGATGAGATGGTATCAGGGCGCCCGGAACTACCAAAACATGAGCAAGGGCATCAGCGTTCATCGGACCGAGGTGAAAAGCAAAGCCGGCAGAAACACCGCGATGGTGTTGTCCTTCCTTGGGGTGCTGGTGCTCATGCTGCCGATTCTCGTCATCGTGCTGCTCGCTTTTTCGGAAGACGGGAAATGGACGACCCAGGTTCTGCCGCCGTCTTATACGCTGGATCATTTTAAGGATTTGTTCACCGACAGCAAAACGTGGCGCCCGATCGCCAACAGCTTCAAGATCAGCATCGCGGCGACGATCGGCAACCTGCTGTTTGGCGTTGCGGCGGCATACGCAGTTGTGCGCATGAAATTCAAAGGCAAGACGCTGCTCGATATTTTGATCATGCTCCCTTGGGCGCTTCCCGGCACGGTGGTCGCCGTCAACCTGATTACGGCATTCAGCGAGCCGAACGCATTCTCTTTCGGGCAGGTGCTGATCGGCAGCTTCTGGATTTTGCCGCTCGCCTATTTTGTGCGGCATTTGCCGCTGATCTTCCGCTCGACTTCGTCGACGCTGATGCAAACCGACCGCTCCGTGGAGGAAGCGGCCCGCAATTTGGGGGCATCCTGGTGGTATGCGTTCCGCCGCGTCGTATTTCCGATGGCGCTGAGCGGCATCCTTGCCGGCACGCTGCTGGCTCTGGTGGAAGGCATCGGCGAGTTTGTCGCTTCGATCCTGCTGTACACGAACAAGACGACGCCGATCTCCGTCGAAATCTTCCAGCGGATGTACGCGTTCGAGTTCGGTACCGCCTGCGCTTACGGCGTGCTGCAAATCGTGATGATTATTCTGGTTCTTTATGTTTCCCGCAAGCTGACCGGCGGCAATGCCGGGTCTGCCATTTGACGATAGATTTTTTTCTTGGAGTTAAAACGGCACGGACGGCACTCTTTCATTACGCGGACGCCCTGCATTCCATCCGGGCCTCCCGCGATAATGATACAGGCGGGCGCCGGCGTTTGCCGGTGCGAGCCACAACTACGCTTGATGGAGGAGATGCGAATTGAATCAAATCAGCGCAAAACGCAGGACGAAAAAATGGGTGGCGGCTTCGCTCAGTCTGGTGCTGGCCGGAACGATGGCTTTTCAAGCCGGTCCCCCAAAAGCGGCTGCAGACAGAGGGGTGGTTGATTTATGGAAGGCGATCAAGCCGCTTACTACTATCGCAAGCGCGATGAATACGGGAGCTCACCCGGATGACGAGCACAGCGCGACGCTGGCGTATCTTTCTTTGGGACTCGGCGTGGATACCTACAGCGTCATCGCCAATCGCGGAGAAGGCGGGCAAAACGAAATCGGAAGCGAGCTCGGCAACGCCCTCGGCATCATCCGCACCCGGGAGCTGCAGGAAGCGTCCAAGATCACCAACGTTACGCTGGCGAACTTGAGCCAAAAGCTGAGCGACCCGATCTATGATTTCGGCTTCTCCAAAAGCCCGGATGAAACGCTCGCCAAATGGGGCGAAGACGTCGCTTATGAACGGCTGATCCGCCAAATCCGGGAGAAACGTCCGGACGTGCTCATTCCGGCCTTCCTGAACGAACCTTCGACGCACGGTCATCACCGCGCCGTGAATGTCCTGACCGTACGGGCGTTTAAGGATGCAGGCAATCCGCAGGTTTTCCCTGAGCAGATCAAGGAAGGGCTCCAGCCATGGCAGCCGAAAAAGCTGTATGTGCCGGCCTCGGATAAAGATTATGACGTTTCCCTGCCGGTAAACGAATATAGCGAGCTGTACGGCGCTTCGTATGCCCAGCTGGGCGAAGAATCGCGGTATATGCACAAGAGCCAAGGCATGGGAAGACACATCGACGAAGGCCAAGGAACGGCGTATTACAAGCTGCAGGAATCGGCGGACGGCAAAAAAGCCGGCGGCAAGCCGGAAACGTCGTTTTTTGGCGGGATTGCCTTCACGTTCGAGGATTTGGCGCAAGAGCTGGATGTAAAAGGAAAGGACAACAAGGTCGTCAAGCAGCTGAAAACGCTGCAGCAGGATGCAAACGAAGTCATTGCCGCTTATCCATCATTTGCGAAGGTGGCCCGCGAAGTCCATGAGATGAAAACGGACGTCAACACTGCCGTCGAGCTGGTAAAGTCGTCGTCCTTGGAGCAAACGGCGAAAAGCGATCTGCTGCACCGGCTGGCCGTGAAGGTGAAGCAGCTTGATAAGGCCAGCCAGGAAGCGACATCCACCGTGGTAAAGGTGAAACCCGAGACCGGCGAGCTGATTCCGGGGCAAACCACGAAAGTGACGGTGACCGCTTTTAACGGCGGCGAGGTGGACATCCGCCAAGTCCATCTGAAGCTGAATGTGCCGGAAGGCTGGACCGCGAAGGCGTCCGGGGCGGACCGCTTCGATCAACTTGCCAAAAATCAGACGGTCCAAACGGAGTTTACCGTCACGGTTCCCAAGCAGGCGGAGGACTTTAATCCTTATGCCCTTCCGCTAATTTCCGCGGATATCCGGTATGAAGCGTTCGGTACGGAAACGTCGCTGCATGCCATTCCGGACAATGCGGTAGCGGTGCTGCCGCCGGTGGCGTTGTCGCTGAGCCCGGAAGCGGCGGTGCTGAATACGCTGAAGCCGGAGGAGCCGATATCGGTGAAGGTTACGGCGACGAATTATGCGCAAGGTGCGGAAAAAACCAAGGTTTCGCTGAAAACGCCGGAAGGCTGGACCGCAGAGCCAGCGGTGCAGGAATTGAGCTTCGCGGCCAAATACGAGACCAAAACGGCCGAGTTTACGGTCAAGGCACCGGCGAGTGTCAAAGCGGGAAGTTACAACCTGGCGGCCATAGCAAACGACGGCACGTCAGACAGCAGCAGAACGGTGCAGGTGATCCAGTACCCGCATATCGGCAAAACCTACTACGTCAAACCGGCCAACCTTGCCGTCCAGGCGTTTGATCTGAAGGTGCCGCAAGGACTGAAGGTCGGATATGTGTCCAGCGGATTCGACAACATCGATCAGGTACTGCGTCAAGTGGGTGTCAACGTAACGAATCTGGACGCCAAAACGATCCAGTTCGGCGATCTGTCGCAATACGACACGATCGTGCTCGGCATCCGGGCTTATGCCTTCCGTCCGGAGCTGATTCCAAGCAACCAGCGTCTGCTCGATTATGCCAAAAACGGCGGCAACCTGGTGGTCCAATACCACAAGCCGGAGGACAAATGGTCGCCGGATTTGGCCCCGTATCCGATCAAGATCGGTCAGCCGCTGATCCAGTGGCGCGTCACGGACGAAAATTCCAAGGTCACGGTGCTGGCGCCGGAGCATCCGATCTTTAACACGCCGAACAAAATTACGGACGCCGACTGGCAAAATTGGATTCAGGACCGCTCCGCGTACAACCCGTCCGAATGGGGCAAGGAGTATACGGAGCTGATCTCGAACGGAGATCCTGGCGAAAAAGAATTTACCGGCACGTTCCTGACGGCTGACTACGGCAAAGGTACTTACACGTACAGTTCTCTTGTTTGGTACCGCGAAATGCCAAGCCTTGTGCCGGGTTCGATCCGGATGTTCGTGAACATGATCAGCCTGAAACAAGGTGGTGCGGCGCCAGCCGGGGTTGCTGCTCCTAAGATGTAACACCCGAGCGGGAATTTGGGCGAGGAAGTAAAGAAGTCGGCTAAAAGGTAGGCCGGGCGCGTCGTAAAGCCAAACCGCTTTGCGTCGTGCCCTCTCCTTCTGGCTAATGGGATGACAGGTTCGCAGTAAGTCGCGAGAAGGTACATAGGGCAGGATTCGAACGCGATTTAATTTTATAACGAATTGAAATAAGACTCGACATGACAATAAGCACTTGAAAATAAGCGAAGTAGCGGAGGGGCCGGAATCGATTCTTACGAAGCTAAAAGCTTTTTGAAAAAAAGCTACTTCGGAAGCATATGCTGCGTTCGCCTGAAAGCTTTTCGAAGAAAAGCTAGCATCGGAAGCATAAGCTGTCTCCGAATTTCTACCTTTGTGGAAAGTGAAATCATAGAAATTTGGAGGCGGGCAGCGATCGGAAGAACGATCCGGAACCGTAGCGGTCAACCGCATAATATCAAGGCTTCGGTTTTGAGCCTGAAATAATGAGTTTAAAATCACAAGATCATTAACGGAAAGGATCTGAACAACATGAGGAATCGGGAACAAATTTTGGAGGAGGAAGGCAAGCTTTTTCCAGGCCGCACTTATACGGAAGTCGTGCTCGCGCCTGCGTTTGACGAAGCGAAAACCAGTCTGCTGGCGCCGATGATGGCGATCAACAAGGCGCATCTCATCATGCTGAAAGAACAGGGACTGGTTACCGAAGAAGAAGCGGGGCAAATTGCGGCGGCGATTCGCGGCCTCGATCTGGAGAAGCTTCGCCAAGCCGAATATACCGGACAATTCGAGGATTTGTTTTTCCAGGTCGAGCATCAATTGCATGCGGCGGCCGGTGACATCGCGGACAATCTGCATTTGGCCCGCAGCCGCAACGATATGGGCATCGCGATTTACCGGATCGTGCTGCGGGAGAACATGCTCGTAACGCTTCGCGGCGCTCTGGAGCTGAAGAGCCAGCTCCTTGCGTTTGCCGAGGAGCATGCCGATACGGTCATGATCGGGTATACCCATACGCAGCAGGCGCAGCCGACGACGCTCGCCCATTATATCCTGGCGATGACGGACTCGCTCGACCGCGATTTCCGCCGGATGCAGGCGGCTTATGCCAATTGCAACCGGAGCAGCATGGGGGCGGCGGCGCTGACCACTTCCGGTTTTGCCATCAGCCGGGAGCGGATGCAGGAGCTGCTTGGCTTTGACGAGCTGATCTATAACTCCTACGATGCGATCGGCGGGGCCGATTACATCGGCGAAATCATGACGGCCGTGCAATTGGCGGCCATTAATTTGGGCCGATCGTCGCAGGATTTTCTGCTGTGGTGCACCCAGGAGTTCGGCATGCTGCGCGTCGCGGACCCCTATGTGCAGATCAGCTCCATTATGCCGCAAAAACGGAACCCGGTTTCGTTCGAACATATGCGCGCGCTTTTGTCCAGCTGCGTGGGCAATGCCCAAACGGTGCTGACCATGATGCACAACACGCCGTTCGGCGACATCGTCGATACCGAAGACGACATGCAGCCTTACGCCTGGAAGGCGCTCAAGGTGTTGGACCGGATGTACCGCCTGCTCTCATGCGTCATCGGGACGATCGACGTCAACAAAGAGGTTCTCCGGAAGCGGGCCGAAGCCAGCTTCGCAACGGTGACCGAACTGGCGGATACGCTGGTCCGCACCGACCGTCTGTCCTTCCGCAATGCCCATCATATCGTGAGCCAAGTGGTAAAACGTTCCGTCGCCGCGGGGCTGGCGGCAAGCGAAATTACGCTGGAGCTTGTCAACGAGATTGCCCTTCAGGTCATTGGCCGGAAGCTGTCGCTGACTGCGGAGGAGCTGCGGTTGGCGCTGGATCCGGTTCATTTCGTGGATATCCGGACATTGCCGGGAGGACCTTCTCCGGCGGAAATCCGGCGTGCCATCGCTGCGCGGAAAACAAGCCAGCAGAGTCAGGAGCAGTGGCTGGCTGCAGCCCGTAGCCGGGTCGAAGGAGCGCTTGCGGAGCTTGACCGAACGCTGGCCGGTTGGGGCGGCGGCTCATGATGGCAGCAAGAGTCCCTCTGCTGGCCTTGGACGGCGGAGGGACGAAATGTCTGGCCGTGTTCGCGGATAGGGAGGGTCGGATGCTGGCGAGCGGGAGAGCGGGTTCCTGCAACTACCAGGGAACGGGAAGGGAAGCGGCGGCGCTGGAGCTGACGCGGGCGATCCGGGAGGCCAAGCGGCAGTTGGCTGCGTCGGCCGCCGAAAGAGGAGAAGCGCCGCTTGAGCCCGGTGCCGCATCGGCATCTTCTGCCCGGAAGGAAAGGGCCGACATCGCGGAAGACGGGCCGCTTGACGTGGCCTGCGCGGTATTTGGCGTAGCCGGCCTGGATACCGGGCATGATCGGGAAGTGATCGAAGGGATGGTGAGGGAAGCCCTCGCCCGCACCCGAGTGACGGCGGACCGCGTCGTCGTGGAGAATGACGGCGTGGCCGCCTTGCTTGGGGCCACGGGCGGGGCGCCCGGCATCCTCGTGATCGCCGGTACCGGTTCGATCGTGCACGGAATCAACGATCATGGCCAAAGCGCGCGGGCAGGCGGCTGGGGCCACCGTGTCGGCGACGAAGGCAGCGGGTATTGGATCGGCCAACAGGCGATCCGTGCCGCTTTGCGCGGATTCGACGGAAGGGGCGTCCCTACGGCGTTAACCGGCAAGCTGCTTCGGCATCTGGGGCTGCGGAATGAAGAGGAGTTGTTCAACTGGGCGTACTCCTCCGAGTACAGCGTGGACAAAACGGCCGAACTCGCCTTGCTCGCCGGGGAAGCGGAACAGGAGGGGGACGAGGCTGCGCGCTTGATTCTGGAGACGGCGGCAGATGAGCTGTTTCTGGGGGCAAGGTCGGTTATGGACAGACTCGGCATGGCTGCCGCGCCGTTTACCGTAATTTTGCAGGGGGGCGTGCTGCAAAATAACCCGTTTGTAAGGAACCGATTGGTGAATAGCTTCCGGTCCCTCTGCCCTTTGGCGCAAATCGACGAGGCGAAAAAGGAACCGATTTTCGGCGTCATTGCCCAGGGATTGCGGCTTTTGCGGCGTCAAAATTAAATGGAAAATGGCTCGATCGAGCACGTCACAACTAGGAGAATGGGGACCTGCGTTAAGCATGTCCCTGTTCCGATTTTTGCGTTCAAAAAGGAAGCGCCGGAAACGCCGTCGATTGGCGTATGTATTGAAGTGGAGAACATTGCATGAAATAAACGAAGTTAACCGCCTTCCAGGAAGGCGGTTAACGATGATCCGGAATCCATTTTAAAATTTGCCCGTGGGCAACGCTTTTCCCCAGAACCTAGTCGGCGACCGGTTCAAAGCGATTTTCTATATGGACGTTGGAGAACTTGGCATAGTTCAGCTGCTCGATATCGTTGGCAACGTCATTGCTGTCGACGGCAAAACCGACGTATACCGAATCGTTCATCGCGATCGTTCTTTCGCCGATTTTTGTCCATGCCTTGCCGTCGGTCGAACCGTAAGCATAGAACGTGTCGCCTTTACGGCCCAGCTTAAGCCAATAGCCTTGCTCCACGCCGCCGATCTTGAACGGAATGTCCGGGATCAGCTGGACGCCGGCCTTTGCGGCCGCAGCGGCGCTGTCCAGACTTTCGTCCAAGGCGTCGAAGCCTGCGCCTTTTTTGTCTCTTCCCGCCAAATAAGCGGACCAGCTCGTCGCTTTGGACAACTTCACCCAAGACAGACCCAGGGCTGCGGCGGCGCTGTCCTCCGTCAGATCCTCGCGGATCATCAGACCCGTGAAGGCATGATTGTCGACCGAGCCGATGGCCTCCAGTTTCGCGGTGATTTCCATGTCTCCGGTCATTTCCTTATAGACGAAATGGAAGTCGTCCTTGGCAGCGTCGGCTTCGGGCGATGATTTCGTGCTGCCTTCGCTTGTCCCCAGCTTTCCGTTGCCTTTGACGGTGATCACGCCGTCAACGAGGCTGCCGGTGCCTTGAACGTCCGGATGGCCGACGTCGGCCGAAGCCCACCCTGCGCCCGTCAGCGTTCGGGAATCGGTATTGACGTGAATGTCGGATGCCGTGGTTTGGGTGGCGTTTCCTTCCGAGTCCGTGACTTTTGCCGAGATATGGTAGGAGGCATCTTTCAGGTCTTTGATGGTAAAGACATATTGTCCTCCGCTTTTGACGGCGTCTCCAAGGTACTCGGAACCGTTGTACACGGCTACCTTCTCGATTTTATGCCCGAATTTGGAGGAAGTTTTGATCTTCACCGGTACGGCTTCTCCCAAAGCGAATTGCGCGTTATTCTCGGGCGCTAACAGTTTCGCTTCGGGGTTTTCGGCGGCATGATCCATGTCGACCAGGCCGTTGAGATATAGCTCGAGCCAGGTGTAGCCGTTGTCGGTCACGGTTTTATAGGCATCTTTGACGCCCCAGATCTTATGTTTCTTTTCCCACTCGTCGTCGATGCCGTTGAGATTGGAATCAAAATCCGCCGGCCGCTGCTCTTCCACGACGCCAAAGTCCGAGACATACCCGCCGACCTCGTTTTCGGTGTTGATGTATCTTCCCAGTCCTTGCTCCACTTCCGCGACGATTCTTGCGTCGATGGCGTCGCGGCGCGGATAGGTGGCTCCGGCCTTCTGCAAAATGTCTCTCAGCAGCGGCTCGTTTGCTTTTACCACGCTGCGCTGCACGTAATCGTCAAACGCCGGGTTGGTCACCCCGTGGTTGGCTCCCGTGCTGTCCGCGGAAAGGTACGGTTTGTCCGCAAAGGTCGTCTTTTGGTCCCCGCTGTCGTCGCCGGAGCTTTTGACATTCGCCGACGATCCGTCGAGGTAGCCCGTAAGTTTGCCGTTAATCCGGTTGCCTGCGATATAGAAGCCGCCAAGCTTTTTGGATTCGCCCGCATCGATGACCCGGTCGGTGACGTTATCCCTGGTGC
The DNA here is from genome assembly GCF_057546105.1 of Paenibacillus sp. YAE3. Classification (NCBI taxonomy): domain Bacteria; kingdom Bacillati; phylum Bacillota; class Bacilli; order Caryophanales; family Paenibacillaceae; genus Paenibacillus; species Paenibacillus sp. YAE3. The sequence goes on along the minus strand of NZ_BAAIYF010000011.1, from coordinate 160,109 downwards.
CCGGGCCGGCAATTTGGATATTGTTCATATAGTTCGTGAAGGTGAATCCTCCGCCGTACGTGCCGTTAAACCCCCAGTTATAGATCACGTTGTTGGAGAACTGGACTACCGCCGTATGGTCGGCGTCCGCCGCTCCGGCGTAGCCGCCGCCGAGTCTGGGATTCCGCGACGTATGGTTGGCGTACAGGTTGTGATGGAACGTCGTTTTGTCCCCGCCGGCGATGCCGCCGTAGCCGTGTCTGCCTTTGGAATGGCCGGATAAGGTGAGGCTCTCCGAGATGATGGACCACTGAACCGTGCCGTTTTCGCCTCTGTACAGCGACAAGGTTTCATCCGTATTCCAGCTGAAGGAGCAATGGTCGATGATAAACTGGTTGTTGTCCCGTCCCCAGAGCGCATCCATCGAATCGCTGCCGTTAAAGACATTGGTGGCCCCCGGGCGGAAGGCGATATAGCGGATGATGATGTTTTCCGAATTGCTGATGTCGGTATCCCAGCCGGCGATCGTAATGCCGTTGCCCGGCGCGGTTTGTCCGGCGATGGTCAGGTTTTTGATGTTCTTGAATTTCAAGGAGCTTTCCAGCTCGATCGTGCCGGATACGTTAAAAACAATCGTGCGTCCTTCTTTCGGCGTCGTTAAAATCCCGTACCGAAGCGATCCCGGGACAGGCTGTTCGTTGAGGCCGTAATCTTCGAGTGTCGTCACGATGTAAACGTCGCCGCCCCGGCCGCCGGTAGTATACGCTCCGCCGCCTTCCGCGCCCGGAAAAGCGGGGAGGGGGGTGCCCACAACCGGCTTTTTCCCGGCCGCCTGCGCCGAATCCGCATCAGCAATCTGTACCTCTACAAGTGAAAGCGCTACCACAAAACTCGAAACGACGGCCGTGACTCTCTTGAATCCTTTGCTCTTCCATTTCATGCGTTTGCCGTATAACCTGGATGCATCCTTACCGTTCGATGGCGATCCCGTTATACTTCCTCCCTTCGCTTGAATGTTTGTCGTTAAGCTTGGTTTTTGTTTGCTTTTTCTCTCATCGGGCAGCTTGCTGCTTGCTATTACTTTAAATCTTTTGAAATGGTTTTACCTGCCAAAAACGAATCTTTTTTGTGCCAAATATTGCTCCCGCTTCTTGTGCGGCGCGTCCGGTCCGTATTATGTTTTTTATATCGACATCACGCAGACTCCACTGCTTAGGACATCCATGCCGACACGGAGGGTTAACCATGAAACTCAAATACCAGCATCGCGACCAGCAGTTTCATTCGTTTGTGTCCACCAATAACACGTATCCCCTTCATTTGCATAAAAACGTGGAAATCGCATTGGTTTTGTCCGGCGAAATCCATATCGGCATCGGTCAGCGGGAGTATATCTTGTCCGAGGGAGACATGGCGATCATTTTTCCCAATCAGCCTCACAGCTACAAAACGATCGAGCACAGCCGGATTCTGCTCATCTTTTTCGATGCCTCGTTTCCGGGCGACTACACGGGGGATTTGCTTCATTCGATTCCGGACAACCCCGTCGTCCCGAAACATCCGGTCGTTATAAGCACCCTGGAAACCATGTACGGGCTATACGCCGAATCCTGCGACCCTCGTCTGCTTAAGGCCTACGCTTCCGTGCTGCTGGGGCATGTGTTGCCGTTGTTGTCCCTGCAAAAAGTCGATTACACGAAGAACATGGACATCGTCCAAAAAATCCTCGCTTACATCGACATTCATTTTTTGGAGCCGATCACGCTGGACACGCTCTCCAGGGAGCTTTGCATCGGCAAGTTTCTCATTTCCCGCCTCTTCTCGGAACAGTTTCGCATTTCCTTCCGCGATTACCTCAACGGCCAACGGGCGGCGTATGCCCACATGCTGCTGCGGTCGACCATGCATCCGGTCACGGAGATCGCGTTTGAGTCCGGATTCAACAGTTTAAGGTCCTTTTACCGCGTCTTCAAAAAGGAATACGGGATCACCCCGAATGAATTTCGGCGGAGCATCCCGAAGGCGGGGCAAACGAAGGAAACGGGCGGGTGAGGAGGCGCGGCTTCAGCTGAAAATAAAAGCAGGGGGCAGACGTTGGCATCGACGGAAGGTTAAAGCAGGCGCAGTACAACAAGAAAAACCACCGGGAGAAAAGGCATCGCCTACATCCGGTGGTTATCGTTTCGCTCTGGATCCTTAGAAAGATTCGGTTAAGCCTTGAAAGATAAGGGCGGAGCATCATAGAGCGCTATTAGACGCCGTAAGCTTCGATCGCAAACGAGTTGGGTCCGTTTCGCCTTGCGCGGTTAATCGCTTCGATCGAATCCTCGATGATGTGCCGAATATTCGCGCGGTTTTTGAACGGTCCGGCCAGACCTCCGATATAACACCCCACCTGCTTCGGACAACCGATCGAGGCAAAATCAAAACCTTTCATATCGTTGATGATCTGTTGCGCGGTGAGGGTGGTCAAGTCCTTGCCAGCTTGGGCGAAAACAATGAATTCATCGCCGTGCGCGCGGCCAATGGTCGCATGCGGTATGTACTTTTTCACGTTGGATTCAATCATGTTATAGCAGGCGACAATGACGTTGTCCCCGACTTCGAAACCGTAATCGTCATTAATTGATTTGAAGTGGCTGATGTCAAACCGGAAAACCGAGAGATGGTCATCGTCCGAACAAAGCGCAACAATGCGGGCCGCCGCTTCAAGAAACGTTTCCATATTGGGCATGTTCTTCTTGATTTCATGCACATCCGCCGGTCCTATATTCTGCAAATCGATTTCCTTGTTCATTTCGAATCCTTCCTTTTCGATGATGGTTATAAGGCGATCAATGGCCGTTTTCTTCTGGATTTGTTCATTCAACGCTGCGGAAATCTCGATGCGTTTGCGGATCAATTGTTGAACGACGAACGTGCTCTCGATGGGGCCGCTTACAAATTCCTTGATTTCTTTCAGGGAAAAATCGAGATTTTTCAGAATCATAATCCAATTCAATAGACGAGATTGCTCCGATGCATAGGATCGATAGCCTGTCCCGGGGTCAATGGCCGCAGGCTTAAGCAATCCGATTTCGTCGTAGTGGCGGAGCATTTTGGTGGTCACCTGGTTCAGCTCCGCGAACTCTCCAATTCTCAAACGAGGACACCCTTTCGCAAGTTATTCCGGCCGGAATTCCTTACGTTAAGCATAAACCTTACCCTAACAGGAAAGTCAATCCTCCTCGAGCGAATGGCCCCTTCTTTTTGACGCTATATAAGTGAGTGCTGATATGATATGCTGATCAGAAATAACAATCCAATCCGTAAAAATTCAACAAAGCGGATTCGACAACATCAGCGTGGAGCCGAAGGATGAGTCCAGGGCGTTTATTAAGGATTGGGTTCCGGGATCAAATATTGAAGATTATATCGTTTCGGCAGTGATCCAAGCGACCAAACCCTAAAGGTCACGAGGCGACAAACCACCAGGGTATGAGCACCTTAACCGGTGCTTTTTTTACAACTTAGCGAAACAGATATGACGGGAGAGCGGCTGAACGATGAAGCTACAGAACATCGCTGCCGCTTTTTCTATTGCGGATAACAAGGCCCGGAAGTGGAAGGTGCTGGAGGATAAACTGCGTGGGAATAAGCCCATCCGTTGGTGCATAATTTTTTTAAAATGACGGCGCATAGCCTGACCCGCTTCCGTTTCCCGAGCGAGCTCGGCCGCGAGCGAAACGGATACGATAATCCTATTTTCATATACGATTTTGAAGTCAAATAAACCGCTTTCATGGTAACATGTCAGTAGTTGCCCGTAACGGGTCACGAATGAAAAAGCTGCCGGCTTCAGCGGAGGTTGGAGCTATTTTCGGATCACGTTGCCGGTCAATACTATACGCAATCCGGAGCTGCCTTTGCCGGGTTCAAAAATCGGAGGGGAAAAAGCGATGGCAAAAACGACGGTGGCCGTGATCGGCTGCGGAACGATCGCCAACGGCGCGCATATTCCGGCTTATATGGCCAATAAGGACGCCGAGATCAAGTATTTCTGCGACATTCGCAAGGAGCGGGCCGAACAGGCCGTCGAGAAGTACGGCTGCGGCACGGCGGTGGAGGATTACCGCGTCATTTTGGAGGATCCGGACGTGGTGGCGGTATCGATTTGCACGCCGAACAATGTCCATGCCCCGATCGCGATCGACTGCATGCGCGCGGGCAAACACGTCCTGTGCGAAAAGCCGGCGGCCAGAACGTATAAGGAAGCGCTGGAGATGCAGAAGGTGCAGCACGAAACCGGCAAAACGCTGAACATCGGCGTCGTGAACCGCTTCAACAAAGGCGTCAACATTATCAAACAGATGATCGAAAGCGGCGAGCTTGGCGAGCTGTACCACGTCGTCGTCAGCTTCCGTGCGCATCGCTCGATCCCCGGGCTTGGGGGCGATTTTACGACCAAGGCGGTTGCCGGGGGCGGGGCGCTGATTGACTGGGGCGTTCACTTCCTGGATATCGTCATGTATTGCGCGGGCGATCCACGGCCGAAAACGGTGACGGGACAGGCGTACTCCAAGCTGGGCACGGACATGCAGAACTACGCTTACCTGAACATGTGGGCCGGCCCTCCGAATTACGAAGGCAGCTATGACGTGGATGATTTCGTGACGGCCATGATCCGCACGGAAGGACCGTCAATCACGGTCAACGGCGCATGGGCGCAAAATATCGGCGTGGAAGAAATGTACATCGATTTTCTCGGGGACAAGGCAGGCATCCGCCTGAAGTACGGCAAGGAGTTTACGCTTTATTCGGCAAAGCATGGCGCTTTGCTCGAAAGCACGCCGAACTATCCGAAAAGCGATGCCTTTCAGGAGGAGATCGACGCCTTTATCACCGCGATCCATTCCGGGGAAAAGCTGCCGTCGCATATTGACACGGTGATCGTGACCGCCCAAATGATCGAGGCCATTTACCGTTCCTCGGAAGAAGGCCGCGAGATTTCCCTGCTGGAAGCGGGAGCGCTGGCATGAAGAAAATCGGCTTTATCGATTATTACCTGGACGAATGGCATGCCAATCAATATCCCGCATGGATTCGGGATGCCGCCGGAGGCGCGATGGAGGTCGCCTTCGCATACGGCATGAAGGACGCCGAGCATGGGCTGAGCAATAAAGAGTGGTGCGCCAAAAACGGCGTGACGCCTTGCGGAACGATTGAAGAGGTGGTTGCCCGAAGCGACTATCTGATCGTGCTGTCGCCCGACAACCCGGAGCAGCATGAGGCCCTTGCCGAGCTGCCGCTTGCTTCGGGGAAGCCGACCTACATCGACAAGACGTTCGCCCCGGACCGGGCGGCGGCCCTGCGTTTGTTCGAGCGGGCCGCGCGGCACCGGACGCCGCTGTATTCTTCATCCGCGCTGCGGTATGCCGCCGAATACGCGGAGGTCGAAAGGGAAGGCATCCGGGTGATCTCCAGCTGGGGCCCGGGTTTGCTGGAAAACTACTCGATTCACCAGATCGAGCCGATCGTGGCCTTGATGGGAACGGAAGCGAAACGCGTCATGTTCACCGGCACGGAGGCTGCGCCGACCCTGCTGGTCGAATTCTCAGGCGGCCGGCAGGCGACGATCCAGCAGCCGGGTCCGGGCTGTCCGTTTATGATGGCTGTCAACTACGCCTCGGGAGCCTGCCGCGTCGTGCAGCCGGCATCGGATTTTTTCCAGAGCTTTATACGCGACTTGGCGAGGTTTTTCGAGACCGGGGAAGCGGCCGTGCCGCCCGCCGAGACGATTGCCGTCATCAGTATCATCGAAAGCGGGCTTATCGCCGCAAAGCAGCCATATCAATGGATCGAGCTGCCGGAAAACGGATAAGCGCGAATCATAGAAAGCAGCCATCATCGGGAAGAAGACCCGGGGATGGCTGCTTGTTTTGCCTGGGACGCGTCTTCTTTTGGATCGTTCCGGTGTAGAAGGAATTTATTAGAAAATAGAGAATTGATTCCTTTGTAAGTCTTTTTAGCATAGCGATCGAGTAAGGGGACCGGTGGGGGAGAGCAATGAAAGTTTATAACAAGCATTACCTCAAAGCATGTGAAAGCTACTTGTCCATGACCAAGGATGAAATTATCACCAGGCAGCTCCGAAGCGAGAACAGGCTGCTTTTTAATGAAACGATCGTCAAATTAGGGTTCATCGTCTTTCTGGGGGCTGTATTTTGGACATCAAGGTTGGCGCTTGTTCATCAGCTTTCTTTTATGTCATGGAGTCTGTATGTCATCATCGTTTATATTGGCCTGATGTGTTTTACCGGCCGGAGTTCGAAACGCTGCCGGGCGTATAGCGATGCGGCCGAGGTTATGCTTCAGTTTGACAGCGAAGAAGCCCGCCGCACCTACTTTGATGAAATGCTGAAGCCGCAGTTTCGGTAAGGACGCCGTACCTGTTTGCACATCGGCCTATTATAATATGAGGCATCATCCCCAATAAAAAGAGCTGCTCTTGATTCGGCTGCGGGGCGCGCAGATGCCGAATAACAGCAAGCTCCCCTTCGATTTATGGACGATGATGTATCAGGCGATCGAGGATTGAAGGGTATGGTTTATGGACGTTTGCTGCAACAATTTCCTTACATTACTTAAAACGAACGTGGACATCAGAAAGTTATGCTTTTTCAAGATACACGATCTGAAGTCGATATATCGTGTATAAAAAAAGGCTGCCGAGAACCTTCTCGACAGCCTGCGGGTGCGTGCTTCAGGCAAACGTCCGTTTTTATTCCATTTGGTTTATCATAGCCCCTCGTCTTCACCGGAAGGAACATTTTCTTGGCTTGTGCCGCTTTCTTCATCTGTTGGCTTTTCCTGAGCGGGAGGTTCCGTTTGGCCGGTTGCTGGTTCCTCCCCGGCTGCTCTTTTTTCAGGAAGGTTTGTATCGCCCGACCCGGCAGCCAGCTCCTTTTCGTCCAGGGTCACGTCATCCACGTACACCGTCAATTTTCCTTGCCCGTTCGGCGAGGAGATTTGCAGGCCGACCGCTTTGATCAGCGTCTTGTCGATGGCTTCGCCATTGAAATCCTTGCCGTTCAGGCTGAGCGTGATCCACTGGTATTCGCCGGTCAGCTCCACTTCATCCGTTGAAGCCCAGGCCCAGTTCGCTCCAGCTTTGATGAACAGCTTGGCTTTGGCGGTGCCGCCGGCGACCCGGGCGCGAACCTTTAACGTGTTGCCTTGGCTGAGGTCTTGGTCGCTCATGTAGGCAAGCTCGAAATGTTGGTCGCCGGCAGCCGCGGCCGGGAAGTCTGCGCTGAGCACCTTGCTGCCGCCGTCCTCGGGATTCGCGAGGTTGTCCGCGCCCAGCGTATTGTCGTTCAACGTCCAGCCGGCAATGTTGTCGTTGAAATCGAACAGCACGCCCGGCGCGATGCCGCCGCTTTCGCTGCCGCTGGGGACGGTGCCGGCATTCGGATCAAGCAGCGCATGGATGTCGTCAAAATACATGGACGACGTCAGCCGATGTCCGTCCGGCACGGCGTTGGTGTAAATCGAAAAAGCCTGGACGTTCTTCAGGTTCGTTTTCGTCAGCGTGCCGGTTGCGCCGTTGGCGGGCTTGAATTCATTGAACGGCGCGGTGATCAGTGCAGGTTCGGTCGTTTTCGTGTCCGGGTAATATTCGTACGTTTTGCCGCCCGCGTTGATTTGCATCACCAGCTTCTGGCCTTGGCCGTCCGGCTGGTACCAGAACTGCAGGGCGTTGAAGCCGGACCAATCGGCGCCGTTCATCGCTTTCGTGATGCCGGCGTAACCGCTGCCCGCCAGCGTGTACGTGTATTTCAGCCCGTAGCTGCCGCCATGCTTATGCGTGCCGTCCAGCGCAGCGCTCGCCGGGTCGCCGCCGGCATGCACGAACTTGCCGGCCAGGGCGTCGCTGCTCCCCAGATACCCCTCGAAGTCGTCGACCATTGCCGGGTCTCCCGATGTCTCGTGATAAGCGTTGTAAAGGCGGATGTTATCGACATAGACCGGCAGCGTTTCGCCGCCCGCATCCAGCCCGCTGCCCACAATGGACAAGGCGATGTCGTCGGCTGCCGCCAAGGCGTCCGCATTCGTAAAATCGACCGTCGGGCTGAATTTGACGTATTCCACGCCGTCGATCGTCTCCTGCGGCAGGGAAGCGAGCGGGACATACGTCGTATCCATGCCGTATTTATTGCTCCAATCCGGCGGCAATTGTCCGACCGCGCGCAGGCTGGCGTTCACGCTGGTCTCCCCGGCGGACGCCGGCACCCACACGTCCATTTTGACCCGTTTGATATCCGCGAGCGAGCTTGCCCCGGCCTTGGTTTTGGCATTTTTCAGCTCCAGCTTCAGCTCCTGCCACGAATCGGTTCCGTTCAAATGCGGGGCGCGGATCACCAGGGAGCCCCCGTTAAAATCGCTGTGCGCCACGCTTCCGTCATGCGTTTCCTTAAGCGAATCGGTATATTCGCCGTTGTATTGAACGCCTTCGACGTCGGCGGCCGTATCGAAGGTGTAGGCTCCGGCGAGCACCTCGCCGATTTTTACGAACACGGTGTTCGTTTGCTGATGCAGGACGGCGCCGTTTTGGCCGTAGACTTTGACGGTAACGTCCGCGGTTTTGCCGTTCAGGCCGGCCGCCGGCGTCCACTCCGCTTCGTAGTAACCGCTGTCCGGGTTCAGCGCCATCGGGTATTCGGCATCAGAGCCCTGGATGTTGTACACGACGCGATCCGGCGTTTCATTCAGCACGCGGGCGCGGATGAGTGTCGAGGCGTCTTTGATCGTGCTTTGGTTGGTTGGGGAGGCGATGTGCATGAAACCCCGCTCGGACACAGTGTTGACCTTTTTATCGTAAGCTCCGGTCACGCCGTCGCTGAACAGCGTATACGCATCCTGATAGAATTTCCTGAAGTCCGGCAGCATTTCATGCTCCTGGTTCGGATCGCCGGTCGGATATGGGACGTAAACCGAATCCGGCCCGAAGTTGGCCCAGGTTTGCATGTACGCCATCTTTTTCGCGTCCGGGTCGGATTTGAGCGTCTCCGCCAGCTTCGTGTAGAAGTCGGGGGTGGCGTTGCCCGCGACCTTCATTTTCTGATAGCCGAATTCGGTGAAGGCAGCGACCTTGCCGCGGCTGTCGGCGATCCGGGACACGGTTTTGGCCTCCGTCTTCACGCCGTTGAACCAGGAGTCGCCTTCGCCGTTGTAATAGCTGTCGAAGCCGAGAATATCGACGTAGTCGTCGCCCGGGTAAGTCTTGAGGTATGTTTCCGCGGATTCGCCAAAACCGCCGCCGGGCGAGTAGGCGTAAAGGAAGTTGTGCACGCCTTTTTTGTCGCGCAGATACTCGACCGTATAGCGGTAAATCTCCTTGTATTCGTCGGTGGTCGTAAAAGCGGCTCCCCACCAGAACCAGCTGCCGCTCTGCTCATGGAACGGCCGGAAAATGACCGGAATCGGCTTGCCGTCGTCCGTCTTGAGGTGAAGGGCGAAGTCGGCAATTTGGTCCAGAAAAGCGTTGTACGCCGCGTGTTTGTCGCCGCCCGGCAGGATGTGGGACACGACGTTGCCTTTGGTGTCGTAAAAATCCCCGCCCGTGACGAAGTTCGGCATATGCGAGCTGAGCGTCAGCACGCCGCCGTCGGCATAGGCTTTTTTCATCACCGCGACAAGATTGTCCCGGCTTTGCTCGGCGTTGCCGGCTACGCCCGGCTTTTCCTTGCCTTCCAGGCTCAGCGTATCCCACCCGAAAAGCCCCGGGTAGGCGCCCACGCTGTTGAAGGTATCCGACTGCGTCCCGTCTTTCGCCGTAATGGACAGGCCTTCCGTCGTGGCGTGCTGCTGGCCGAACAGAATGTTTTTGCCGCGGAGCTCGTTCAAATAAACAAACAGCGACTTGGTTCGGTCGGTCGCGGCCGCGTCCACCAGATTGACGGTCGGGACGTTCTCCGCCGGGCTGCCTCCGTGGTCCCCGCCGCTTCCGCTGCCGCCGGAAGAAGAGCCGCCTGTGCTGCTGGATGTGCTGCCGCCTGCTCCCGGGGTGCCGGACGACACCGAACCTGTGCCGACCGCTCCGCCGGAAATGCTGACCGTTCCCGCCGGAAGCGTTTTGCCGTTTAGCGTCACGTCAGCGCCCTGGATCACCGCTTGTTTGATTGTGCCCGTGCCCGTGATGGATGTGCCCGCGGCCGACGGGGTGACGGTCAGCGAGGCGATGGAGGCCCCCGCGCCCAAATTCAGCCGCACAGGCCGGTTGAATTCGGCGCTGTCGATGGCAGAGGCATCGACAGCTTCAAGCGACAACGCGCTGTTTACGGTGAACTGCCCGATATGGGTCGTGCCGGACGCCTGCGTTTGCACCTGACCGTCGGCTCGGTGAACGAGGACGGTCCGGAGCTTGGAGTCCTTCAAGACGATGTTCTGTCCGCCTTCGATCAAGACGGTTCCCTGCACGGTAACATGGTCGAGGGTGATTCCGCCATCGCCGATGCCCGGCGCAAGGTACAGGTTGCCTTGAATGACGGCGTCCTTCAGGACGACATCCCCATGGTTGACCACAACGTTGCCCTGGACCTCCCCGGGGGTAAAGGTGCCGGCTGCCGGGTAATACGCGCGTACCAGTTTATCGATCAAGGTGACGACCTCAGCGCGGGTGATAGGTTCTTCCGGACGGAAGCTCCCGCCGGGGGAACCCTGAAAAATGCCCGAGAGAGACCGGACCGCTTCGCGGGCGTATCCGCTGATCTTCTCCTGATCCGGATAAGAAGGAGAGGAGGCGGCTTCATTGCTGCTCAATTCAAACGCCCGCGCCAAGAGCACCGCTGCATCCTGACGGGTAAGCGGATGGTTTGGCTTGGCCGTATTGCCTGGAAATCCGGTGTAGTAGCCTGCTGCTCTGGCAGATTGGAAAGCGTTTGCAAACCATGCATCGCCCGGCACATCCGCAAAGCTCTCCTTCGACGGTGCCCTAAAACCGAACAAATGATTCAGCAAGGACACGAACTCGGCGCGCGTAATTTTCGCATTGGGGCGGAAGGTGCCGTCCGGATAACCCCGGATCAGCCCGCTGCCCTCCCATTTTTGGATGCTTGCCTCGGCCCAGTGTCCGGGAATGTCGTTGGCTGCCGCGCTGCCGCCGGTCGTTTGGGAAGCGGCCGATCCGTTAGCGGGAGACAGCAGCGAAGCGAACAATACCGCCGACAAGGCGGTACTAAGCCATTTGGTCGATGATTTCATACAAACTCCCCTTTGCTGCAATAAGATAAAGGGCTAACAAAGCGAGAAAATAAACTAACAAAAATATCGAATGACTCGTTTGTAACCGCTTTATTTTTCCCTTTTCGAGACATTATACTATCACAATGGGAATTTAATGGCAATTAAAAGTTATTTAATTACACTAATATAATAATAACAAAATAAACGATTGTTATTATGGGGGTCTCACTCCCCATCCAAATCTTGGGCTCCTTTCAGGAGTTCCATTGGGAAGGCTCATTGCGGGCTCGCATGATTGGAACATCATGTTCACGGGGATCGGCGTGCTCAGTTTGATTGCCAGGATGACCCGGGGCCGGTCCGGTGAGAGGCTATATTGGGGGGATTCTGATCTCGAAAATGAAATTTTTTTATCTTCTAACGAACAAATGATAATTTTTTACCAAAATTGCACGCCGGCCTAACATTCCGTTGACACTTCCTCCCTATAGTGAAGGTGTAAGCGATAGATCCGGATGACCATACGCTTCATAAATCGAAGTTAACGATAGGGAGGCCACGGAACATGAGAACAAAAGGGAAGGTAAACGAGAGGACCGTCTTGAAAGTGAACGCGAAAGGAACAACGGGGATGGAGCGGGATACATACGCGCCGGGGGGAAAACGGATTGCCTGGTCCTGGCCTGGCAAGGCAGCGGCGCTGGTTCTGGGCACGGCCCTGCTGCTGACCGCCTGCGGACAAGGAGGAAGCGGCTCGGCGGGCAGCCAGGATGCGCCTGCTAAACCGGCGGAATCCGTGCAAGGTTCGGCGGCCGCGTCCGGCAGCGAAACGCCGGAGGCGCTGTACGAGCAAGCCAAAAAGGAAGGCAAGATCATCGTCTACTCCACGTCGGGACGGGCGAACGATGCGGCGGAGACGTTTATGAAGCAGTACCCGGGCATCAAGGTCGAGGTGAGCAAGGTCAAGTCCGACGAGATGATGGACAAGGTGACGAAGGAACAGGAAGCCGGACAGTTCAACCCGGACGTCATCATTACGAAGGAAGTGAGCGGAGCCGTCGAAGAAGAGATGGTGAAGCCAGGGAGATACGTCAAATACCTGCCGGAAGACCTGGCGGAGAAGGTGGACGAGCCGTACCGCACGCAGGCCGAAGGATACGCCAATTATCTGGAGTTCCGCACGCTTTTCTATAATACCGGTCATTACAAGTCGGCTCCGGTCACCAACTGGTGGGACCTGACGACCCCTGAATTCAAAGGCAAGGTGTATACGGCCGATCCGCTCAGTTCGCCGGCGTTCATGGATTTGTTCACGACGATGGTCATCCACAGCGACGATATGGCGGCGGCCTACAAGGAAAAATTCGGGAAGGATATCGAGCTGCACGGCACGGAAAACGCGGGGTATGAGTTTATCAAACAGCTGTTCGATAACGGGCTGGTCGTGCTGAAAGGAAGCGACGACGTGCTGGATGCGATCGGCAAGGGCGGCAGCGACGCGGTCGGGCTCGCCGTGTCCGGCGACGTATCGAAGGTCGAGGAAAAAGGCTGGAACGTGCGCCCGATTTACGACATCAAGCCGAAGACGTCGGTGCCGGATTCCGGCTACCTGTTCCTGGCGAACAAAGCGCCGCATCCGGCCGGAGCGAAGCTGTTCATCCGCTGGATGATGGGCGAGAAGGACGGCCAGGGCGAAGGCATGGCTCCGTTCAACGAGGTCGGCTCCTGGGTGCCGCGTTCGGACGTGAAGACGAAAAACGAGGTGGCTTTCGAGGACCTGAACCTGTGGATTTACGATGGGGAGAAGCTGTACTTCGAGGCGCCGAAGGTCCGGGATTTCTGGATCAAGCAGAAATGACGAACGTGAATGACACAGGCAGGAGGAAATCCGGATGCTGCATAAACCCATGCTGAATACGTGGCAGGCCAGATGGCTGAACCGGTGCCGCAATGCGCTGCGGAATCCGCTGTACCTGATCGGGGCGGCGGCCCTTCTGTTTCTCGCGTACACCATCGTCTGGCCGGTCCTGAACTTAATCTACTCGACATTCATTTGGAAAACCCAGGATGCCCGGCTCACGCCCGCGGCGGATCCGGGGCACCTGACGCTGTACCACTGGAGCCGCGTGCTGGCGAGCGACATGAGCTGGTCCCTTTTTTACAAGCCGGTGCTGAACGCCTTATCGGTGGGGGTGACGGTTTCGGCGCTGTCCATGGTTTTCGGCTGCGGGCTTGCCTGGCTCGTGACGCGTACGGATATTCCGCTGAAAAAGACGATCACGTTTCTGGCGATCATTCCGTATTTGCTGCCTTCGTGGATGCTGTCCCAGGCGTGGCTGACCTTTTTCAAAAACGACAAAATCGGCGGAACGCCCGGCATTCTGCAGTCGCTGCTGCATGTGGCGCCGCCGGACTGGCTGTCGTACGGCTTCGTGCCGATCGTGTTGACCCTATCCATCCATGACAGCGTATATTTCTTTCTGCTTGTCGGCGCGGCGCTCAGCTCGATGAACAGCCAGCTGGAGGAGGCGGCCGAAATGGCGGGGGCAAACCGGCTGCAGGTGCTGCGGCGGATCGTGTTTCCCCTGATGCTGCCGTCGGTGCTGTCGGGCTTCATCCTGATTTTCACGAAGGCGGTCAGCGCCTACGGCGTGCCTGCCCTGCTCGGAACCCCGGTCAACTTCTACATGATTTCGACGATGCTGTATTCCAGCATGCGTTCGCGGCTGACGACCGAGGCAAACGTGCTGTCGCTGACGCTGATGCTGATCACCATGCTGGCGATCTATTACAATCAGCGCCTCATCGGCGGCCGGCGCAGCTACGTGACCGTGTCGGGCAAAGGAAGCGCGGTAACGCACATGCCGCTGGGCAAATGGCGGCTTCCGGCTGCGGTGACGACGGTGGCCGGGATGGTGGCCGTCGCGGTCGTGCCGTTTTTGGTGCTGCTGCTGCAAACGTTCCTGCTGAAAAACGGCTCGTTCAGTCCCGACAACTTCACGCTTCATTACTGGGCGGGAGGTTCCGATCCGAATATCAACACCGGAGAAAAGGGCGTGCTGCAGAACCCGATTTTCCTGCTCGCCCTGAAAAATTCGCTCGTGATCGCGGGCATCGCCTCGGTTGCGGCCGCGGTGCTCGGGCTGCTGTTCGGCTACGCCGTCGCCCGCGGCAAAAATACGGCCATGGGCAAGCTGGTGGACCAGCTTTCGTTTTTTCCGTATTTTATCCCCGGTATTTCGCTGGCGGCGATTTACATTACGATGTTCGCGAAACCGGTCCTGTTCATTCCGGCGTTGTACGGCACGATTACGATCATAATCCTGATCACGATAGTCAAAGAGCTGCCCTTTACCGTCAAGGCGGGCGGCGCCGCGATGATGCAGATCGGGCCGGAGCTGGAGGAAGCCGCCGTCCTTGGGGGCGCCTCCTGGTTTACGCGTTTTCGGCGCCTGCTGCTGCCGCTTAGCCGCAAGAGCCTGCTGTCCGCCTTCATCCTCGTGTTCATCGGGGCGATGAAGGAGATGGAGCTGATCATCATGCTTGTCACGCCGCGGACGGAGACGTTGACGACGCTCACCTTTTATTATGTGGAAAAAGGATACGACCAGTTGACCAACGTCGTGCTGATGATCATTATCGCGATCGTCGTGGCGGTTTACGCGCTTGCGGTAAAGTTCGGGAAGGCCGATTTGACCAAAGGATTGGGAGGGCAATGAATGAACGCGATTGAACTGCGCCAGATTCATGTGCATGTGCAGCGGAAGCATATTTTAAAAGGCATCGACCTGACGATCGAAGAGGGGGATTTCGTGACGCTGCTCGGCCCGTCGGGCTGCGGCAAAACGACCCTGCTTCGGACGATCGCAGGGCTGCAAAAGCTGAATGAGGGGACGGTCGTGATTTCCGGAAACCGGGTGGCTGACGGCAGCCTGGCATACCATCTCGATCCGGCCAAGCGGGGCGTGAGCCTGGTGTTTCAGAGTTATGCCCTGTGGCCGCATATGACCGTCTTCGACAACGTTGCCTTTGGCCTGCAGGTGCGAAAGCAGCCGAAGGCCGAGGTCCGGCGGAGCGTCATGGCCGCCCTCGACAAAATGCGCATCTCCGAGCTGGCGGACCGTTATCCCGGCGAGCTCTCGGGCGGGCAGCAGCAGCGGGTCGCCATCGCCCGGGCGATCGTGACGTCCCCGTCGATCCTGCTGCTCGACGAGCCCCTCTCGAACCTGGACGCGAAGCTGCGGACCGAGATGCGCGCCGAGCTGAAGCGGCTCCACCGCGAGCTGGGCACGACGATCGTCTATGTGACGCACGACCAGCACGAAGCGATTACTCTGTCAACGAAGGTCGCGGTATTTTTCGGCGGCGAACTCGTGCAGGCGGATACGCCGCGGGAGTTGTACCGGCGTCCCCGGACGCTGCAGGTGGCCGAATTCATGGGCAGCTCGGATTATCCGCTGAACCGGATTGAGGGGATGTGCCGCCGGAACGGAGGCGAATCCATGCTGGCAACGCCGCTCGGCAGCTTCCGGCTGTCGGCGCCGTTGGACGGCGGAGCGGACCGCGCCGTGGTCCTGACCTTGAGGCCGGAGGATGTCGTGCTGCACGAAGCGCGGGTCCCCGGCTCGATCCCGGTGAAGGTGGAAGAGGTGCTGCCCGCCGGCGGCGAGACGCTGGTGAGGGCGGCCTTCGGTCAGGAGAAGCTGAGCGCCCGCGTCATGGGAGATCCGGATTACGCTCCGGGCCGCGTGTTGTATGCGACTTTCCGCAAGGACCGCATCAACCTGTACGACCGTGAAACAGGCATACGGCAGGAGTTGGGCGTGTCGACCATTACACCTATATTGGAGGAAATACACCGATGAAAATTGACTTTCACTTTCATGTTAAACTGTCCAAAAAAACCGATTTTTCCATGGACCATTTCAACGAGATGCTGGACGAGGCCCGCGAGCAGGGGCTTGAGGCCATTACGCTGACCGAGCATTTCAATACGCGCCGCTTCGACGAGGTCTACGGGACGCTCGACCGGCTGCTGCCGTGCAACAACCATTATTACGACCGCGACGGCTTCAAAATTTTTACGGGCATGGAAGTGGACGTGGCCGAAGGCGGACACATCCTCGTCTCGGGGCCGAAGGACGCGCTGCTTGAAATTCGCGCGCTGCTTGAGCCGCATACGACGCCGGATTCGTTCATCGGGCTTGCGGAGCTGTTCGATATGTGCGAACCGCGGGGCATGATGGTGATCGGCGGCCACCCGTTCCGCGAGTCCAACCATCTGTATCACGTGGACCGTGAGCTGCTGCGCCGGTTCGACGCCTTCGACCTGAACGGCAAGGATCTGCATGAAATCGGCATTCAGGAAAACATCGCCCTGGTGCTGCCGCTCGGCGCAGAGCTGGGCGTGCCGGTCGTGGCTGGCAGCGACGCGCACCAGATGTTCCAGGTCGGATGCGTGTACAACGAGTTGCCGGGGGACTACGAAACGGTAGCCGAGCTGAAGGCCGCGATCCGGGAAGGGGCTTGCAAACGATTCATTTCCCCGAGTCTGCATCTGCAGGTCCGAGCCGCAAACGCGGTGAAAAAGCTGCTGAAGAAAAAGGTCGAAGTGAAGGCCGTTTAACGTTTCATTTCATTTATGGTTTAGGCCGTTGTTCATTCATCCCTTCGGGAGAGGAGGCAAGCCCATGAATCTGGAGCTGGAAGGCCAGAAACTGTCGCGCGGGCATCAGCGGGTCGCGGATTATATCAGCAAACATATGGAAGATATCCCGTTTATGGTGGAGGAGGAGATCGCGGCCGCCTGCCAGGTAAGCACGTCGACGGTGTCGCGTTTCTGGTCCGAGGTCGGATGCAAAAACCTGAAGGAATTCAAGCAGAAGGTAAAGGACGAAATGCTGCTGTCCCCGTCGCAGAAGCTGCAGTCCGCGTTTTCCAAAATGAACGAAAATGACGCCGCCGCCAGCCTGCTCGTCGGTGCGGATTATTTGCGGCAGACGGCCGACCGTTTGAGTCAGGAGTCGTTCGAGCGGGCGGCTTCGCTCCTGCGCGAAGCGGGGACCGTGTACCTCTACGGGCCGGGCTCCGCCGAAAGCCTCGCGGCTTTGACCGATTTCCGGCTGACCCGGTTCGGGATGAGGGTCAAGCGGCTCGACCGCGGCGGGCATGAGCTGTTGAACCTGCTGGTGCATGTGCAGCCGCAGGACCTCATCGTCATGTTCGGATTTGTGTCCGAGTCGCCCGAACTGTCGGTTCTGTTCGACTATGCCGGGATGAAGGGGTACCGGACCTTGCTGATCACGGATCTGGCGGTCAGCCCGATGCTGGAGAAGGCCGACGTGACCCTGTTTACGGCACGCGGCCAGCTCTGGGAGTTCCATTCCATGGTCGCCCCGGTCGCCCTGCTCGAGTCGCTGATCGTCGCCGTCGGCAAGCAGATGGGCGAACAGGCGGTCACGGGAAGCGAGGAGCTGCACGAGCTGCGGCAACGATATTCGAAGATGCTGCCAAAGCGGGTTTAGAGCCTGCATGGCGGCTTTTTTGCTATTAGCAATTTATTGCTTTGAATTATTTTGTCCACGCACTGATGAGGATCTTATTCAACCTATACTTTTGTGTTAGAATTGTTCCAAATTGTAAACGCTTTATATTTTGGGCTTCAGGCGCGAAGATGGAGAACTTTGCTGAGTGGGCGTGCAGAGTTGGTTGTATATGCCTTCCATTTAAATTCATTATTTTTGGGTATAAGGTGGTGCAGGATGTGCTGAAGATGCTCATTGTTGACGACGACAAGTTTGAACGGGATGGCGTCCGTTTTTTGGTAGAGAAATATGGATTTGATCTGGAAATTGCCGAAACGGGAAGCGGCGAAGGAGCGATTTCTTACCTCGATCACCACGACGTCGATATTTTGCTGTCCGATATCCGAATGAAGGGAATGGACGGACTGCAGCTTGCAGAGAAAGTAAGGGAATCCGGACGGCCTATCAAAGTTATTTTCATGAGCGCCTACGGCGAATTCGAGTATGCACAGCGCGCCATCAGCCTGGAGGCGGTACGCTATTTGCTGAAGCCGGTTCAGGTTGGAGAGTTCATCAAGGTATTGTCCCATGTGATTCAGCAGTGTGAACAGGAACGGCTGCAGAAAGAGAAGCAGGAGCGGATGCAGCAAGCCTACTTGAAGGAGGTCCGTTTCGAGAAGCAGAAGGTACTCACCAATCTCATTCTAGGGCAAACCGTGAAGGAACCGGTGCCGATGCCGATCAGCAGCATATGCGGCTATTCCTTGATCCGTATGCTGATGCTGACTTCGCGCAGCCGTTTGTTTGACCGGGAGGATTTTGAAGTGAAGCTGGCGGAGGCGGTAGACCGTGGATCTGAATTGATTCATTTGAATGAGTTTCAGGGGCTGCTTCTCGTTGAAGCTGCTGCGGATGAGTCGGTGGAGGTGTTTACAGAGCTCGGTCAGGAAATCATCAACCGGGTCAAGGAAGATTACGGCCAGAACATGATGGTTGCTGTCAGCGGTCCGATTGATGAGGCCAATCAGCTGTATCAGGCGTACCAGGAGCTGGAGCCCCTTCTGGAGATTTCTTTTTTTCTGGAGGAAGGAACCGTGCTGCAGGCAAACCGGACGGTCCCGACGGGGGAAGGCGATATGATGGCTTCCGTCAATGATGCCATGGAGGACATCAAGCAGTATATCCAGTTAAGCCGCTGGAGCATTGTCAGACTGAGGTTCGAGCAATTGTTCGACACCGTGCAGAACTGCAAGCAGCTCTCCGTCGTCTACATCAAATATGTGTGCATGGAGATCGTCAGATCGATCTTTGACGTTACTTCGGGCAATCAACCCGGCTTGTTCAAGAAGGAGCTTGAGAAAATCAATAACGCTGCCAGATTACACGATTTGCGCAGGGTGATGCAGGCTATTTTGGATGAGCATATCCCCTCTGGCGAAGGATACAGGGACGGGATGCCGAAGGCAATCGAGGAAGTCGTTCGGATGATACATACCAGGTACCAAACCGACCTGTCGCTGGAATGGCTGGCGAAGCAGGTCTATTTGTCTCCAAGCTACTTAAGTTATTTGTTCAAAAAGGAAAAAGGGATCAGTATCAACAAATTCATCACCATGTACCGGATGGAGAAGGCCAAGGAACTGCTGCTGACGACGAACCGTAAAATTATCGACATCAGTCAGGATGTGGGATACAGCAATTTTCCCTATTTCAGTTCGTTGTTCAAAAGCCACTATGGCGTACCGCCATCACAATACCGGGGAGATCTGTGAGCCATGAGACGGGAGCGGTTGTGGCTATTTGACCGGATGCGTTTCAAGCACAAGCTGTTCGTATCCTATTTGACGGTGATCATTATCCCCATTCTGGTGCTCGGGCTCTACGCCTATCATCAGTCCAAGCAAATGTTGGAGTATCAGGCGCTGCAGGGAATTGAAAAGAACGCGGGCACGATCACGGAGAGCATTGAGAAGTCTCTGGAACGGTACAATCATACGATACGATCTATTATTTATAATGCGACCTTTGAGAAAATCGTGACGAACGACTACATCGACCTCGTTAATTTGTCCCGCGATCTGAACGGCTACTTGCTGCCGTATTTTAACATGATGAAAAACATGGACCAGAACATTGAACAGATCACGTTCTACACCCAAAGCTCCGTTCCGGAATTTGGAGATGCGCTTCTCTCCGCATCACGGGTTAGCGAGGAGCGGTGGTACCATGACGCCCTTCTGGCCGCTCCGAACCGGAATCAATGGTTTTTCGACGACGGATTGATCGTGACTGCTCAATTCCCCAACTTTTATGCGAAAGGAAATACGAACCTCGTCTATATGAGGATCAATGCGAAGGATTTGTTTAATTTATCGGATACACTGCAGGATAATGCTATTTTCATCGCAGATGAGAACCAGCGATTAATCTATGCCAACCCAAACGCCAGCCAGCGTCAACGACTGCTGTCCGGGGATTTGTCGAAAGAAGACGGCAGTATGATCGTCGACGGGCAAACTTCATTTTTTCTGGTCAAGAAGGAAATTCAGCAGACGAACTGGACCTTCTATTGCTTTGTTCCAACTAAGAAATTAACAGAGGGAGCCGGCTCGATCATCAGGGTTACCCTGGGTTTGATTCTGGTCTGCATTGCTGCGCTGCTCGTTATTATTTATATTTTCTCCCGAACGATGATTCGGCGCATTTATGCGCTCAACGCTATGATGAAGCGGGTAGAGATGGGGGATTTGAGCCTTCGGGTGGCAAGCACGTCCAGAGACGAGATCGGGGAGATGACAAACCGGTTCGGACGGATGCTGTTCAGGCTTAATGAATTGATTGACGAATCCTACCGCAGCAAAATCGTGCAGAAGGAGGCGGAGCTCAGAGCCCTGCAGTGGCAAATCAACCCGCATTTTTTGTACAACACGCTATCTTTCATCAACTGGCAGGCGATCAAAAGCGACTCTCATGAGATCAGCCACGTGGTGACCTCTCTTTCGAGGTTTTACCGGACGGCGCTCAACCGGGGGAACAACATTACCTCCGTCAGGGATGAAATCGAAAATATGAAGTCCTATGTGGAAATTATACAGATCATGCGTGATTACAGCTTTGACGTCGAATATGAAATTGAGGAAGCGGTATACGTTTACCATACGATCCATCTGATCCTTCAGCCGCTTGTCGAGAATGCGATCCTCCATGGCATTGACCAAAAGGAGGCGGAACGCGGCCTGCTGACAGTGAGGGCGAGGGTATGTGACAACACGATTGTCTTTGACGTGGAAGATAACGGGCCGGGAATGCCGCCGGATACGGCCGAGAGAATTCTGACGGCGTATTCCACCGGCTACGGGCTTAAAAATGTGAATGACCGAATACAGCTTCTGTACGGGCCGGAGTACGGGATTTCCGTCAGCAGCCGACTCGGGCAAGGCACGATCATGACCATCACCGTCCCGAAATATCAACAAAATACCATGGAATAGATGATACGAATTTTGGCCGGTGACAAGCCCCATGAATTCCGTAAAAAACTGAATCGTTTCCAAAATATTTGATAATTTCTTTATGTTGAGCCTCTGCTATAGTTTTCACTATAGAAAGGGGTGATGGCCATGAAAGAATCGTGTACATCCAAGGTGCATAACGCATGCTGACAAAAGATACCCGAAAAAAGATCAAACAGTACCGTATTCTGCTGCTGATGATGGTTCCGGCGGTCATTTATTACATCATTTTCAACTATGCTCCGATGTATGGCGTGCTGCTGGCTTTTAAGGATTTCAAGATTACGCAGGGGATTTTAGGGAGTCCTTGGGTCGGGTTCAAGCATTTTGAAATGATTTTTGAAGATCCCTACTTCTACACGGTGCTACGCAACACGCTCATGATCAGTGTATACAAACTTCTCTTTGGTTTCCCCGTTCCGATTTTGTTTGCTTTAATGCTAAGCGAGATTACCAGTACGAAATTCAAAAGGGTGGTACAGACGGTATCGTATTTGCCGCATTTCATCTCTTGGGTTGTATTAGCGGGGATTTTCTTTACGATTTTCTCGCTTGATGGTCCGGTCAATATGATTGTCCACCTGCTTGGCGGCGAGAAGACGCTCTTCCTGGCAGATGAACGCTATTTTCGGACGATTCTGGTTGTTACGTCCATCTTTCAGGGCTTTGGCTGGGGCTCGATCATTTATTTCGCTGCATTATCGAATATTGATCCCCAACTGCATGAAGCGGCTGTCATGGATGGCGCCGGACGTTTTCAACGGATGTTCTATATCTCCATCCCTATGCTCGCTCCTGTAATCGCTATCATGCTCATTCTGTCCATGTCGGGCATACTGGATGCCGGATTCGATCAAATCTTCAATATGTACAATGTCAAAGTGTATAACGTCGCGGATATTATCGACACCTATGTGTACCGCAAAGGCCTGGTTGAAATGGACTACAGTTATGCTACAGCCGTAGGGCTTTTCAAATCGGTTATCGCTTTAATCTTGATTGTTGCCGTCAATACTGTCGTAAAGCGGCTGGGCGGGAAGGAGCACGCATTATGGTAGAGTTTCTAACGAAGGAGCGGTCGGTATGATGAACATCAAGAAGACGGCGGGGGACAAAGTGGTGGACGCCCTGCTGTATCTTATCATGCTGCTGATCATGATCGCTACGCTGTACCCGTTCTGGACGCAAATTGTCATTTCGTTTGACGGAGCGGATACGGAAGGAGCCGCTTATGCCACGGGCCTCGTTCTCTTCCCCAAGCAATGGACATTCGGAAGCTACAAACTGGCCATGGAGTTCGATGAACTGTGGAGGGGGTACTGGAATACCATTGTTCGTACGACCGTAGGCGTCGCTCTATCCGTATTCTTCACGGCGCTGTCCTCTTACCCGCTGGCCAAAAAAGACCTTCCGTTCAATCGGACGCTGACCAGCTTCATCTTGTTCACGATGCTCTTCGGCGGCGGCTTGATCCCGACTTACCTCATCATCAAAGAACTTCATATGCTGAACACGTTATGGGCACTTGTCATCCCCGGTATGATCGGATCGTTCAACGTACTGATTATGCGAAATTTCTTCAGATCCATTCCGCATGAACTGGAAGAATCCGCTAGGGTCGATGGAGCCGGCTATCTTCGAATATTCGTTCAAATCGTCATTCCTCTCTCCAAACCCGTACTTGCCACCATAGCTCTGTGGGTCGGAGTCGGGCACTGGAATGCCTGGTTCGACAGCATGATCTATATGTCAGATCCGCACAAGCAGGTGCTGCAAATTGTATTGCGCAAAATCATCATTCAGAACGATATGACAGATATCAATAATGTGATCCAGAACATAGGGAAGGAGACTGTTTTCTCCGGCAGGCAGCTGCAGGCGACGGTCGTCATGCTTTCCATTATTCCGATGCTCGTGGTGTATCCGTTTATTCAGAAATATTTCGTTAAAGGCGTTATGATCGGCGCGGTTAAAGGTTGAATTGCTCATGTTTGAAAGCGATCTCAAGAAAGGGATGATTGAATTGAAGAGAAGCTGGTTGAACGGAATATTGGCAGGCGCCCTGCTTATCTCGGTCCTGTCGGCCTGCAGCAAGACGGAATCCGCCAAGGGAGCCGATCCCGGCAGCGCCTCGGAGAATGAATGGAACCAAGGCCGAGGAGAAGACGAAGCTGACATTCTGGAATTTGGATGATGCGACAACCACGAATTCACCCATTGTTGAGAAGCTGAAACAGGAGTACGACATCGATATTGATTTTATTAGTTCATCAAGAGATGCAATGAAAGAAAAGCTGAACCTGATGATCGCTTCCAACGAAATCCCCGATTGGTGGAAGGAACCGAACTTCCCGGATTACGACAAGCTGATCGAGCAAGGGGTTGCGACTGAGATCCCGCAGAATCTGATCGAGCAGCATATGCCCAAATACGTTGCATGGTTGAAAAGATATCTGGGCGACGATCCCTTCAAATATGTTAGAAGAGACGACAAAATCTATGGACTGCCGGTTATATGGGATATCGGAATCGACGGCATCCAGCTTGCTTTCCGCAGTGACTGGATGAAGAAGGTCGGTATCGCCAAAACGCCGGAAACGCTGGAAGAAATGGAAAGGCGCTGACCAAATTCCGGAATGACGACCCGGACGGCAATGGCAAAAAGGACACCTATGGCATCACCGCTTCGGCAGATAATATCGAATCGATGTTCAGTTCCGTATTTGGCGCTTTTGATGCGTATCCGAATATTTTCCGGGAAAAAGACGGCAAGATTGTCCGCGGCGAGATTGAGCCGGGGGCCAAAGAGGCGCTTACCGTGCTGAATCGCTGGTATAAAAATGAATTGATCGACCCTGAATTTGTCGTTAACAAAGGGAGCAACGTTGAGGATAAAGTGCTGGCCGACAAGATCGGCGCCATAGAATATTACTGGTGGTCATTCCTTCCGGGCAATGCCTTCCTGGGAGGCGAACAATGGTACGACAAGCTCAAAAAGAAGAATCCGGATTTTAATTTTGAAACGGTGGGCGGCGTCAAGGGTCCAAGCGGCAGCTACGGTATCTCGCAATACAATCCGGCTTTCGCTTCCGGCATCATGTTCGGCAAGCAGCTGGCACAGGATCAAAACAAGCTGATCAAATATATGCAGGTATTTGAAGCTACGGAGTTTGAGCCGGCTATGTATGAGCTGATGAACTTCGGCGTGGAAGGTCAGCACTGGAAGAAGGGCGATAAAGGTACGGTCGAATTCATCCCGCCGTACGATGATGAAAAAGTACGCAAAAAAGCGGGAATCGGCGGCTTCTGTTTGCCTGGCTCCTTCAATGATTACTATTTCCAAACCGCATATACGTCGGATCAAGACTTGCGCAAATTGGCGCAAGAAACCCGGGCGAAAGGTACACAAGTGATCGATATTCTATCACCGTTCAATAAGCCGGTGTACAACGATTATCAAGATAAATTGAGCCAGTTCACGCTCACTACCTATATCGACTTTATAACGGGCCGCAAATCTCTCGATGAATTCGATAAATTTGTTGCCGAGTGGAAGAAGATGGGCGGAGACAAGGTGCTGGAAGAAGCTCAAAAAATATATGATGAAAATTTAAAATGATTAGTTAGAAAAGCGGGAGGCCTTATTCCGGCGTTAGATGAGAGGGGGCCTCCTTACATTTCCTAAAATGTTAGAGGTCATTAAGGAGGACACCAAACCATGCTTAATATACAGGCTGGATCGATGGCTATTCGAATCAGCGATACCGGGGAAGTGACGGCGCTTTCAGATGCAGGAGGCCGGCAATCGTATGTGAACACAGCGCACAATTCGCCGCTCATTCGTCTTGCGACCGGGCAAGAGTTGGAAACGCCCTCAGCAGCAAAATACCATGCGGCGTCCGGGGAGCTAACGTTACATTATCCTGGCGGCGCGATCGTGACCGTTTCCATAGCAAGCAGGGAATGTTACGCAACCTTTGAGGTGATCCGTATCGCCGGTGCAGATCCGGATACCTTGATCTGGGGACCAATCGTCATAACGATTGACGCCTCGATCGGAGAGTCGGTAGGCGTTGTTCAAGGTGGTGATTTTGCCATCGGGATGCAGGCGCTGAATATAAAAACCGTCGGGGGCTGGCCAGCCGAACTGGAAAGGATGGCATACGTCCAGC
Source organism: Paenibacillus sp. YAE3 (assembly GCF_057546105.1). Lineage (NCBI taxonomy): Bacteria > Bacillati > Bacillota > Bacilli > Caryophanales > Paenibacillaceae > Paenibacillus > Paenibacillus sp. YAE3. Next base: position 134,699 of record NZ_BAAIYF010000011.1, on the reverse strand, counting down.
CGACCTATGCCGTCAGCGACAATGCGGATTCCGGCGGACGTCAGCTGTCCGACAATAAGTTCGACTACGAAGTGTCTACGGCCTGGCCTGTAGTCAAGGGGGGGAGCTTGCTGCAGTCATTCGCCCGCAACAGGACCAAACCCGCACATCGCCCGGTATGGAATTTGCCGAATGCAGAAGTAGAGGGCATGGACGGTGATGACGCCCATATCCCGGGAACCAAAATTGCCTTATTCGGCTGCCCGGTTGATCGGGTGCTGGCGACAATTGAAGCGATTGAGCTTGGGGAAGGGCTGCCTCATCCGGAATTTGACGGTGTCTGGGGGAAAACGTCGCCCCTGGCTACCCGGTCTTATTTGATTACCGATTTTTCTGAGGAGACGATCCAAGCGGCCGTACGGTATACGAGGCTTGCCGGTTTGAACTATGTATACCATCCGGATCCGTTTGAGAACTGGGGGCATTTCAAGCTGAAGCCCAAACATTTCCCTGACGGGGACCGAAGCTTGAAGCGATGTGTCGAGCTGGCGGAAAACGAAGGGGTGCATGTCGGCATTCATACCTTGTCCAACTTCACGACGCTGAACGATCCTTACGTTGCTCCCGTTCCTGATGAAGGACTGGCAAAGGTCGGTACGGCGAAGCTGACGGCATCGATCGGAGCGCTCGACCAGGAGATCGGGATCGAAGATCCTCGGCCGTTTACGGCCAGCTTGTTCCGGCGTACGGCCAAGATTGATCAGGAACTCATCGAATATGGCGGTGTTTCGGAGAACGCTCCGTGGAAGCTGACAGGTGTCAAACGCGGCATGCACGGAACCGCCCCGGCCCCGCATCTGGAAGGAACGGAAATCGGCCGTTTATGGGATCATCCGTATGATGTTGTGTTCCCGAATATCCGGCTGCAGGACCGGTTCAGTGAACGTATTGGCGGATTGATGGCCGAGGCTGGACTAAAGCAAATCTCGTTTGACGGTTTGGAAGGCTTGTATGCGACAGGACAGGACAGGACGGTCACGGCGTCAACCGGTTCGTGAATATGTGCTACGAGCGCTGGGGCAGCGAGGTCATCAATGATGCGAGTATTGTCGTGCCGAATTATTTATGGCATATATTTACCCGCTTCAATTGGGGTGAACCGTGGGGTGCTCTCACCCGGGAAGGCCAGCTTGAACTTCGGCTTAGCAACCAGCGCTATTTCAAACGAAATTTCATACCGCCGATGCTTGGCTGGTTCCTGATCCGTTCTGCTTCGGAGCGCTTCGAAGCGACTGCTCTGGATGAAATAGAATGGGTGCTGTCGAAAGCCGCAGGATTTAACGCCGGCTTCTCACTGGTTGCCGACATGGCTGTACTTGAGCGTAACGGCAATATCAATATATTGCTCGATAGCGTGCGTGTCTGGGAGGAAGCCCGGCATGCGCAGGTTTTTACCGCGGAGCAGCGTCAGCGGCTTTGCGATGCGAAAAGCGACTGGCATCTGGAGGAAGCGGGAAGGGGGAGATGGAAGCTGTATCCGATTGCTATCTCCAAACCGCTTGTTTGCAGCCCGGAAGAGCTGCAGCCCGGTCAGCCGGGCGGTGCTGACTGGGCCTTTTACAACAAGTATGCGGCTCAGCCCCTCCGTTTCTGCCTGCGCGTGATGCCTTCTTACGGCAATGAAGATGCGGCAGTAGAGCGTCCGACGATTTATACGAACGGCACGTATATGACTTTTGAAACTGAAGTTGCCGTCAATGAGTATCTGGTCTGCGAGGGCGCCTCCGAAGGCAAAATCTATGATCGGAACTGGAATCTCCTGAGAACCGTCAAGACATCCGCCGAGGCGCCGACTGTAGCTGCAGGCGGGCAGACATTGTCGTTCAGCTGCAAATTCAAGGGAGATCCCAAGCCGGTTGTCAGCGTTAAAGTGTTCACCCGGGGGGAACCGGAGCAGATCGGAGCGAATTAGCAGCGCCGGTAGAACAATATATGTTTGAATGCAGCGCCCCATTGGCAAAAGTATGTTACCGATCCATTGAAATGGGCGAGTTTCCTCGATCGCTGCGCGATTTGCGCTTTAGGAATTTTATGGAAGAATGAGCCGTTTTCGCAACCTTGTCTGCATGTATTGCCCCCTGTCCGAATAAGCTTAAAAAATAGAACAGGACAAACAGTAGGTGGGGATGCGACCAATGGGACTAAAAAAGCAAAGTTTTATTCGCGGAACGTTTGTGTTGACCGTATCGTCGTTTTTTACCAAAGGGCTCGGTTTTGTGAACGGCATTTTGCTGGCGCGTTTTTTGGGGGCGGAAGGGGTCGGGCTGCTCATGATCGCCCATCCGCTGCTGCCGTTGTTTATTACGATGACGGAGCTCGGGCTTCCGGTCGCGATTTCGAAGCTCGTGTCGGAGGCGGAGGCCAAGGGGGATGAAGCGCGGATCAAACGGATTTTGGCCGTATCTTTATCGGTCACGGGCACGCTGAGCGTCGTATTGACCTTGGCGGCCCTTTTCGGCTCCAAATGGATCGCTTCGATCGTTTTGGCCGATCAGCGGGCGTATTACGCGATGGTTGCGATTACGCCGATCATTCCGATCATCGCCATGTCCGCCGTGTTGAAGGGATATTTTCGCGGCAGGCAAAACATGAACCCGCTCGCCCTATCCGACATCATCGAAAACCTGGCGCAGATCGTCGTCATTATCGGCGTCGTGAACGTCCTGATTCCTTACGGCATCGCGTATGCCGCCGCGGGGGCGATGGCCGCTTCCGTCGTCGGCGAAGGCGTCGGGCTGCTTTATCTGTTTTCGGTGTTCAAATGGGCGCACCGGGGAAAAGGCAAGGAAAAACCTGCGCTTGTCCCCCGAAGATCGCCCAAAGGGGACCGCACGCTAAGAGACCTGCTCCGCATCGGCCTTCCGATGACGGGCAGCGGCTTCATCCATTCCTTGTACCACGCGTTTCTGCCGCTGGTCATTACGAAAAGCCTGGTGTTGTTCGGGGTCGGCGTCGAGATGGCGACCAAGCAGTTCGGCCTGCTGGCCGGTTATGCCATTCCGCTGCTGTTTCTCCCCGGCTTTTTTACCCAATCGCTTTCGACCGCGTTGATCCCGGCCATCAGCGAAGCGAGCGTGGACAACAACAGCCGGCTCGTGCACAGCAGAATGGACATGGCCATGCGCACTGCGCTTCTCGTCGGCGTGCCTTGCACCCTGATCCTGTATTTATGGGCCGAACCGTTAACGACCGTGATCTATCACGCCCCCGAAGCAGGCGTTTTGCTGCAGCTGCTTGCCCCGCTGTTTTTTCTCCATTATTTCGAAAAGCCGCTGCAGGCCATTTTGCTCGGGTTGGGCAAAGCGTCCACGGTCATGTGGAACCATGTGATGACGAACATTTTCGAAATGAGCCTCATTTTCGTGCTGGGCTCCAACATCGGAATCAAAGGGGTGGCCGTAGCCTTCGGGCTGGGCACGCTGCTGCTCACCGTGCTGAATTTTTTTGCCGTGGCCCAAACGATCGGATTTTATTTCGATTTTCGCGTGTTGCTGAAAGCGGGAGCGGGCGGCATCGTCATGACGGTAACGAGCCTGGCGGCCCACCGTTTTCTCGAACGCATGGACTTGGGGCAGGCGATCGCCTTGATCGGGGCGCTGCTCGTCTCGATCCTCGCCTATCTCGGAACATTGCAGCTGACCCGGGCATTGCGGAGCGGACCGAAGACGCCGACGATAACGCCGGTTTCCTGAGGAGATATCCTAAACACTGACATACAGGCGTCAAAGATTCTTCGTTATCCTACCCATAGAGGAACGATATCAAATGAATTTGGGGAGGAACGAAAAATGAAAAAACAAACCTTGCGCGGATTTGCGACGATCAGTTATTGGGCGGAAGATATGGAGGCTGCAAAAACGTGGTATTCGGATCTGCTCGGCATGGAGCCATACTTCGAGCGCCGGGGGCCGGACGGACTGCTCGTCTATGCCGAATTCCGCGTCGGGGATTATCAACATGAATTGGGCCTGATCGACCGGCGTTTTGCTCCCACGCGTTCCGCGGCCGATCCGGGGGGCGTTATCATGTACTGGCATGTAGACGATGTGGAAACCCTTTTCGAGAAATTAATAGACATGGGAGCGGAAGAATACGAACCGGTCACGCATCGTGGCCAAGGTTTTATCACGGCTTCGGTCACGGATCCGTTCGGCAACGTTCTGGGGATCATGTACAATCCGCATTTTTTGGATATATTGAAGACAGGCATTTGAAATACCGATGCCATGCCCGGCCGCCGACACGGCGGCTTTTTTCTTTTCAGAAAAGAACCATGCCGCACAACGCGAAATATAGTATTAAAACTTCCCGGCAAAGGGCAAAAAAGCAATGAGCGAGCTTATGTCCAAAATAGGGATCGACTTCCCGAAACGGTTCGTTCATAATAACGGTAATCGATCGGAGTAAACATCGAATGCCGGCCATACCTTTGGTCTATGGTTAAAATACTCGCAAAGGATGTGAAAACCCATGAATCGAATCGACGCTGCCATCGAATTTGCGGCCTACGCCCATCGGAACCAGTTCAGAAAAGGAAGCGAAATCCCTTATATCAGCCATCCTTTCGGCGTGGCGATGATTCTGCTTGAAGCCAAATGCAAGGAGGAGGTCGTCATGGCCGGCCTGCTTCACGATACCCTCGAGGATACCGACACCACGGACGAAGACATCCGCAGCCGATTCGGCGAGGAGGTGCTGCGCCTGGTGCAGGGCGCGTCCGAACCGGACAAAAGCCTGTCGTGGGAAGCGCGTAAGGAACATACGCTGGAATTTTTGAAAAGCGCCGACCTGTCCACCAGGCAGCTGTCCTGCGCGGACAAATTGCATAATTTGCGCTCCGTCCGAAGGGATTTTGCAGCGTACGGCGACGAAGTATGGAACAAATTCAAACGGGGTTACGACAAGCAGAAATGGTATTACGTGAACCTGGTGGAAAGCCTCGGGTACGCCTCGCGTTTTCCGCTGCTGGATACGTTCCAGGACGAGGTCGAGTCGTTTTTCCTGGGAATCGAGGTTTCGGAGGAGGAGAGCCGGTGCCGCCGAAATCCGAAGTTTTTCGATGCGGTGTTTGCGTGTTTGTTTGCTTCTTCCGAGCGGATTGCCCGCATCGAAAGCGAACTGGAGGAAAAGGGGCTGCTCGCCTGCAAACGGTCCGTCTTCGAGCGGATCGAGCGCTGCAGGCAAGGGGATGGGGAATGCGCGGAGAAAAAAGTTGAGATGTTTCGCTACTTCACTTCGCGAGGCATCGACTTCGAACCCAATTCGGAAGGCACGGATATCATCATTTCGGCCTGCGCGGCCATGCAGGAGGCGTTCCGGCTGTACCCGCATGAAGTGTACCATCATCTTCTCCGCAGTTTGAAGAAGGGCCTTTTATAGCCCGCCGCGAGGGATGCTTCGGAGCATTTTTTCGAAAAAAACGAATCCATCCCATCCATTCCGCCCAAACCGTGCTATAATACGGTGAACGCTTTAAACTACACGGAAGAAGAGATGACATTTTGGGTACGCCGGCTCCATATTACAAACAGAAAACGAATGTATTCCTGAATAAGTATTTTACCGGAAGCAAGCTTGATTACAGGCAAATTATCGCGATCATTATCCCGATATTTGTGGATCAAGCTTTTATTATTTTAATGAGCTTGTTGAACACGGCAATGATTGCCTCCTCCGGGGTGGCGGCCGTCAGCGCGGTCAGCATGGTGGATTCGCTGAACATTTTCCTCGTGAACGTCTTTATTGCCGTCGCGACGGGCGGGACCGTCATCGTGGCGCAGTACAAGGGCAGCGGGAACGACGGCATGGTATCGAAAACGGCCGCGCAGGCCATTACGGCGGTGGCGCTCATTTCGATCCTGCTGTGCGTGCTCGTGATCGCTTTTCACACCCCTTTGCTGAATTTGCTGTTCGGGCAGGCGGAAGCCGACGTCTTCCAAAATGCAAGGCTGTATCTGATCGGAAGCTGCCTTTCGTATCCGTTTATCGCGGTGTTCCAAGCCGTGACCGGAGCGCTCCGAGGCGTAGCGGAGACGAAAGCGTGCCTCGGGTTGTCCCTGATTTTGAACCTGTCCTATTTATTGCTGAACATTTTGTTCATTACCGTGCTCGATATGGGCATCATGGGACTCATTATTTCGCTGATTACGGCAAGGGTGCTCGGCACGGGCATTTCGCTGTTTTATTTGATCCGCATGAACCACACGCTTCGCTACCGGATCAAGGATGCGCTGAAGATCGATTTTTCGCTGCTGAAAAAGATCATGATCATCGGCATCCCGTTTGCCGCGGAGCAGATGTTTTTTAACGGCGGCAAGCTGCTGACGCAGACGTTTATCGTGCAGCTTGGAACGCTGGCGATTACGGTAAACGCGATCGGCGGTTCGATTTCGCTCCTGTTCCAGATCGGGGGCAGCGCGCTCAGCATCGCCGTCGTCACGGTGGTCGGCCAGTGCATCGGGAACGGCAACATTCCGGACGCCCGGAAATTCATCAAGTCCTTTATCGGGCTGTCGACGGTGTTTTTTATCGTGATCGCGGCGATCATTTTGCCGCTGTTCCCGTGGATCGTCAATCTGTTTTCGCCGCCGGCCGAAATCGTTCCGGACATTTTTAACCTCACGCTGCTCATCGCCATTACGCAGCCGATTTTCTGGTCCGCCAGCTTCATCATGCCGTCGGCGCTGCGCGCGGCCGGGGATTCGAACTTCACCTCGATCACGTCGCTGCTGTCGATGTGGGTGCTGCGCGTCATTTTGGGTTATGTGCTCGCCATCCCGCTGAAATTCGGCATCATGGGCGTTTGGGTGGCGATGGTCACCGAATGGGGCGTCCGCGGCGCGATTTTCTGGTGGCGTTTCAGGGGCGAGAAGTGGTACCGCAGGAAGCTGATTTGATATAGATCGTAATGAAAAGCGGGCAAAAATAAAGGGCCCCCTTGGAATAAACATTGGAACGGTTAAGGCGATCCGATGAATTCCAGGGGGTTTTTTGATGGGACAAAGTTCTCGGAGGATTGTCGGTATCTTGATCGTGACTTACGTGAACGAAGAGATAATCGCCCCGCCGGCTGCGCAAAACAACACGACGGCCCATGGGGGAAGCTTCCATAACATCAGCAAGCCGAATGCAGCGATCGCAAGGCCAAAGTCGTAAGGCGTATGAATCGCTTTCGTCCACACCGGATCGTACAGCGCGGCGAGCAAAATGCCGACCACGGCGGCGTTGATCCCTTGGAACACCGACTGGAAACGCGGACGGTTGCGAATCATATCCCAGAACGGCAGCGCACCGGTAACCAGCAGAAAAGAAGGCAGGAACATCGCGATTAAGGCGATGCCCGCTCCGGCCCAGCCGTTCATGACGGTTCCCAAATAAGCGGAGAAGGTGAACAAGGGACCCGGGATCGCTTGAGCCGCCCCGTACCCGGCAAGAAACTGGGCTTCCGTGACCCAGCCAGCGGGAACCACCTCGGCCTGAAGCATCGGAAGCACGACGTGGCCGCCGCCGAAAACGAGCGAACCGACTCGGAAAAAGGAGTCGAACAGCGCCAAGCCTTGGGAGGAGGAGGCGGCTCGCAGCAGCGGCAATCCCAGCAGCAGGCCGACAAACACGACCCAGGCGGCAACCGCCGTACGGCGGCGGATCGCTATGCCCAGACGAGGCGTTTCCGGAACGTTGGATGCGGTCAAAAACCATCGGCCGACAAGCCCCGCGGCAGCAATAAGGATCAACTGCGTATAAGCAGAAGGCCATACCAAGACGATGACAGCGGTCAAAATGGCGATGGTGCCCCGGTTCCGGTCGGGAGCCAGGCTTCGGGCCATGCCCCAGACGGCTTGGGCGACGACGGCCACGGCGGCGATCATCAGCCCGTGCAGCCAACCGGCGCCGCTGACGTCGGCATGGTGAAGCAGATAAGCGAAGAGCATCAGCGCCAAAGCGGAGGGCAGCGTAAAACCGATCCAGGACGCGATCCCGCCGAGCAGTCCGCCGCGCATCATGCCGATGGCGATCCCGACCTGGCTGCTGGCCGGTCCCGGCAGGAACTGGCACAAGGCGACCAGGTCGGCATAACTTTTTTCGTCCAGCCATTTCCGGCGTTTGACGTATTCGTCGCGAAAATAGCCCAAATGGGCGATCGGCCCGCCAAACGACGTCAATCCGAGCTTCGTCGATGCTCCCAGGATTTCGAGGATCGAACCTTCGGGACGTTTCGTGGCTTCCGTTTCGGCATGCGATGCTGCATCCGTTTGTTTCGTCATTTTTACTTTCGACCTCGCCCTCGTGTTTTTTGGAATATGCACGTTCCACATCGATAGCGCCTCGTCTGCAACGCGTCACTGAGGCTTGTTAAAGTCTCTGTAATACTGGAGAAGAAAGTCGCGGAAAGTTTGCGCCGCTTGCGACAAATAGCGCTTTTTCAGCCAAATTAACCGAAAAGAACGCCGGCAATAGGGTTGACGGATCGGAACCAGCGTTAAAGAAGGGTCTTTCTCTTTGGCGGTTTCCGTCAAAAAACCAACGCCCATCCCGTTCTGCACAAAGTTGCTGATGACCGCGAATTCGTCCACGGCGCATATCGTCGCAGGTTCAAACCCCGCTTCCCTGCAAAAGCCGTTCGTTAATTCCCTGAAGCTGTTCCCTTCTTTCAAACTGATGAAAGGCTCCGCCGCCGCTTCGATCAAGTCGATGCTTTGCCGATCGGCGAAGCGATGGCCGGGAGGTACGGCCAAAAAGATTTCCTCCGTCAGAAACGGCATGCTGTCGACTTCCTCATGTTCCACGGGCAAAGAGGTGATGCAAAAATCCGCTTCCCCGTTTAGAAGGAGATCCAATTTCTCCTCTTCCGTCGGGATTTGCGTCAGGCGAAGGTTAATGTTGGGGTACATCGATAAAAACGAACCGATCACTTCGGCATCGCATTTGTGATTGGTCGTCGCCAAAAACAGGCGCCCGCGTTCCAGCCCGGCTTGCTCCAACACTTGGCGCTTCCCTTCTTCCAACGATAAGAGGGCCGACTCGACATGCTCCAAAAAGATTTTGCCGAATTGGTTCAGCCGAATTTGCCGGTTCTGGCGGTCGAAAAGGGGCACGCCTACATCCTGTTCCAAACGAGAAATTGTTTTGCTGAGGGCCGGCTGAGCAATATGAAGCTCTTCGGCAGCTTTGGTCATATGTTCCAGCCGGGCGACCGTTTGAAAATATTTCAGCTGCAGCAATTCCACGTGCATCCCTCCTATCCATATACCCGAGTATATCATTATATAAATAAATATATATTTTCATTTATTTTAAAGCAATCATACAATGGAAAACAAAGGCAGACGCGGCGTCAAATTTGATAGATCGATCCGTGTTTAAATGTATCACATGTTCATGAGGGAGGGGGTGGTATAAGTGGAGGCCTCTTTGAAGAAGACGGAAAAAACGGCGGAAAAACTGCTTCGAATCATGTTTTTTACGCTGATCATATCCGTGATGAACGCAACGATCTTTAATGTGGCCCTTCCTTCGATTAGCGAAGAATTTTCCCTCTCCGCCTCGAACGTCAGCTGGATGACGACCGGATACGGCATCGTGTATGCGATCGGAACGGTCACGTATGGCAAATTGGCCGATCGATATCGATTGAAGAATGTGTTGACATTCGGATTGATTCTGATGTCTTTAGGTTCGCTTGCGGGGCTCGCAGCGACGCAATATGGAATGCTGGTTGCCGGGCGAATGCTGCAGGCGGCAGGAGCCGCCGTGATTCCCTCCATCTCGATGCTGATCCCGGTAAAGTATTTTACTTCCGAAAAGCGCGGCCGCGCAATAGGCACGTTGGTTAGCGGGTTAGCGCTTGGGAATGCGTTGAGCCCCATTGCGGCCGGTTTGGTGGCAGGCATGCTGCATTGGCGTTTGCTGTTCTGTTTTTCGTTTCTGATCTGGTTGACGCTGCCTTTTTTCCGAAAACACTTGGACGATCAACCGATCAAAACGGCAAGCAAGCTCGATGTGATCGGGGGCGTTCTTCTTGCGGGTACGGTCGCTTGCGTGCTTTTGTCGCTCACCCGTTCGCTCATTTTCCTGCCGGTCGGCCTGCTTTCATTCGTTTTACTGCTTCTGCGCATCCGGTTTGCTGCCGAACCCTTTATCGAGCCGTCGTTGTTTCGAAGTAAAAATTATTCGCTAGCCGTTCTCGTTGCCTTGCTGGCCGCCGGTTTGGGTGCGGGAGTGCCGTTTATCGCGCCGCAGCTGCTTTCCAACGTAAACCATGTCTCTTCCGCGTATATTGGCTTTGTGCTGTTCCCGGGGGCGGTTGCTGCCGCGCTGTTAGGGAGGGCGGCCGGCAAACTGGCTGACCGGAAGGGGAATTCGTTTCTTTTTTATGCGGCGGCCATTCCTTTGTTCATGAGCTTTTGCGTTTTATCGACGTTGTCGGGGATGTCTCCGGCGTGGCTGTGGATCGTTTTGGCCTTGGCGAACATAGGGCAGACCTTCATTCAGGTGGCGATGTCCAATAACGTATCCCGCACTTTGTCGAAGGAGCAGGCCGGGATCGGGATGGGTTTTTATACGATGATGACGTTTATGGCGGGAGCGGCTTCCACCGCTATGATCGGCAAGGTGCTCGATGCTTTGGCGACCGTTCGGTTGAATCCTTGGCAAGTCTATGAGCGGGCCGCCGCGTATAGCAATGCCTTTTTTATGCTTGCCTGCGTTTCTCTTTTGGCGATTGCGTTGTATTTCGTTCTGTTCGGCGCCAAAAGCGTCCAAGCTTCCTTCCGTCCGGACCCGAAAAAACGCGCCAAGGCAGGCTAAGTTTTGAAATATAACGATGCATGTAAAGGAGAATCATGATGACCAGACCCATGATGCAAGCCGTCCGTGTTCATCAATATGGAGGGCCCGAGGTTTTAACGCTGGAGAGGATCCCGGTACCGACGCCGGCGTCCGATGAGATATTGATTCGCGTGCATGCCGTGGGCGTATTGCCCGTCGACTGGGCTTACCGCCAAGGGTTGATGCAGAAACACGTTCCGCTGCAGTTTCCCTTTATTCCCGGATCGGCTGTGGCCGGAGTCGTCGAAGAGTCGAACGTAAAAGGATTCGAGAAAGGGCAGGCCGTTTTCGGCCGGGCCAGTCACGGAGCCTGCGCGGAGTATGTGACAACGACCGTGAAAACCATCGCCCATAAACCGGAGCAGCTTTCTTTTGCCGAAGCAGCTGCGATATCGGGCGGGGCCACGACGGCCTGGATGGCGCTTTTTGCCCATGGCGGCCTGGAACCGGGACAACGCGTGTTGGTTCATGCCGCCGCAGGAGGCGTCGGCTCGTTTGCGGTTCAATTTGCCAAATGGAAAGGCGCCGAGGTAATCGGAACGTGTTCGACGGCCAATGTAGACTATGTGAAGTCGCTAGGCGCGGATACCGTGATCGATTACAAAACGACGTCGTTCGAAGAGGTCGTCCAAGACGTCGATTTGGTGCTTGACGCTGTCGGGGGAGAAACGCTTGAACGTTCATGGTCCGTTTTAAAACGCGGAGGAACGCTTCTCTCGCTTGTCGACGTCCCTTCCGAAAAGAAAGCCGAGGAACTGGGCATTCATGCGCGATTCAGCAATGAACTTGCGCCCAACGAAGTGTTTCAAGCGATTGCCCAATTGATGGCGGAAGGAAAAGTGAAAGCGACGATTGGAAAGGAATTTCCGCTTCAAGACCTTCAGCAGGCCCACGAGCTATGCCAAACCGGGCACGGGAGAGGGCGGATCATCGTCCGGATTGCGGAGTAATTCCGCGAGTTAACCTGAAAAACGACCAGCTATTAAAGTTGGCGATCGTAAAATAGAGGAGGATATAACATGGAAAAGTTGAACATCGGCATCATTTTAGGAAGCACGCGCCAAGGACGTTTAAGCCCGCAAGTCGGAAATTGGGTGAAAGAAATCGGGGATCAACGGGGAGACGCGAATTATGAAATCGTAGACATCGCAGACTATAAACTGCCGTTTTATGGAGAGGGTACCGGCAACGAACCCGGATTGACGGCATGGTCGGAGAAGCTTTCCCGCTTGGATGGTTTTGTATTTATTGTTCAAGAGTACAATCACAGCATTACGGGAGCCTTAAAAAATGCGCTGGATTCTGCACGCGACGAATGGAACAACAAGGCGGCGGGGATCGTCAGCTACGGTTCGACGGGCGGAGCACGCGCGGCCGAGCATTTGCGGGGAATCCTGGGCGAATTGCTGGTTGCGGACGTTCGCGTGCATCCGACCTTATCGCTGTATACGGATTTCGAAAACTTCAGAACATTCAAACCGGCCGAATTGCATCTTCAAAATGTAAACGCGATGCTGGATCAAACGATCGCCTGGAGCGGTGCTTTAAAAACTTTGCGATAAAGGCTGTTTTTCAAAAGTGTGTTGAGAGTCTTTGCCGTTCGCGGCAAAGGCTCTTTTTGTATCCCTCACCTCTCATTTACGTCAACTTATGTCATAATTGGGGGTTATACTGATGGTAAAGTCAGGTCAGGTGAAATGAGGGAAACAGCCATGAACGAAAGCTGCGCAAAACCGCCTTCCTCTCCATATCTGACATGAGCTCCGGAGACGACGCCAATCCAATAACGTCGCTGCTCTTGGTTTTGATTGGACCTATTCATAACGTTCGCTTCACACATAAAGATAGTATAGGCTGGATGCGGAGCCATATAGCCACTTCTCGTTTAATGGTTTAATGATGATATAAAAACGCTACTGACAACAGTATGTCAGTAGCGTTTTTTGCCGCTTGCCAAAATCAATATGGGTGAAACTCCATTTCCCACTTAATGACTTTAAAATCGAGAGCTTTTATTTATAAGGCGAAGCGGATTTTACCGATATTCAGTTATCTGAATATAATGCCACCGAATATTATCAGACGTCCGAAGACTTGATTTTCTTGCTTAAACATACTCCAACCGTTCCCGATTTCGGGCTTTCTGAATCAATACACTCTTGAATGACAAAAGAGCCGGAATTAAGATATATAAAATCAATTAGACTAGACCGCCTAAGCACAATGCTTAAGCGGTCTTTGTTAAGAGGGCTATTTTCTGCTATATCTTTTTATCTCTTATCCAGGCAATATATTGGTAAACAGCATATAAAGTTACCAATGTCAATAAACACCAAACAATCAGGATAATACCCATACTTCCGATTTCGGATAATCCCTTAAAATTTGAAGCTAAGAATATGAGTAATCCAATATCGGTTCCGATAAAAATTAAAACAGGTATAGCATAGGCTATTCGACGTTTAATGACCCTTCTCCTTTCTGCTAAAAGCCAGATTTATATTATACCATAATTGGCATCACCAAACATATTGTATATCTGATTAATAGCATTTTGTTGATACTGAGCTGTATTTTTAGTAATGTCCAGCCTCGATTTAGTGCCATATGCTGATGAAGTAATTCCAATTAATATGGTTAATGCATTCGAGTAGTTTATTACCATGGCTACCCAACCAACTGGGCCGGAATATGTTGTATAAAACAAAATAAATGATGCAATTGTTCCTCCCCAGCTTAATGCTTCCATAAACTTGTAATATTCCAATCCATCAACAACGTATCTTTCATATGTGTCTATATAAGACTTAAAATGTAGAAAGTCTTGATGCTTTGCCTGAATCGTTGCCAATATTTCCATGAAGACTGGTGTACATGTGAGGCTCGTTTGAAAGTCCCAGAACCTGAGCTGTGAAATCTCCATTTAGTATGTTATGTCTATAGTAGTTGTCCCATGCTCCACAGGATTCAACTCCGTTAGAAACATCTGGACATACTGAGGCCTTAAGTGACTTATCCATAATATCAATAGATTCCAGGGACGGTCCGGGAGAACGCTTCGATTTTCGTGGAGCCGGAAATTGCCGGAAGGCTGGAACTGCTCTGCGAGGTCGGCCTGGACTACCTGCAACTGGGACAGCCAACATCCACCTTGTCGTGAGGAGAAGCCCAGCGCATCAAACTGGCGAAGGAACTAAGTAAAAAAACCAGGAACATACCCTCTATTTATTGGATTAGCCGACGACGGGGCTCCATCCCTGGGATGTACGCCAGCTTTGCTCCCTGCTCAACCGTTTGGTAGACGCCGGCAATACGGTGATCGTGATCGAGCATAATCTCGACCTTATTGCGGAATCGGACTGGGTGGCCGATTTCGAACACGGTGGGCGGCGAAGAGGGAGGACGCTTGATCGCTCAGGGCACGCCGGAAGAAGTCGCCGCCACCAAAGGCTCCCACACCGGAACATACTTGGCGGCCCATCTCTCGCGCGCCCGGAAATGATCGAAGCCGGCAGGAGCCTTTACGCATACCGTTCATCGGAAAATGATAAGGCAGTCCAAAGAAAACTTTGGGGCTATCTTTGTCATTCCGTTACCTCAACCGTTTGGGGATCGGCTTCCATTTTATAGTCCTTGAAACTGCCGCCTTGATTTACTTTAAATTCCGCGACTGCTGAAATCGTATAGACGCCCGGTTCCTTTATCTTATAGTGGTATACCTCTGAGATCGTCTTCTTGCCGGAGAGCGTCCGTACCTTTCCTACATCATGAACCCCAAAAGAGTTGATTTGCTTTCCGTTTCTATCTTTAATCAAAAATACGAACACGTTCTCCCTGCTCATCATCGTCATTTTTTGTTCCGTGTTCACTAGAAGCTCGGCTTTTACCACAAACTCCTTGCCCGTTTTCAGTTTCTTTGGGACGGTGACACGGGCCGTAAAATCCTTCATATCCGAATTCTTGGATTCCACCCCCGTGATTGTCGACCGAAGTTGCCCCGGATTAAAGGACTGAGAGACGAACAAGCTCAAAAGAATGATAACGGCAATAATGATCTTCATGGATAAACACCTCCATTTAAAAGACGATGGAAAAATACCGACTGTTGCTGCTTTATCTATATTATTTTTCTAAAAGGGTGGTCTGTGAAATCGGGTCTGCACCGGGCTGCCTAACGGCACGCCCCGACATAAGCGGCCTATTGTAGTATAATCATAGCCAAATAAGCATTTGCCTGGAATTCTATCTCCAAATCAGGAAACGAGGTGCTTACATGGAAAGCAAACTATTCGACCGCATCAAAGGCGGGCTGTATGGCGTGGCCGTGGGCGACGCGCTGGGCGGAACGACGGAGTTTATGAGCGCAAAAGAGGTCGAGGCGAAACACGGCTATTTGACGGAGATCATCGGCGGGGGCGTGTGGAGCCTGGAACCGGGGGAAGTGACCGACGATACGATGATGACGCTTTGCGTGGCGGAAGGGATTCTCGAACATCCGGAGGAGCCGATGGAGGCGATCGGGCGCCGTTTTATGGCCTGGTATGAATCGCGGCCCAAAGACATCGGGAACATCATCCGTCACGTATTTGAGAAATACGAGGGGGACTGGTTCGAAGCGGCTTTTGTTGCGCATATGGATATGGGACAAAGCGGCGGAAACGGGTCCCTTATGCGGTGCCTGCCGGCGGCGCTGGCCTACAGCGACCCGGCGGATATGGAGCGGGTGACAACCATGCAGTCGCGGATGACGCATTACGATCCAAGGTGCGCGGAAGCCTGCATCCTGTACAACCGGATCGCTGAGCGTCTTTTGCAGGGCGAAAACTTAAGAGCAGCGATTTTGGCCGAGACGGCAGGTAGCGAATACGAAGGCATCATCGAAGCGGAGCCGGATTGCCCGCCGAGCGGTTTTGTCGTACATACCTTCCGGTGGGTGCTGCATATTTTGCTCCATGCGCCGGATTTTGCTAGCGTCGTGCAGCAGGCGGCGAATCTAGGGGGAGACTCCGACACGATCGGCGCGATTGCCGGCGGGTTGGCTGGTATCTATTATGGCTACGAGGGCATTCCCGCCCGATATACGGAGGCGATTCTAATCAAAGAGAGACTCGACCGGGCGGTTTCGGGGTTGTATGCGCTTAGGACCTAGATGACGGAAATTTAAATAATGAAATACATTTTATAAACTTTTTGGATGGATTCGGCGAGTACAATGAAGGAAACGCATGGTAAGCGAAAACGGGAGAATTCATATGAACACGAAGATTTTATTTTCTGCATCTCTTTTATGGTTTGGCCTGCTGATGGGCTGCACGCCTCAGGCGGCGGTTGAACCTGATCGCGCTACGGATCTTTCCGCGCCGAATCCCACCGATCAAGCCATTCACAAAAAAGACGAGGTTTCCCACGGGCCGGAAACCCCAAGCAAGCTCACCAGCCAGTTTCCAAAATCGATTCTTACGGCTTCCACCGAACTCGACTCGGTGAAAGACACTCCATCCATTCGTGCCAAGACGGTCACCGAGCAAGGAACGTTAGTGATGATGTCGAACGGGTGGGAGGAGCTTGGGCATTTGGTCGCATCGAGCAATTACGGACGGGAAGGCGACAAAACGTTTCAAAGCGACTATTCCGTTATTTACCGGCAAGGAAAAGAAAATCGGGTATTGCTGGAGCTGCCCGCGTTGATGTTTGCCCGGCCCGACGACAAGAAGCTGTCTTTCGAGAGGATTCGTTTCAAAGATGCGGACGTTTACGTTCTTACCCCGCAGTACAAAACGGGTCATGGGGTGGAAGGATATTTGTTTGCGGTCGATCAACGCAGCGGCGAAGCTTTTCCTTTGCAAATCGTTAGCAACGGGCATGTGTTCCATACGCTGGTTTATTCCGAAATCAATCCGTTTCCGCATGTTGAAAACGACAAATTGATCGTGTATCCGCCTGTGGGAGCGGGCGGCGACCCCATCGGGAAAATACAATACCGGCTGGATTTGGACAAGAAGCGGCTGGTATCCGAATGAGCGAAGAGGCTCTCCAGCCAGCCATCCTTTCCGGATACAGGACGAAGAGCCGGGCGGAACGATAGTCACATGTTACCTTTCACATAGGACAAATATTCGAAAGCCGTCGTGCCGTACACCTGTTTAAAATGCCGGTTCAGATGGGCCAGATCCACAAAACCGCAGCTGCTGACGGCCAGATAAATGTCCTTATGCTGCTCGATCACCTGTTTTGCCTGCTCCACCCGGCAGTTCACGAAATACTGGTAAGGCGAGATGCCGGTGTTGGCTTTAAAAGCGCGGATGAATTGGTATTTGGACATCCCGAAGGCAAGGCTGATTTCATCCAGGCGAAGCACATGCTGCAGGTCGCTGCGCATCATTTCTTTGGCTTTTTCCGTAAAGGTACGGTCCTTGATGTTCATCGGCTCCAAAATATCCTGGGAGACATGCCCCGCGACTTTAAAAAGCAGATCGCTGCATAACGCTTCGTCCCGACCTTCGGAAATAGCCTGCGATAACTCCAGCAAGCTTTGCCTTAACCCGGCATGATACACGATCGGTTCTTTGAAGCGCAGCACATCCTTTTTTCCGAGAGCCTCCAAAAAGAGATCCGGATGAACGTAGACCATGACGTAGTCGATTCCCGACCGGTCGTGGGCTTTTCCGTCATGGGTCTGCTCCGGATGAAACAACATCACGCCGCCCCGGACGGACGACTGCATGCTGCCTTCCAGATGATACTGTTGGACCCCGCGCAGGGTAACCCCCATGGCGTATTCCTCGTGGCAGTGTTTTTTATAAGTGAAATCCGATAAGCTGGCGGACAGAGCCGTCATGCCTGCGGATTGGCTGTAGGTAAACCGTTCTTCCAATGTCATGTCACCCCTTTGCAAGCTCCACGATCCCGGACACCATGACCGCAGAATAGACCAGAGACGATGCGAGTATGATATTGGTCGCTTTTTGGTATTTTTGCAGCAGTGTTTTTAACAGCTTACCAAAAACCGCCCAGGTTAGGTAGGCTAAAATCCCGATGAGCGAAACCAGCGCCACAAAGGCCGAAAGGACGAAGCCCGATGTATAGTAAGGCATGACGTAGATCGGGATCACCGTAACGGTAAACAAGACCACCTTGGGATTGAGAAACTGCATGCAAAATCCGGACATGAACGACGTTGCCTGCTTGGCAGCCGCGCGGGACACATCCATCCGGAGGATTTTATAAGCCAGGTAAAGGATGAACAAGCTCCCGGCGATTCGAAGTCCGGCGAGCAATACCGGCATGCGGGTCAGCAATTCCCGGTTTACCGTTACCGAGGCTGCGATCAGCAGCACAAAAGCCAAAGAAGATCCGGCAATGAACTTTAAAGCGTGTTTGAAGCCGTTTTGATTCACCGACGCCAAAATGACGATATTCGAGGGTCCCGGCGTGAAGGTGACGACGACGCAGTATAAGAGGAACGACATGATGTTCATGCTCACAGGCTCCTTCAAGAATAAGTTTCTTGCATTATAGAGCCGAAAAGCCGATAGGGAATAGTACATTATTGCAAGGAGCTCAGGAGATAGATTTTTCCGGGACTCCGCATGGTTTGGGGAACATCATAGCTGTCCCGTACGGGTTATGATAAGATAAAGAAGTAAGCGGTACCTTTTTACAGATCGCCTGGGAAAGTCTTTGGTGCGAATGTGAAGTGAACATGAATTCCCCGGGGGTTCGCACCCGAAAAATCTTGGTACCCTTCCTTTTATGTGAATAAATGTTTATTCTATGGGGCAGGAAATGTTGTTTAATGAAATAAAGAGCCTATTTTGAGGGAAGTTCGCCTGAAAATCGGAGTCGCATCCTGTGTGGATGCGTGGATTGAAATGCAGATCATGACGAAGTATTCGTCGTTTTCTATCGTCGCATCCTGTGTGGATGCGTGGATTGAAATCAATATATCTGTATATATGTCTGGTGTTTTAAATGTCGCATCCTGTGTGGATGCGTGGATTGAAATGCCGGTGCAACTTCGCGGAATGATTGCCTTTTCAGTCGCATCCTGTGTGGATGCGTGGATTGAAATAACAACGAAGTGCAGTATGGACGTTACGACGAAATCGTCGCATCCTGTGTGGATGCGTGGATTGAAATATAGGCTCGGCAATCAATTCACGCCAACGCGTCGGGGTCGCATCCTGTGTGGATGCGTGGATTGAAATATTTTCGTCCTCCTTTAATTTCGTTTAGCGAACGCGTCGCATCCTGTGTGGATGCGTGGATTGAAATTGGGGTCAGGTTTATAAAGCGTCCCGTCTTCCGGGTCGCATCCTGTGTGGATGCGTGGATTGAAATACATGGGGTGGAGATTGGTATTCCTTTAAGGACTGTCGCATCCTGTGTGGATGCGTGGATTGAAATCCTCATAGACCGCATTTGATTATTTAGCTGCAATTGTCGCATCCTGTGTGGATGCGTGGATTGAAATATGCAGGAAGATATAGTAGGTTGTGTTCGCCGCGTCGCATCCTGTGTGGATGCGTGGATTGAAATTTCAAGAAATTCGTCTTGAGAGGATCCCAATCGACGTCGCATCCTATGTGGATGCGTGGATTGAAATAACATGGACCAATTCCGGATCATCGATATGGTTGGTCGCATCCTATGTGGATGCGTGGATTGAAATTCAACGCTGGCATAGAAACTTTGCATGTCAATAAGTCGCATCCTATCCGGATGCGTGGATCGAAAGATAAGCCGTCGTAGAACTCACCTCCCGTTTGGCCGCTTTTTAAACACAAGAAAATCACGCGAAACGGGTCGCTAAGAAATTTACGGAAGCCCTAATTGCCACGAACCTTGAGGTATATTTCTCCATATGCTAAGATAACATTAAAGAAGGGACCGTGCTGGAACACGATCCCTCAGCACAACAGCCGCTAAAAAGAGCGGTCGGCCGTAAGGTTGATCAGAAAATAGACCGAATCCTTACCTGGGGCGGTCTATTTTCGTTTATTAAACGAAAGCAGCGCGACGATTAATGTCCCGAAGGTAAGCATTAAGCTTATCGCTTCATACGCTGTCATAGGCATCACCTCCCGTTAGGGAGACTAGCCGACCGCCCTTATAGCCGAAATGTTGTACTATCCATATTATACCATATGACTCTCTTTCGAGGGTCTTTTTCTATTTAAGGAAGAGTCCTTTATCCTGCCTTGTATTTCAAATCACGCCCGCTATGATTTACAATACATGGTATGAAAGGGGACGGTATACCGATGGATATGAACATTTTTATCGTCGAAGACGATGCCCACATCTTTGAAGCCCTGAAGGAAAGGCTGGAAAAATGGTCTTTGCGCGTGACGGGACCGGAATCGTTTGACGATGTGATGGGTTCTTTTGCCGATGCGCAGCCCCATCTGGTCGTCTTGGATATTCAGCTTCCGAAATACGACGGTTTTCACTGGTGCCGGGAAATTCGGGCGGTATCGAAGGTGCCGATCCTGTTCCTGTCCTCGCGGGACCATCCGATGGATATGGTGATGGCGATGAACATGGGCGCGGACGACTACGTCCAGAAGCCGTTCCATATGGACGTGCTGCTGGCCAAAATCCAGGCGATCCTCCGCCGGACGTATGCATACGGGGAAGAGGCGTCGGATATTATCGAGTGGAACGGTGCGGTCATCGACATGAAGCGCGGCGTCATCCGCAAGGACGGCCAGGAGGCCGATTTGACGAAAAACGAATTTTTTATTCTTGCCGTTCTCGTCCAAGCGAAAAATGAAATCGTGTCCCGCCACGATCTGATCCGGAAGCTGTGGGAGGACGAGCATTTCGTGAATGACAACACCCTCACAGCCAACATGACGCGATTGCGCCAAAAGCTGGCGGTGCTCGGGCTCGAAGAAGCGATCGTCACGAAAAAAGGGCTTGGTTACATGGCCATCACGTTATAAAGGAGGCGAGTCGGAGAATTGTTTTTACGTTACGTGGCTTATAAAAAAAGCTGGATTGTTCTGTTTTTGGCGCTGCTCGTGTTTACCGACGTGCTGATTCTGCTCGACCATGGCATCGCGGTCCATGCCAGCTCCATAATGTATTTGAACGTGTTGTTCCTGCTCGTCTTTGCCGTATTTTTGGGTTGGCGTTATAAAACGGAAACGAAGTATGCGGCGGCGCTGGCGGCACGAAGCGAAGAGCTGCACGAGGACTGGCTGGAAACGTTGCCGAAACCGGCTTTTTATCCGGATGAGGTAACGAACGACATTTTGCGTGCGGCGGATCTTTTTTACAGAAGAAAGCTATCCGACGTGAAGCAGGCGCAGCTGATCGAAAATGATTTTACCTCCTCCTGGATTCATGAAGTGAAAGCGCCGCTGACCGCGATGAAACTTACGATCGACGCCAACCGCAGCGATCCGGCGATCCGGAAAATCGAAGCGGAGTGGCTGCGGATCCATTTGCTGATCGACCGGCAGCTCCATATGGCGCGCCTTCCGTCCCTTGAGTCGGATTACGTGCTGGAGCCGGCGTCCGTGCGGCGGCTTGCCGCGGAGGAGGTGCGCGACCTGGCTTCCTGGTGCATGGAGAAAAACATCGCGGTCGAATTCGAAGGCGAAGACGCCGAGGTCGTGACCGACCGGAAATGGTGCCGGTTCATCCTCCGCCAGCTGCTGACGAACGCCGTCAAATACAGCCCGGAGGGCGGGATCATCGTCATCGGGACAAGCGTCACGGAGAACGGGAACGCCGTCCTGAACATGAAGGACGAAGGGCCGGGCATTGCCGCGCACGACCTGCCGCGCATTTTCGATAAAGGCTTTACGGGCGGGAACGGCCGAATCCAAAATGCGGCAACAGGCCTCGGGCTGTATCTCGCGCAAACAGTCGCGTCCAAAATCGGGATTACGCTTCAAGCGCAGTCGGAGCCGCCAAACGGAACGAACATGCGCATGATTTTTGCGGCTAAAAACGAGTTTGAGGCGATCCGGAGAGGGATGCTGACATAGCCCCAATCCTTGTTTCTTCGAAGGGAATATCCCCTTCCGATGTTCCCCATAATGGAATCTATACAAGACAAGCAGCCGGGTACGTCCTGACTGCTTTTTTTGATTTGCCGCAGCAGCAACATGACGATATTGTCACCTTGCCCTGCCGGCCTGTCATCCAAAACGTGCGACAAGACCCGGCGGTCGAAAGTACAATGAGGATACAGCAAAACATGGAGGTTCGCTATGAATGACATCAATTTGCAAAAAACGGTGCTGCATGCGCAGAACGTCCGCAAAACCTACGGTTCGAAAGGCAGCGCCCAACAAGTGTTAAAAGGCATCGATCTTCGCGTCCTGGAAGGGGAATTCGTGGGCATCATGGGACCTTCCGGGTCGGGGAAAACCACCCTGCTGAACGTGCTGGCGACCATCGACCGCGCGACGGAGGGGACCATTCGGATCGACGACGCCGACGTTTCGAAAATGAAGGATGCCGAGCTTTCCGCTTTTCGCCGCCAAAAACTCGGCTTCATTTTTCAGGATTATAACCTGCTCGACACGCTCACCGTGAAGGAAAACATTCTGCTTCCTATTTCCCTCAGCAAAATGGATAAACGAATGGCGGAAGAGGAGTTCAACATCATCGCCGACATTTTGGGCATCAAGGAGCTGGCGCATAAATATCCGCATGAAATATCGGGCGGGCAAAAACAGCGCACGTCCGCCGGCCGCGCCCTGATCCACCGGCCCTCGATGGTGTTTGCAGACGAGCCGACGGGGGCGCTGGATTCCAAATCGGCTTCCTCCCTCTTGGGAACGATGGAAGACCTGAACCGGAAACGGGACGTCACCATCGTCATGGTCACGCATGATCCCGTCGCTTCCAGCTACTGCAGCCGGGTCGTGTTCCTGAAAGACGGACAAATTTACTCCGAGCTGTACCGCGGTGACAAAACAAGACCGTCGTTTTTCAAGGAAATCATGGACGTGCAGGCCGTGCTTGGGGGGGACAACATTGACGTTATTTGAACTGGTCATCCGCAGCATTCGGAAAAACATCAAACATTATTACCTGTACTTTTTTGCGCTCATTTTCAGCATGAGCCTGTATTTCGTCTTTGCGACGCTGCAGCATGATTCGTCGATCGTGGAGCGGATGGGCGCGGACGTGAATTTTGCAACGTCGTTCCGGGTGGCGGGAATTTTGCTGCTCGTCATCGTCGCCATCTTTACCATTTACGCCAACAGCATTTTTCTGAAGCGGCGCAGCAAGGAGATCGGTTTATACCAATTGATCGGCCTGTCGAAGCTGGGCGTGGCCCGGTTTTTGATCATCGAAAACATGCTGCTCGGATTGGGCGCCCTTCTGCTCGGGATCGGGTGCGGCGCGCTCGTATCGCGGCTGTTCCTGCTGATTCTGATGAGGCTGCTCGGCTTCGACGTCATCGTCGGGATCGCCTTTTCGGCCGCGGCGGCGGTGCAGACGGTGATCGTTTTTGCCGCCTTGATCGTGTTCACTTCGATACAGATGACGCTTACGGTTTACCGCAACACGCTGCTGGAATTGTTTAACGCGGATCGCCAAGGCGACCATCCCAAGAAGCCGAAAACCGTCGTCGCCGCGTTTCTTGCCCTGCTTGGCATCGCGCTGATCATCTGCGGCTATGACCTGTCGGGGCATATGGTGAACGACATGCTGTTTTTTAACATGCTACTGGTGCTCCTTTCGACGATCCTGGGCACGTATCTGCTGTTCCGGGTGACGATCGGGTGGCTGTTTTACCAGTTTCGGAAAAGAAAAAACGGGCATCTCGGGCTGCTGAACAGCTTGTCCCTTGCACCGCTCATGCACCGGATGAAAGCCAACGCCAACTCGCTCACGTTGATCACGGTGTTGTCGGCGATGACGCTTACGATGGTGGCGCTGGCCTACTCGCTTTATTTTTCGGCGGAAAGCGATACGCGCATCTCGCTGCCGTACGATTTTGTGTTCGAAAACAAAGAAAAGGACGCCAAGTCGTTCGGCGCGGAGCTGGAGAAGGCGGGCATCCGGTTCGATCATCACCCGATTGAAGCGGTGCGGTTGAAGGGAACGATCCGTGATCTGCAAGGCAAGCCGGAAGAATCGACGCAAGGCATGTTGTTCCTGCCGGCGGAGCAGCTTCAAAATGCGGGCATGAAGGTGAAAGTGCCGCCGAAAGGCGAGGCCGTGCTGTATGATGCCCGGGTGAACCTCGAAGGAAAAACCGATAAGGAAGGCATGGAGTTCCCGAAGGAAATCGCGCTGGGCAAACACGGGGAAACGAAAATGCGGCTGACGAACCTCGTCACGCAATACGTTATGAACTTCAACGTTTACGGCGCCCAGCTCGTGACCTCAGAAAACACCGTGCAGGAGCTGGCGAAAAACATGCCGGGATCTTCCGGATACGAAAAAGTCCGCCTGGATACGTACCAGGTCCCGGGCAAAGCGGAGCGTGCCAAGGCATCGGCCCTTTACGCCAAATACGTGTCGAAGGACGGCTTCGAACCCGATTTTCATACGCAATATGAGGGGGCGCTTCATTCGCTCGGGTTATTGATGTTCATCTCGGCCTTCCTAGGTCTGGTGTTCCTCATTTCGACGGGCAGCATCCTGTACTTCAAGCAAATGACCGAAGCGGAACAGGAGAAAAGGAGCTTCAAGACCTTGCGGCAGCTCGGCTTTGACGTGAAGGACATCATGAGGGGCATCGTACGCAAGCAGCTGTTCGTGTTCGCGATACCGCTCTTGATCGGCATCCTGCATTCTATCTTTGCCGTCAAAGCGGCGTCCATCCTGGTGCTGTCCGACATCACCGTACCCTCGGTGATTGCGATGGTCATGTACGCCTTGATCTATTTTGTGTTTGCGGTCCTGACCATCGGCTACTATAGGAAAATCGTCAAAAACGCCATGTCCTGACAGGCTGAAATCAAGCAAATCCATGATTCAACCATGGGAAAAGAGGAGGAACCATCATGAAAAAATTCGGCGCAGTTGCCGCTTTTATCATCGTCATTTTCGGAGCATTTTTCGTTTTTTCGTACAAAGACGTCGTCGATCGTTTCAACCCGTTCATCACCAAAGAATATGTCTACGTCCAGGTCAATAAACCTTCGGAACCGGACGACGGCCGATTCAAGTACAGCTTGACCGGGTACAATGCCGAGGGCAAAAAGAAAGACGTGACGTTTACGTCCAGCGTCGATTTGAAGCAGGGAGTTTATTTGAAGGTGCTGGCGAAGGGAGCGTACGTGCAGGAATGGGAGCAGGTGAAGCAGGAGGATTTGCCGAAGGGCATCGGGTTGTAAGGTGAATGAAGATTAGTTAAAACAAGGTTAGATAAAAAGAATAGATAGAAAAGATCAGATAAAAAAGGTTGGAATAGCAGATTTAGTGGGGAAAGCACTCGGCGGGTTGCCGGGTGTTTTTTCGTTGGAGCGGAATAACCGGGAGCCGCAGCCGTAGGTCCCGGCGTATCGATCGTGATCATAAAAGGTTCATGATGCCGTCCGCATTCATAAGGGTTACAACGAGGATAAGCGCAAGGAACACGACGGGCTGCACCGTTTTGCCGAACGAATCTTTAACCCTGATATGCGCAAAAAATGCGACCAGCATCGTAAATCCAAGCCAAATGCCGCCCCATGCAACCGCCTCTGCATACCAATAGCCGATGATGAGCACGGCCGCTCCGGCCAACTGAACCAGGCCCGTGATGACGCGGAACCATTGAGGCAGCTTCAAACCGTTGAACACATCCACCCAGTATTTGGCCCCCGCGATCTTCGCGGAACCCGAAAAGACATAATAAGCAATCAGCAAGCTTTGAAGAACGATCGATAACACGGTCATGGGAATTCCTCCATTGATTTAATTTTTTTACGATACCGATGCAAAGCTTATTCAATCCAGGAAATCATTTTCGCCACCCGAATTTCGCTCTTCGGCATCACAGCCCCCTTCAAGACCATTCGGATTTTCCTGCCTTCAGCGAAGCTACGCGTTTGTTCCCATCGCCACCTTGTAGCAAATATTGGTTACTGACTACATGGTAAGTTATAACTTTACTATCGTCAAGTATAATTTTATTTTTGTAAAATTAAATTTGACAGCAGTTCAGTAAGCGGGTACGATGATTTTAACAGACTGGGATGGAGGTACAGCCGAGTGGGAGAAATACGCAACGCGGAACGTACGCAAAAGAACATTCTTGAAGCCGCAAAACGCGAGTTTTTCGACAAGGGCTTTAAGGGGGCGCGGATTGAGGCGATCGCGGAAAACGCCGGGGTGAAGAAGCAGCTGATCTATCATTACTTCAAAGGGAAAGCGGAACTGCTGGAAGCGGTTTTGGCGTATTCAGCGACGAGTGAACCAGAGTGGGTTGCCCAGGTTCCCGACGATCCTCTCCATATTGCGGAGCACCGTTTCAGAGTCAACAGCCAGGCGAGGGCGGACTTCATTAAGTTCAGCGCTTGGGAAGCGCTTGAGGCGCGAGCCGAGCAAACCTCATGGAATAAGGGCGGGGAAAATGCCCTGCAATCCTACGCGTCGTACTGGAAGGCCCAACAAGAAAAGGGGATGGTGCCGCCGGATCTCGACCCTGAACTTTTGGCGCTGGCGCTGACCGCATTAACGACGTATCCGATCATTTTCAGCAACATCACGCAGATCATGACCGGCCTTGAGTCAAGCGACCCCGAATTTCAAGAGAGATGGTCGGCGTTTCTTACCAAGGTAAGCGGGCGTTTGTTGGAGCCGTATGGGAAGACGGAATCGTAAACGTGCTGAATCGTAAAAGCCTTATCTATTCTTCGCGATAGATAAGGCTTTATTTTTGCTTTTTCGGGTGTAGAGCACTCATTGGCCCTCCCGATTCATGGATTATTTTTTCCGGAATCGGTACAGGATGTATAAAACCATATTGGCGGTAAAAAACAACAGGCTTATGGCCGATCGGAGAGCCGACGACGCCAGGCCGATGTGCGCCAGAAAGGCATCCAATGGAGCATGGAGAAAGGGAATCAGCACCAGAAACAGCGAGATTTTAAACAAGTGGCCGATGGAAAACGCACCTTTGCACTGTTTATGCAAAACGATGGCGTTCCCAAGCAATGGAACGAGTTCGAATAGGAAGATGCCGATGGCCGCGCCGGCGTAACCGAACCCGGGAATGGCCGTTAAGAAGTATGCTGCAATCACGGAACAGGCAAGGCCGAAAAGAGAGCCGATGAAGGGCGCTTTCCTTTGGTCGGTCGTCCATAAAATCGTCGTCGTCAGCTCCCTCATCCCCGCAATGATCGGGGCAAAGGACATCCAGCGAATGGCCGCGGCCGCATCTTCGTTTCCAAAAATGAGCCTAGAGAGCTCGTCCGCATGAAAGAAAAGGATGATGGCAGAGCTGATCCCCCATAACCACCCGATTTCCAGGCATATGTTCGAGCGTTCTATAAAATCTTTCCTGTTGTTGCTTTGCCAACTGGCTGACAGCTTCGAGGCAACTGTATAGGATAAAGCGGCGGTCACAATGGTAGGCAGGTAAACGATGATCGATGCCATGCCGAATATTTCCCCGTAAACGGCGAGGGCACCCGAGTGGGTAAGTCCCGCGATCTGCAGTCGGCGAGGGATAATCAGCGCATCCAGAAGATCGGCTGCCGGGGAAATTAAACGGGTAAACATCATGGCAAGGGATGACTTTACGAAAAGAAAGGCTTCCGGCCCCAGGATGAACCAGCGTAACGTGGACGTTTTCCCCGCACTGATCGGCGAACCCTTTTGATTTTTATTTCGCAAAACCCAAAGAAAACATAATGCGGTCACGCCGCCTGTAAAGGCCCCGAACGCCGCCCCGCCGGCCGCAGCATGAATGCCGTATTTCAGCCATAAAACCGCCAATAATAACATCGTACCGGCGCGCACCGCCTGCTCGACGAGTTCGGAAACGGACGCTTGCAGGTAAGACTCGATCCCTTGCAAATAACCGCGGTACAGCTGCAGTAATGGAATCACCGCGAGCGCCGGCGCAATGCAGCGGATGGGAAACGCCAGACGGCTGTCCCCGAGATCATAAGCAATATATGGAGCTATGGCGTAGTAAAGAGAGCCGGAACATACACCCAGGATCAAAAACGGGACAACCAGCCGGTTGAAAAGTTGCAGACCGCGAGCTGCGTTTTTTGCCGTCATGAGCGCCAGTGGTGTAGGGAAGCCCCCTACGGTGAGCGTAAGCGCGAATCCGAAGATGGAGTATACGATCTGATAGATCCCTGTTCCTTCCGAGCCGAGCAGCCGAAACAATGGGATGCGGGCCGCAAGCCCGATGGCTTTCACCAGAAAAATGATGCTTGTGCGCATAACGGTTTGTTTAAGGACGGAAGGAAGCGGCATCTTTTCACCCCAAAAAACGTTGTCCCCAAATTATATGAGCGAAACGGTGAAGGTAGTCCCAATTAGCGGCCGAAACTTGTCTGAAACCAGGATATGGAATTCGAACCTCAAAGGATATTTCCGTTCATCATGGGAAGCATAAAGGTTGATTCTCAAAAGGATATTCAAGGATTTTCAATAAAGCCCTGACGCTTAAATAACCTTGATAAGGGAGATTTCCGCCGTGTTACGACTGTTTTTGCTGATTGGCATGTCTTTGATCCTTTGCTTATCGCCATCGGATACTTATGCGCTTTCCCCCGAGCAGGACGATGATAAAGTAAAGATGATGCCGTTTTTGGAGCAATTGTACCAAGACCGCAACCGCTTGCTCATTGATCAGCAGCCGACGACGATTGAAAAATATTACGACCTGTCCGAATCTGGGGGCCGCTACGCTTACCAAATGGAATTAAAACGCGCAACATACGTCCACGCATGGGTTGAAAAACGCGGACTTCGGCTGATCGCCGCCGAACCCCGCATCCGAATCGCCCGTTTGAAGGAAGTAGGGGATCAAGCCGTACTTTCTCTGGTCCAATCCACCAAAATTTCTTACGGCTACAAGTCGTCGTCCGTTCCTCCGCAGTCTTTTGGAATCGGTACCCGGCATGCCCTTATCCTGAAAAAAACGAGCGACGGATGGATCGTTAAAAAGGAGTGGTACCTCGATCCGCTTGAAGAAAATCCGGATCTGATCCCGGATTCCCCTCCCGGCTTTCCGCATCTTTCGCCCGAACCCGAGGCGGCCCAAAAAGAAGGCAGATACAAACGGGAACGCGCCGTCGCTTACGCCAACAAATATGCGGGACTGGCTTGGGGAGCCGGCAATAACAATCGATACAACCGGAATTATAGGGATTATACGTCTCTGGGAGGAGACTGCACCAACTTCGCATCCCAGGTGCTTGGCGATAAAAAAGAAGGCGGCGGATTGCCGATGTCCGGCATTTGGGGATATCGGGGAGGCGGAAGCCAGGCCTGGGTGCAGACGGATGCCTTCCAGCGCTTCTTGTTTTACTCCGGATACGGCCGCCTGGTTGCCAAAGGAACTTTTGAAGAAATTACGCGATCCAGCGACAAGCACCCGCACGGCGCGATTGCCAAGCTGCAGCCGGGCGATCTGATCGGCTACGAGCTGAAAGGGGACACGGACCACTTTTCCATCGTCGTCGGGCACGACGCCAACGGCTATCCCCTCGTGAACTCCCATACCGCCGACCGGTACCGTGTACCATTCGATTTGGGATGGGATCAAACGACGAAGTATATTTTGATTCATGTTAGGGATTAGGGGGATTCCTGGGGGTTATAAAGGGGTTCGAGTAGAACTGCATCGAAATATTTATTTTTACACAAAAACAGGCTCAGGAACGATCGTTAATCACTTCGTCCAGAGCCTTTTTTTAATAATAATCGGTGGAGAGTCTTTAATTAACTTTAACGGCTTCTTTTGATTTCATCCAGAGTTTTCCCGTTAATTTTTTATATAAATTTATATAAAATTGAAAGGCTATGAAATACACTCTTTGACAATATGGGATAATAAGATAATAGTTGTTAGGAGAAGGATGAATTGAGCTATTAAACAAGGAGGTCCCCCCCATTGATCCAAGTCGCCGCAGCCGTCATCGAAAACGAGCAAGGACAAGTCCTCATCGCCAGAAAAAAGTCCGGCAAACCCCAGGCAGGCCTGTGGGAGTTCCCGGGAGGCAAGCTGGAGCCAGAAGAATCGCCAATCGACTGTCTGAAGCGCGAGCTTCGCGAGGAAATGCAAATCACAATCGAGCCTTACGCATGGTTCGGAATAAACGATCATCATTATGGCGAAAAGCATATCCAGTTGATTGCATATAAAGCCCGATTCATTGACGGCACCATCCAACTTGTAGATCATGACGAAGTACGATGGGTGAAGCGGCATGAACTAGTTAAGTATACCTTTGCTCCCGCAGATGTTAAATTCGTTGAAATGCTTGCGGCTGAAGAGGGATGCTCGATTGGACAAGCACAGCCAGCGGAAGACATTACCATGGTTGGGAGGCAGAGGAGCGTAGAACTTTCATCCATCAAATCAACGCTGAAACAGGCATACGACAATCATGCGAATCTTAGGGATTCGGCAGAACTGGAAGGCTGGAAAGCCGAGGAACGTGACAACGTGCTGAATGCGTTCCGGTCGAATGATGTACACAGCGTTCTAGAAATCGGCGCGGGTCCGGGGCGGGACAGCCTGTTTTTTAAACATCATGGGTTTGATGTCACGGCCGTAGACTTATCCGAAGAAATGGTCCGTTTATGCAGGCAAAAAGGGCTGCACGCAAGGGTGATGGATTTTTACCATCTGGATTTTGCGGATCGCTCCTTTAATGCGGTGTACGCCATGAACTGCTTGCTGCATGTCCCGAAAGCCCAGCTGCCTAGCGTGCTCGCGGAAATCAAACGCGTTATGAAGCCCGGCGGATTGTTCTATTTAGGGCTTTATGGAGGCATGTCCACGGACGGCATTTGGGAGCAGGATACGTATGAGCCGAAGCGCTACTTTGCCATGTACCCGGATGAGGAGATTCAGCGGATCATCCAAATCTATTTTCATATGGAATACTTCCATACTCGGCATATGGGCGAAGGAAGCCCTCATTTTCAAGGGATGCTGTTAAGAAATTGACCTCATTGTGGTGGACGGGTTTCATCATGGGGTTTCGAGCGATTTAACAAGGCTTATGTCGTGTATTATAATCCGCTAATTCCACGGAGTCAGGTCATTGGATTGAATAAGAAGGAGCAAACGAACCATCAAGCGGGAAACGCATAACTCATAAAGGCAAAGGACCCAAATCTGAGCATAAACGGCCCGCGATGGTTTTTCGGGCAGCCTTGCTTAATGGGCGATGTTTTTCGTATCCTGTCAGGAACGACTTAATGAACTCGGGATTGAACTGGGTCGTGTTCTCGATCGCCCTGGCCGTATTTTAACAAGTGCACCTTTTAAAAGCGAAGCGGGAACCGAAGCCTTTGGTTCATCCGGCACGCTCTTGGGGGGCATTTTTTTGTGTTATTGGAATTTACGCTATGTCGATATCCAGTTCTTAATCAGAATTGCCGATAAATAAGAAAGCAGGAATCGTAAACGGTTTCGAGACGGTCGCATCGTCTCGGCAGCCAGGGCTTGCGCAAGCCGGCGGCAGCCTTCTACAATGCCGGAAAACGGCGTCAAGGATAAGCTAAAGAGAGGTAGGCCGTAGATCGCAGCGCTGGGAGGATCAACGAGAGCCAAATACAACAGGAGGGGATCAGATGTTTTTTCAAAAGAAGAGTCGGAGGGATGATGGCATACCATTGCAGGCTTCGACCGACATAAAGGCGAAGGGGCATTTGAAGCAAAAGCTAGAATTTTTGCAAATTCATCAGACCGATTTGGAGAACGTACGCCAGTTAACCGCGCTCATTGATGCGCACGCGGAGCGGATTACCTATCGGCACTACGAAATTTTGGCGCAAGTTCAGGAGATGCGGGAGATCATCCAGCAGCACAGCAACAGGGAGCGCCTGACCGGCACGTTTATCGCTTATTTGAAATCGATCCCGCGGGTGGAGCTGGATCAGTCCTACTTCGAGTCGCGGATGCGGATCGGGCATATTCACAGCCGCATCAAGCTTGCGCCGGAATGGTTTATCGGGGCGTTTACCCGGATTTATGAAGAGCTTGTTCCGCTCATTTTAGAGGAATTTCCGAACCGGCACAAAGCCGCGGCGATCATCACGTCGCTGAACCGGATCATTACGCTGGACACGCAGCTGGTGCTGGAAGCGTACGATGAAGCGCATCATTACCAGGTAATCGAAACGAACAGCCAGATCGTCGAAACGTTGATCGAAATGGATAAAATCAAACCGCTCCTCGATTCGGTCGCGCAATCGCTGGAGGAGACGAACAATGTCAGTACGGGCGCCCGGCAGCTGTCCGCATCGGTGCAGGAGGTGGCCGAACACGCCACCCGCATGGCGGTGAGCAGCAAAGGGATGCTGGAGCAGGCGCGGCAGGGGCAGGAAGTGGTCGCTTCGGCGTTGAACGGATTTTTGGCGATCATCGAACGGTTCGCCGATACCCGCAGCCGTTTTGAAGAGTTGCATGAGACGGTGCAAAACGTGACCCAGGTTGTCGGACTCATCCGCGAGGTGGCGGAGCAGACGAATCTGCTGGCTTTAAACGCATCGATCGAAGCGGCGAGGGCCGGGGAGGACGGCAAAGGTTTCGCCGTCGTCGCAAGCGAGGTGCGGAAACTGGCCGAACAGACGAAGGGCTCGGTGGAGCAGGTGACAAGCAGCATCGCCCGGATGGATCAGACGACGTTCGACGTCCGGCGCCAAACCGAAGAGATGGAGCAGGACATCTTCGGGCACGTAAACCGCGCGCAGGAAGCGATCGGCAGTCTGGACCACATGATGCAGCAGATCAAAGGGATCGGCGAATCCACCTCCGGCATTGCGGCGGTCGTACAGGAGCAAGCCGCGGCAACGAAGGACATATCGGCGCGCACGGCCGTCATGCTGGAGCATCAGGAACGGATTCAGCAGCATGCGCTGGCAACCGGCAAAGACATTTACGAAGCGAGCAAAAAGGTAAACGGGCTGCGGCTGCAAACTCTGGGTCTTTTTCCGCGCCTGAGCGAAGAGCAGACCCTTCGCACCGTGAAAACCGACCATCTGCTGTGGCGCTGGTGGGTATACAACAGCCTGCTCGGTTTTCATCGGCTCGATCTCGAGGCAGCGGGCGACCACCATGCATGCCGTTTGGGCAAGTGGTACGATGAACGCCGAACAAGCGAGGCCCTCGCCAAGCTGCCGTCCTTTCAAGCGCTCGATGAACCGCATGCGCGGATTCACCGGCTGGCGAAGGAGGCCTCCCGGATGATGGACGGCAAGACCGCGGCGTCCCAGTCCTACGACGTGCTGAAGCCGATTGAAGAAGCATCGCGCGAGGTGCTGGGTCATTTGGACGAACTCCGCCAAGAGCTGTTTGGACGCAAACGCAAGCAAGCCTGAGATTTTTCCACACGGCCGTTCCCGTTCTCTGGACGGATCCCCATACTGGACATGATCATAGCCTCTTCTCCACTCCGGGAGATGAGGCTTTTTTTGTGCCCGCGAGCGGCCCCGGCTGTTTCACTCTCCAAGCAACGCCATTCTTCCGATCCATCCCCTTTTTCCACCTTAAAAAATCACCAGCCCACAAAGAATCCAGCCATGGAGCATCCCGCCTTCCGCCGTTAGTATGAAAGTAGAGGATTTGGCAAAATCCGAAGACCCTGGAGTCTCTAACCTATTCCCATACGGCAGAAGGAGGATCGATATGTCAATGAAACCCGAAGCGGCCGAGGCGCTGCCCCCGGGCATGGGGCGAAGACGCGCCAAGAGCGGCGGCATCGCCCAGCTGATGTGGAAGTATAAGGCGCTGTACATCATTTCGCTTCCCGGCATTTTGTATTTTCTCATTTTCAAGTACATCCCGCTTGGCGGCTCGGTCATTGCGTTTCAGGACTACAACATTTTTAAAGGCTTTACCGGCAGCGAGTGGGTGGGCTTTACGCATTTCAAGACGATGTTCGAGCATTACGACTTTTTGCGGATTTTGAAAAATACGGTGCTGATCGGGCTGTACGACCTCGTCATCGCGTTTCCGGCGCCGATCATTTTGGCCATTTTGCTCAATGAACTGCGGCTTGTCATGTTCAAAAGAGTGGTCCAAACCGTCGTGTACATGCCCCACTTCCTGTCCTGGGTCGTCATCGCCGGCATGTCTGTGGCCATTTTGTCGCCGACCACGGGCATTCTCAATCAGCTGCTCGGGTTGTTCGGCATCGATCCGTTGTACTTTTTAGGCGATAACCATTACATCCGCAGCGTGCTGGTCGGCTCGGGCATTTGGCGCGATACGGGGTACGGCACGATTTTGTACCTTGCGGCTTTGGCGGGGATCAACCCGGAGCTGTACGAGGCGGCGGAGATCGACGGGGCGAACCGCTGGAAGCAGACGCTGAAAATCACGCTCCCGGCGCTCCTCCCGACCATCATGATCTTGTTCCTGCTGCATATCGGCAAGTTCCTGGATTTCGGGTTTGAACGGGTATGGGTGTTCCTCAACGCGCTGAACATGGAAAACGGCGAAATTTTGGATACGTACATCTACCGGGCGGGCCTGTTGTCCCAGCAATACAGCTACACGACGGCGGTCGGGCTGTTCAAGTCCGTGGTCGGCCTGGTGCTCGTGATGGCGGGGAACTTCTTCAGCAAAAAGACGACGGGCGAAAGCCTGTATTAGAGGATTTTAGCAACATCCCGATGAAGAGGAGGAGGACCCATGAACCGGAAAATGTCCGGCGGCTACAAAACGTTTAACGCGTTTAATATTTTGTTTTTGACGATACTCGGGCTGGTCATGTTCCTGCCGTTCCTGAACGTGATCGCGCAGTCCTTCAGCTCCTCGGCGGCGATTACGTCGGGAAAGGTAACCTTTTGGCCGATCGAATTCACGCTGATCAATTACGAATACGTGTTCAGCGACGCATCCATTTGGCGCTCCTTTGCCGTCTCGGTGTTCATCACGGTGGCCGGGACGCTGGTCAATCTGGTCGCCACGGCGACGCTCGCTTATCCGGTATCGCGGCAGGAATACGTGGGCAGGCGGATCGTCGTGCTGCTGGTGCTGGTGACGATGATTTTCAGCGCGCCGCTTATTCCGAACTTTATTTTGATCAAAAACCTGCACCTGATGAACACGCCATGGGCGCTGATTCTGCCGGGAGCGATCAGTGCGTTCAACTTTTTCGTGATGCATTCGTTTTTCAAGCAGCTTCCGGCCGAGGTGATCGATTCCGCACGAATCGACGGATGCGGCGAATTGAGAATCATGACGAGCATGGTCGTGCCGTTGTCCAAGCCGGTGATGGCGTCGCTCGGCATTTTTTACGCGGTGGGACATTGGAACGCCTACATGAGCGCACTGTATTATATCGATCAGCCGAAATGGTGGCCTTTGCAGGTAAAGCTGAAAAAAA
The DNA here is from genome assembly GCF_057546105.1 of Paenibacillus sp. YAE3. NCBI lineage: Bacteria > Bacillati > Bacillota > Bacilli > Caryophanales > Paenibacillaceae > Paenibacillus > Paenibacillus sp. YAE3. The sequence continues at coordinate 99,342 of NZ_BAAIYF010000011.1, read as the reverse complement.
TGTTCGAAACGGACGATATCAGTATTGACCCCGGCGCATCGCAATTCAGCGATTTGGCGTTTACGTCCCCGGAAGGCATCAAAATGGCGACGATCATTATCGCGACGCTGCCGATCATTTTGATTTACCCGTTTTTGCAAAGGCATTTCGTGAAAGGGCTTACGCTCGGAGCGGTCAAATCTTAAAAAATGCCCAGCGCACATGAAGTTGCTCCCTCACGGTCGCTGGGGCTTTGACGATACAATCTGGCTAGCGAAAATCATCCATGACCTGCAAACATCATTTTTTTGAGAAGAGGGGATAACATGAAAAAATGGGCAAACTTGCTGCTGGCGGGCGTTATGGCTGCAGGGCTGCTGGCGGGATGCTCGGGAAAACAGGAGACGTCCGGCGGGCAGGGGGAAAGCAAGGAAGAAACGAAGCAGGAAGCGGCGGATGAGGTCACGAAGTTTTCGATTTCCTTGCGGACGCTCAATTTCGGACATGTCGAGAAATCGCCCGATATCAACCAGGACAAATGGGTGAAACGGCTTGAAGAGCTGACGAAAACGGATTTGGATATCCGTCTGGTGCCGCATAAGGAATACGAGCAGAAAATGGCGCAAATGTTCGCGACGAACGACATTCCGGACGTGGTGCAGGGCCAGGGCGGCGTGACGGGCAAAGAAATGGCGGGTTCCGTGGAGGCCGGCGTGTTCATGCCGCTTGACGATTTGCTGAAGGAGCACGGGCAGAACCTTTTGAAGAAAATTCCAAAGGAAGCTTGGAATCGCATGACCTATCAAGGTAAAATTTATGGTATCCCGGAATGGCTGTCCAATCCTTCCCGCCGGGCGACGTGGATTCGCAAGGATTTGCTGGATCAGACGGGGCTGCCCGTGCCGAAGACGGTCGACGAGTATCTGAACGTGCTGCGCGCCTTCAAAAAGCTCGGCGTGGAGAACCCGTACATGGGAAGGCAGGATTTCAAATATGCGGATACGTTTTTCGGCGCGTATGACGTATTCCCGTATTTAAGCCAGTTTGAAGAAGTGAACGGTGAAGTGCAGCCGAAATTTTTTGATTCGGAAAACATGATGAAAGCGCTCTCTACGTATAAAACGATGTACGATGAAGGGCTGATCAATAAAGAGTTCGCGACGATCAATCCGACGACGTTCAAAAACACGATCCTGGCGGGCAAAGCCGGCATGTGGTCGATGAACGCCAACGAGCTGATCCAGTGGGAAACCCAGCTGAAGGAGTCAACGCCGAACGCGAAGCTGGAAATCATTCCGTCCCCGGTCGGACCTGACGGCAAAGGCGGATATTACTTGTACGGCGACGTCAACCGCTCCTACTTCATCAACGCCAAATACAAGCATCCGGAGAAGGTCATTCAATTCCTCGACTGGATGGTATCCGACGAAGCGGAGAAGTTCTTCACGTTCGGGGTCGAAGGCGAGAACTACACGATGAACGGCGACAAAATCGACTACAAGCAGCCGACCGATTCCCAGGGCGTCGACGAAGAGCGGTACCGCCAGTCGTTTTTGTGGCTCGTGCAGGATACGACTTATAACAAAGGTTCGCTCAGCCTGACGGAAGAAGGACGCAACCTGATGAGCGTGTTCGATAACATTCTCGCACATGAAGGACGCGACGGCATGGAATTCGAGCCGAGATTGGAAGCGCTTAAAAAGAACCCGGACATTACGCCGCTGTCGGATACGCCGCCGCCGGTCCTCATCACGCATATGGTGAAAATGGTGTACGGACAGGAGCCGATCGAAAATTGGCCGAAGGTGATCGAGGAGTGGAAATCGAAAGGCGGCAAGGACGTGCTGGCCGAAGCGAACGAACGGTTCCAGAAAAAAGAAGGCGTATTCCTGCCGCGCAAATAAACCGGCTCAGCCGGCCTTTGGACGAAGCAGGTGTCTTAGCTAAACCCGGCCTATACCGGATGATCGAAATCGAAAGGAGCTGTTCCATCGGATGTATCGCATTCTCATTGTTGATGACGAACCCATGATTTTGAAAGGCCTGACCGTATTCATTCGGCAATCCGGGGTTCCGGTTTCATCCATCCGCGAGGCCGCCAACGGAGCGGAAGCGCTGGAGGCCGTCCGGGAAGAGCTCCCCGATTTCGTATTCACGGATATCCGCATGCCTGTCATGGACGGTCTGGCGTTATGCGAAAAACTCGCCGAAATGGATGCTCCCGTGCAGACGGTCGTCATTTCGGGGTACGACGATTTTACGTATGCCCAGACCTGCATGAGCTACGGGGTGAGGGAGTACCTGCTGAAGCCGATCGGCAAAAGGCAGCTGCATGATACGCTGGGGCGGCTCGTGCAGCGCGCGTCCAAACTCGGACGCTCCGCTTATTTGTCAGTGGCCAAAATCGACGAATGGCTGGAACGCTTCGAGCAGGCGATTTATTACGTGGACCGTGCGCAGGCGCAGGAGCTGCTGCGGTCTTGGGCGGGCGAAATTTCGGGTTACCGGCTGCATGATGCCGAGAAGTCCGAAATGCTGGAAGAGTTTTATGCGCTGCTGATGAAAAAGCTGAAAGCAAGGGATGTCCCCATTACGCTTGCCGAATGCCTGCAGCTGGAGCGCGGTCTGCCGTTTGCGGATGCCTGGAATCGGTTCGAGGATAACGTCGGGCAGACGCTGGAAAACCTGCACCGGCGCAGAAAAGGCAAGCTGAAGGACCCGATCGAGGAGGCCAAGGCGTATATCGAACGCAATCTCGCCAGCGAGGTTTCGCTGGAGGAGGTGGCTGACCTGCTCGGGCTGCATCCGAATTATTTCAGCGTCATGTTCAAGCAGACGACCGGCGAGACCTTCGTCCAATACCGCACGAAACGGCGCATGGAATACGCCAAGCGGATGCTTGGCGAAGAGCGGCACCGGATCACGGACATCTCTTATGCGGTTGGATACGCCGACCACTCCAACTTCACGAAAACCTTCAAAAAATACGAGGGCATCTCGCCGTCCGAATACCGGCAGAAGCTGGGGATCTCCTCTTGATGTTCGGCAAAAGCATATCGCACCGCATCTTCTTTTATTTTACGGTGCTTATCGTCATTTCGTTGTCGGTGGTCGGCGCCATCACGTACGTGCAATCCTCGAAGCTGCTGGATCGCCAGCTCGAGCGCTATTTATCGCAAATGATCGCGCATGCCGCGTACCATACGGATTTGTATTTGCAGACCTTTGACAATGCGAGCAAAACGATTTTGTCCGACCGGGACGTGCTTCAATTCATGGAGATGGACCCGGACAACAGCTTCCAGTATTACGAATTGTCCGAGCGGATTCAAAAAAAGTTCGATCAGGCGTTTATCATCTATCCGCAGATCGACTTGATCTATGTCATCAATCAGGACGGCAAGGCGATTACGACGAAAGACATCATTCAGGACGAAGTGAAGGATTACAAAGCGTATTACGAGCTGATCGAAGGGCAAATCCCGAAGGACGGGCTCGGGGCGCTGATCAACTCGGCTTCGGTCGCTCCGGGGGACGCACAGTACATTACGTTCATCCGCCGCGTGCGCGGGATCGTCTCCCACCAGCCCCGGGGCATTCTCGGGATGAAGCTGAACACGAAGGAAATATCGAAGCTGTGGGGCCAGATGGATCTCGGGAAAAAGGGGTATTCCTTCATCGTAGACGGACAGGGCCACTTCGTCGACCAGCCGGATCAGGTTGCAACGGATGAATACATGGATGAGGAGATCAAACGTCAGCTGCTGGCGGGAGACCGGGACACGTTCACGGCGAAGGTGAATGGCGAGCGGCGGATGTACGTGTCGCAGCGGCTGCATGCGGCCGATTGGCGGATGGTTATCTCCGTGCCGGTGTCCGAGCTGCGCGAGCCCATCATGAGCATCCGGTACACGACGGTGATCGCCGGCGCATTTACGCTCATGATCGCGTTGTGGTTCGCCGGCCGGTTCGGCAATTCGCTCGTACAGCCGCTCAAGAAGCTGGTGCGGAACATGCGCATGATGGACAAAGGCGAATGGAAAACGATCGACGATGACGGGCGGCAGGACGAATTCGGCTTTTTGATCCGCAGCTACAACATGATGCTGACGCGGTTATCCGAGATGATCGAGCGGGTGTACGAAGCCGAAATCCGGTCCAACAAAACGGAGCTGAATTTGCAGCGGATCGCGCTGGAGCAGCACAAAGCGGAGTTCCAGGCTTTGCAGTTGCAGATGAACCCGCATTTCCTGTACAACACGCTGGAGACGATCAAATGTTACGCCGTCGTCCAGGACTCGGAAGAAATCATGGAGATCGTCGAAGCGATGGCCCACATGCTGCGGTACGCGCTTCAGACGAATTTGGCGGAAATCACGGTCGTCAACGAATTGAAGCATGTGCTCAGCTATATGACGATCCTGAAGTACCGGACGCAGCGCGAATTCGAGCTGGACGTGGCGATCCCGCCGGAGCTGCTGCTGCACAAAATGGTGCGCCTTACGCTGCAGCCGCTCATCGAGAACATGTTCCAGCATGCGTTCCCTGACGGCATTCAGGATCACCACCGGATTCGGATCGGTGCAGCAGCCGAGGGTGACCGCTTCTATGTCATCGTCGAGGACAACGGGGCGGGCATGACGGCGGAACGGCTGCGCGCCGTGCGGGAAAAGCTGCGGCTGAACCGGCTGGCCGAATCCGATACGGGGTCGCTCTATCATAAAGGCGGCCTTGGACTAATGAACGTGCATCGCCGGATTCAAATGGTGTACGGCGAAGCTTACGGGCTTGCGATCGACAGCGTCCCGGGCCAGGGGACGGTCATAACGATGTCGCTGCCGCTGGACGGCAACATGGCATGCATATATGAAGAGAGGGTGGGATGACAGTGGATTTGCACGGCAAAATCGCGCTTGTGACAGGGGCAAGCTCAGGGATCGGCCGCGAGATCGCAAAGACGCTGGCAGCAAGCGGCGCCGCGGTAGGAGTACATTACCGCAGCGGCCGGGAGCAGGCGGAAGCATTGGTCGCGGAAATCGCGGAAGCCGGCGGCAAAGCGGCCGCGTTCGGAGCGGACGTGACCGATACAAGGCAGCTGGAGGCCATGGTGGAGGCCGCTCAGGCGGAGTTTGGCGGCCCGGTCGATATTTTGGTGAATAACGCAGGCCATTTGGTGAAACGCGTGCCGAACGTCGACATGACGGAGGAGCATTACAACCGGGTCATGGACGTGAACTTCAAGTCCTGCGTGTTCTTGAGCAAGCTGGTCATTCCCGGCATGATCCGCCGGGGCGGCGGGAAAATCGTCAATATGACGTCCGTCGCGGCGCATGACGGCGGCGGCCCGGGCGCATCGATTTATGCGGCGAGCAAGGCGGCGGTCATTTCCTATTCGAAAGGCTTGGCCAAGGAACTGGCCTGCCATCGCATCAACGTCAACTGCGTGTCGCCGGGTTTTATCGGTCAGACGGCTTTTCATGCGACCTTTACCTCGGACGAAGGCCGGGCCGCGACCGTCGCCAAAATCCCGCTGGGGCGGGAAGGCACACCGCAGGACGTGGCCAACGCGGTGTTGTTCCTGGCGTCGCAGTTATCGGATTACCTGACCGGGGAGACGATCGAAGTGAACGGCGGATTGTTTATGCGTTAACGACGACATGGCACATGGAGGGGAAAAGCATGAATGCAGTAAATGCGTTGTTTCAGCCCGTAAGCGGGGATCTGACCGTTCAGTACGCGCCGCGGGAAGACACCGTGCTGTACGAGAATCCGCCGCGCTTCACGTGGATTCCGGCCAAGCTGGAGGATGACCGGTACGTCCTGGAGATTTCGTCTTCCCCGGACTTTCGGCAGGAAACGACGAGAAGATACGAGCCTATAGGGTACAACTTTTTTACGCCGGACGAGGCCTTGGAGCCGGGCGATTACTATTGGCGGTACGCGCTGCTTGAATCGGAAGGAGGCGCGGCGGGAGGGCAATCCGAATGGAGCGTCGTGCGCGCCTTCCATGTACCGGCGGGACTGCCCGAGACGCCGCTGGCACCCGCGGCGGACCGTTACCGCCGGGTGCAGGGCGGCCACCCGAGGCTGTGGCTGCAGCCGGGCGAAATCGACGCGTACCGCGGCAGCATCGCGGAGGATGCGGAAGGCACCGGGTGGCGCGCGTTTTACGAGCATTCCGTCAAGCCATGGCTGACGCGCGAGCTGATCGCGGAACCGAAGCCCTATCCGGGCCATCGCCGCACGGCCGCGTTATGGCGGGAAAGCTACCTTGCTTGCCAGGAAGTACTGTACGCCATCCGGCATCTGAGCATCGCGGGCGTCGTGCTGCAGGATGCGGATGTGCTTGCCAAAGCGAAAGCGTGGCTGCTGCACGCCGCCTCCTGGGACCCGGAAGGGCCGACAAGCCGGGATTATAACGATGAAGCCGCCTTTCGGATCGCGGGGGCGCTTGCCTGGGGATATGACTGGCTGCACGATCAATTGAACGAAAGCGAACGGGAGACGGTGCGCGAGCGGCTGCTGCGCAGAACGGAGCAGGTGGCTGACCATGTGATCAAACGCTCGAAAATCCATCATATCCCGTATGACAGTCATGCGGTCCGCTCCTTGTCTTCGGTGCTTGTCCCCTGCTGCATCGCGCTGTTCGACGACGAGCCGCAAGCGAAGGCGTGGCTGGATTATACGATAGAATATTATTACACGTTATTTTCCCCATGGGGCGGCGCCGACGGCGGCTGGGCCGAGGGCCCGCATTATTGGACGACGGGCATGGCTTATTTGACCGAAGCGCTGGACCTGATGAAAAATTTCGCCGGAATCAACGTGTTCGAGCGTCCTTTTTTCCGGCATACCGGCGATTTTCCGCTTTACTGCTACAGCCCGACGACATCGACCCGGACATCGTTCGGCGACAACTCGACGCTGGGGGACGACATCATCAAAAAGGTCGGCTACAACATGCGCCAATATGCCGGGATCACGGGGAACGGCTGGTACCAGTGGTATTACGAGCAGCTGAAGGACCGGAATCCGGAAGCGGACCGGATGTTCTACAATTACGGCTGGTGGGATTTTCATTTCGACGATTTGCTTTATTACCGTAATTATCCCCGGGTTCAAGCCGTTGAACCGTCCGATATCGAGCCGGTCAAATGGTTTCAGGACGTCGGCTGGGTAGCGATGCATCACCGGATGCACCACCCGCAGGAGCAAATTTCGTTGGTGGCCAAAAGCAGCCGGTACGGCTCGGTCAGCCACAGCCACGGAGATCAGGGCGCGTTCATGCTGCATGCATACGGCGAACCGCTGGCGGTGGAAAGCGGCTATTACGTCGCGTTTAACAGCTCCATGCATTTAAATTGGCGCCGGCAGACGAGATCGAAAAACGCCATTCTGATCGACGGCCAAGGGCAGTTCGCCGACATGAACAAGGCGCTGAACATCGCGGCCAAAGGCGAGGTCGAAGACGCGCATCGGGGCAAGGATTACGCGTACGTCCGCATGAATCCGACGCAGGCGTACCAGGAGCATGTTCCTTATCTGAAGCAATACAAGCGCGAAATTTATTTCGTGCAAAACGCGTATTTCGTCGTCGTCGACGCCGTCGATCTGGAACGGCCGGGCCGGGTGCAGTGGCTGTTCCACACGTTATACAAGATGGATTTGCGCGGGCAATCTTTTCACGTCAACGGCAAGCGGGCGCTGATGGAGGGGCGGTTTATCTTCAGCTCGTCGGGCGAGCTGGCGCTTAGCCAAACAAACGAATTTGCCGGCGTTGATCCGGCGGAAATCGAAGGGCTCGGCAAGCACTGGCATCTGACGGCCGAAACGAAGGAAGCGTCGTCGCACCGGATCGCCACACTGCTGCTGCCGAAACGGCTCGATGAGCGCGGCAAATACGTTTCATATTTTATGGACGACCAAGGGTTCAGCTATAACCTGTATTTGACCGATCAGGGCAAAACGCAAAAAATAGAAATCCCGAAGGCGTTTTAGACGGGCCCCGCGAAGGGACGCCGGCGTCCGATTTGCCGCGAGCAAACTTGAAGGAGGAGGTATTCTTTATGAGCAATATCGGCGTATGGGAAGACGCGGAGCCTGGCGTTAGACGTAAAATCATGCCGCCCGGCGCTTCGCTGATGATGATGGAGGTTCATTTTGAGGAAGGGGCCGAAGGCTACGAGCATGCCCACCCGCATGAACAGCTGTCCTACTGCCTGAAAGGACGGGTCGAATTTACGATCGACGGGGAAAAACGCATCATTTCCGCCGGCGAAACGCTCGTCATTCCCGGCGGAGCAAGGCACGGCGCCAAAGCGCTGGAGCCCAGCGCGCTGCTCGATTGCTTCACCCCGCTGCGGGAGGATTTGATCAAATCCTAGGAAATCGAACCCGCAGAAGCTGCACCGGATCGCGAAACAAATCCCCGCTGGCGAACAGGCCGCGGGGATTTTTGGGCTTAAACCGCCGCGTCTGAATCATCGCTTTAGGGACGATCATTGTCGAAGAAGCCGGATCTGGTTTAAAATATGGAAAAGCATGATAAATATTCAAAACGGGGTGACGGCGTGGCGAAAGAGGTAACCGATGACTATCCAGTAATCGACGAAGTTATTGCCTATATTCACAAGCATATCGACGAACCGCTTCAGCTTTCGCGCCTGGCCGACATTGCGCTATACAGCCCGTTTCATTTTACGCGCATCTTCAAAGAGAAGATCGGGCTTTCGCCCATGTATTATGTCTCGGCTCTCCGCTTGCAGAAAGCCAAAGACCTGCTGCTGCAGACGAACTTGACCATTCGCGATATCGGACTCGAGATCGGGCAGCAGAGCCTGGGCACGTTCACGACCCGGTTTACCGAGCGGGTAGGCGTGACGCCGTCCGAATTTCGCCGGTCAGCGCAAGAAGCGGAAGCGCACTTCAAGTCGTTGCGGAATTTGAGCGACTGGGGAACGATGTCTTCTGTTCTGCTTTCCGGCAACTCCACGATCGAAGGCGAGATCTGTTCGGCCGTTCCGTTCGACGGCTTCATCCTGATTGGCTTGTTTGCCAAGCCGATTCCCGAAGGATTCCCGTTATACGGGACGCTGCTTCCTTCCTTGGGACGCTTTCGTTTTACGGATGTCAGGCCCGGCACTTATTATTTGATGGCAACGTCCGTCGCTTGGGAGATGCAGACGAAGGATTTCCTGCTGCCGCATGCGACCTTGCGTACCCGAGCGCACGCGCCGATTACCGTTCAACCTTACACGCCTGTCCGTTACCAGGAAGTCATGCTTCATCCCGCCCGGCAAGATGATCCCCCAATTCTGGTATCTTTGCCGCTCCTAATGAGGAACTTTCTTCATCTAAAGAATCAATCCGGGGAGCGGAAGTAGAGTTTACGGTCTGCAAAATATAAAAAGGCCGGCCTGATGGCCAACCTGCCGTTTATTTTAATGCTGAGGCTCGCCGGCGTCGCCCCTACGCTTCCTTGCACTCGCAATAAGCATCGGAATGGAGAACAGAAGACTGCCTGCAACCGGAACAATAGAGCCCTCAAGTCCAAAATCGCCCCCTGTGACAAGTGCGGCACCGTTCACTTTTACAGTAAAGAGACCGGCAGCGGCGTGCCCGGAAACCGGAATGCCAAGCAAGCCTTCCATGGCATTCCAAGCAAAATGCAGTCCCATGCTAAACCATAAGTTCCGCCGCCACAAGAAGGCGGCTCCGAGCAGCACGCCTGCTTCCAGGAAGATGGCGAACGCGCTCCAAACGGTTGCCCCTGTATTTCCAAGATGGGCAACGCCGAAGAATAGAGAGGTCACGGCAAGCGCGAGCGGTCTTCCCCCCAATTGATCAATGGCTTGAAACATAAGCCCGCGAAAGATAAGCTCCTCAACAATGGCTGCTCCTAACGCTGCTACAATGGTGGATATTAGAACAGAAATCATATTCCCGGAACCTGCCCACTGAAAGGAGTACCCTCCCAGAGCCATAATAATCAAAGCGGACCCTGTGATAAAAATCGTCCCGGTCAATACGCCCAGAATAGCTTCCATCCCTGCGCGCTGTCCGGATATCTCCGGAGTGGACCGCCGGGCCAGGAACGTCAGCGTGAGCTTATAAACCAGGAGGGCCAGAGCGCCCATCACCAGCGTAAGAATAAGGGAAACCGTCCCCTCGACTTGCGCCGTCAGCTGCCTGAATAACGTATCGATGAGAATGATGCCGCCGGCCCCCGCAATCATCCAGACGACGGGGAAACGCCAAAATGAACTCCAAGCACTTAACTTCCGGCCGCGCTGCCGCTGCTCTTTTCCGGACATTTTTTTCTTCATGCCTTTTATCGCCTCTTTTGTGGTTTGATGCTATGAGTATAGGCTGAAAAAGTCATAAAGAGGCAGTGCGCTTTAGTCACAATTAATGATCCATGATTCCTGAATCCCGGGCTTTACGGGCAGCCTCACGCCTGCCTTTTACATGCAGCTTCGAATAAATCGTTGAGATGTAATTTTTAACCGTCCCTTCGCTAAGATACAACAACTCGGCAATTTCCTGGTTACGCAGGCCTGCAGCCAGCTTTTGCAGCACTTCGATTTCACGGGCGGTGAGGCCGAATTCATTATTTTTCGCTAGGGGGGGATTGTTCATGTTCTTGATCAGTTTACCCGCCATTTCCTGCGAAATTAATGTTCCTCCCGCCTGAACCACCCGGATGCCTGCAGCCAGGTCTTTGGGATGAATGGCTTTGAGCAGATAACCTTCCGCCCCATGGGTTAACGCCGCTAACACATATTCCACTTCTTTATAGGAGGTCAGCATGATGATTTTGGTTGCGGGCATTCGCTCTTTAATCAGGGCCGTTGCGGCGACGCCGTCCATGACCGGCATGTTGACATCCATCAACACCATATCCGGCTTAAACTGCTCGCAGCCCTTTACGGCTTCTTCTCCATTTCTGGCTAAACCGACGATTTCCAAATCCTCTTCCATGGACAGCACGATATGTAAGCTCTCGAGAATCAACTCTTGATCGTCGGCAAGCAGCACTTTAATCTTCGCCATGCGGCATCGCTCCTTTAAGCGGAATTTCGCATCGGACTTCGGTGATCGCTGGAGTTCCCTCCCCGGATGATAGGCGCAGGCTGCCTCCCAACCGCTCAACCCGTTGTTTCATCGTGGTCAGGCCGAAGCCGTAATTGAGTTTATCGATTGGCTTGCCGTTATTGCGAACGGACAATTGCAGATGGTTCCCGGAAAAACCAAGCTCCAGATGCAGTTGAGTTGCTTTTCCATGTTTGAGCGCATTCGTAAAAGATTCCTGGATGACCCGAAGGATCGTTTGCCGTACTTCAAAACGTATGGACCGCTCTGTCCCCGGCAGACTCAAAGTCAGGGCCACACCCGTGTGCTCCCGGAAACGGGCCGCAAGGGATTCGACCTGCCGGACCAGGCTGGATTCCTCTTCTTCCCCCATCTCATGTACGATGTTTCTCATATCGTCCAGATTTTGCTCAGCCAATGCCCTTAAGCGGATTAACCGTTCTTTGGCCTCGGCAGGCTTGTTATCCAATAGGGCGATAGAAGCGTCCAGGCTCAGAATGAGCGAGATAAAAGAATGCCCCAGCGTATCATGAAGCTCCTTGGACATGCGGTTGCGCTCTTCAAGCAAAGTCATGTTCTCGATCTCGGCCGTGTAGTGGGTTAACAGCTTATTTTGCTGCTCCACTTCGGCTGCCAGTTTATTTTTCTGATCATACGCATTGGCCACCACGCTTGCCCACATCCCGATGAAGCAGAACAGCAGGTTGTCTGTGCCGATGCCCAGGGTTTGTTCCCAAGACAATCCTAAGTAAGACTGGAAGGAAAAAGGAACGACAGCAAGCAAGGGGATGATCCAGAATGTCTGCTTCGTTAATAAGTACCCTATGGCAAGACTCGGCAGCAAATAGTCCGCTTTGGAGGTCAGTTCCGGATGGAGGACGGAATTCACATAATAAGAACCGCCGAGCAACAGCTCCAGAACGCAAAACCAGGCTTTGTTCATCCGGCGCCCGGGAAACCAGAACAGCAGAGGAACGACAAGGGCTATGCTCAACCAGGTTGCGTTAAGCAACGTCCAACCTGAAAACTCGCTTCCTGCCAGAACCCGGGACAACAGCAACATGTAATGGTATAAACGAAGAGCGAATATGCCCCAATCCATGAAGGATAATATTTTTTTCATAGCATCATCATACAGGAAATTGAAAAACTTGGGTGAGAAAAAACAGCAGGTTTCTGTTAAGTTCATGAGATGGGCCCATTGACAAACAGGGAAGAACCCTCTTAATACAACGGTGTAAAATCAGCTTGACGAAATGCCGAAACGATTTTTCATAAAGCCATGGTTGTTGCTGTTTCATATTTGCATTAGCTCTATGGCTTGTATAATATGATGGTCAAAGATACTTTGAATGAGGGGGATCGGGAGTATGTCAGGGGACAACAGCCGAAACGAACAGGTGAAAATTATTTGTGCCGAAGATTGCGGGAACGCACCCAAAAAGGAATTTCTTAGAGCGTTTAATGTTGCCTGCGTTTCCAACGATATCGGCTTTATCATGGAAAAGATCATTGACGATATCCAATGGAATTTGATCGGCAGCAACGTATTGCAAGGTAAAGATGAAGTCCTCGGCATGCTTGAAAAACTGATCAGCAAAAAGCCCACGGAGTTAGTGATCAGCAATATCATTACGCACGGATATACCGGTTCTTTAAACGGCATCCTGAACCTCGAAGGCCATACCAGCTACGCCTTCTGTCATGTTTATCGTTTCAACAGCAGTCTAAACAAAACAAAAATCAAGGAAATCACCTCTTATATCGTAGACATTTCAAAAACAACAAACGCGCACAGCTGAATAGGGTGAAAGCGGTAGAGCGGCCACGGCGCAACATACTCCGGAAGGAGGGGGCCATGGCCTTGATAAGCCGGTCCCTGACAGGATGTTGGCCTGCCGATATCGAAATAGTACGATGCCGGGCATGAACGTTTATGCCGTGGAACTTTGGTGTAGGAGGCATGGTACGACTTTATGAAACTTGAAACCGACAGGTTAATCCTGCAGACGCTCGATCTGGACCTCATGGATGCGGCAGCCGAGCGCGATGCGCGGGCCATTGAAGCGTTAGGGTACAAAACCAACGGCGAATGGCCCGGACAAGACTTCTACGATGCGCTGCCGTTTTTTCGGGAGCTGCTGGTCAAAAATAACGGCACTCGCGGATTCGATTCGTGGATCATCGCAACGAAGGCGGAGCGGGAAATCGTGGGCGGGATCGGCTTTTTGGGCGAACCGGATGAAAACGGCATGATCGAGATCGGTTTTGCGACCAACGAAAGCCAGCAGCGGAAGGGCTACTGCTTCGAAGCCGCATCGGGTTTGCTGGCATGGGCGACAAGCCAGGACGGGGTCAAAAAAGTGACCGCCAGATGCGAGCCGGGGAACCGCGCGTCCCGAAAGGTGCTCGAAAAGCTGGGATTCGGCATCGACCGCGAGGACGACGAGTTCCTCTACTGGACGTATCGCGGGAGCAACTAAAGGGCGCAGCACAGCAGTACAAAATAAAACAAGAAAAACCGGACCCATCCAGGACCGGTTTTTTTGCTTTTTCGGCGACATGCCTCTATTTTCAAATGTTCATGATGGGGGCGAAATGATGCTCAACAATTTTTCAGGGATTTTAAACTGCTCGTTATCGATCAACAGCTGAAAATCCCCTTTGCCGTCCGCTTGGTTGGACCGTTTGATATCCTCCATCTCATGGTGAAGCTGCTCCATCGTCGTGTCCAGCTCATAGGCGGTGTCCGCGGCTTTTTTCAGATCGTCGACTAATCGCTGCGGCACGGATTCGTAGTATTTGTAGAAAATTTTATGTTCCAGGCTTGCCCAGAAGTCCATGGCGATGGTGCGGATTTGGATCTCGACGCAGACGGATTCCTCGTGATCGGACATGAACACCGGGACTTCGACGATCATATGGAGGCTTTTGTAGCCGTTTGGTTTCGGGTTTTTGATATAGTCCTTGACGGAAAGGGTCTTCAGATCGTTTTGGCTCTGCAGCATGTCGCTGATTCGGTAAATGTCCGAAATGAAAGAACAGGTAATCCGAATGCCCGCGATATCCCGGATCGTTTTCTTGATTTCCTCGAGGGAGCTTGCCCCGCCTTTGCGCATCAGCTTTTTCAAAATGCTTTCCGGCGACTTCAAGCGGGATTTGGTATGTTCGATCGGATTGTAATCGTGGAGCATTTGGAATTCTTCCTGCAAAATTTTGATTTTCGTTTCGACTTCCTGCAAGGCAAACTTATATGTCATCATAAAACGTTTCAGCTCTTTTTGGATGACCCTCATTTGTTCGATCGGATTGTCTGACATGGAATGACTCCTTCTGTACATAGTTTCACATATTCATAGTATGAAGCTTTTTGGAGAAGTCTGTCAAATGATGGATGGGCGGTTAAGGGCAAGATCCGGCGTTCAGCGAAATCGGGCAATCGATGACCGGAAATGTTGAATTTCGGAAAAAGGTGACGCCAAGCCGCAAAGGGCATAGCCCCTTGTCCCTAGGAAAAAAGTTCCTTAAATTCTATGAAATTAAATTTTATAGTAAAGTCAGCTAGATTTAGATTAATTTCAAAATAATATTTTACAATGCGTTTACGAAAGGACGGGAGGAGGCTTAACAAGGGGCCGCTATACTTTTCTGAAATGGTTCTACGCAAGACTCGAATGCTGGCGGAAGAATGGGAGGAAAGATAGGATGATGAGGAAAAGGACGAAAAAGATTTGGTCCTCGCTGCTGAGCGGCACGCTGATGCTGTCGATGCTGCTTCCGGCGCAGCAGGCGCGGGCGGAGGTCGCGGGGGCGGCGGCGTTCGGAACCGTAATCGATGAAAGGCAGGCCGAGATCGGGCCGGGCGCGACCTATACGTGGAGGGATATGAAGCTGGATCGCGGGCTGGAAAAGCTCCATATGGTCGAGTTTGATCCGAAAAGTGCCGCGCTTACCCTGGAGCCGGGCCTGACGGACGGCAAGGTCTACGGCATGCAGGGCGTCAGCAAGATGGCCGGCGACGCGGACAAGCCGGGAAACCGGGTCATCGCGGGGATTAACGGGGATTTTTACGATATGTCCAGTGGCGTTCCGCTGGGGATGTTTATGGGCGGCGGCAACTTGCTGGTCAGCCCCCCGAAGGACTGGTACGCTTTCGGATTAAAGGCGGACGGCACGACGTTGTACGGCCCAAGCCCCAGCCTGGCCAAAACGTTGACGATCGGCGGCAAAACGGCGGAACTGAGCGCGATCAACCGGACCCGCGGCAACAACGATCTGGTGCTGTATACCCCGGATTTCCACGCGTCCACGATGACCAACGATTTGGGGGATGAGGTCGTTCTTGGCGTGCTGAAGGGCGAAGTCAAAAGCGGGCAGACGCTGCAGCTGAAAGTGGAGAGCATCCACGGGAACAAAGGGAATACGCCGATCGCGGACGGCAAAGTCGTCTTGTCCGCTTCGGGCACGCAGCGGGATATCCTCGCCGGGCTCCAAGTCGGGGACGAGGTCAGCGTCAGCTTGCAGCTGAGCGGCGCATGGAGCGACGTTATGATGGCGATCGGCGGTTCGGCGCTGCTCGTCAAAGACGGGCAGGTTCAGCCGAATTCCGATCCGGCGGCCCATCCCCGCACGGCGGTCGGGACGAAAGCGGACGGCTCGGTCGTGCTGCTCGAAATCGACGGGCGCCAGCCGGGATTCAGCGAAGGCGTGACGCTGGCCGAACTTGCGCAGATCATGAAGGACATGGGCGTCGTCAACGCGCTGAACCTCGATGGCGGAGGGTCTTCCACCTTCATTGCGCGGATGCCGGGCGAAACCCAGCGGAAGCTGCTGAATTCCCCTTCGGACGGAGGGGAGCGCAAGACGGCAAACGGGATATTGCTCGTAAACAAAGCGCCGGAAGGAACGGCGGACAAGCTTGTCGTTCAGCCGCAGCTGCAGCGCGTGCTTGCAGGGTCGTCGGCTTCCTTCAAAGCGGCGGCGGTGGATGCGAACCTGCATCCGGCGGCTTTTAACGGTTCCCTGCAATGGAGCGTGAACCCGCAGATCGGCACGGTTGACGACCAAGGCGTGTTTACGGCCGGACCGGGAGCCGGCATGGCGGATATTGCCGTGACTTCGGGCGCGCTGCGCGGAGAAGCGAAAGTGGAGGTCGTGGATACGCTGACCGAGCTTTCTTTCGGGGATGCAGTGAAAAGCTTCGCGCCGGGCAAGTCGGAAAAGCTCAAGGTGACGGCGCTGCGCAACGGCCAGGTCATTCAGGCCGATAACAGCGAGCTGAAATGGCGCGTGGAAGGGCCGATCGGATCGATCGACGCAAACGGCGTCTTTACGGCGACGGACCAAACGGAACAAAGCGGCAAAATTATTGTCGGCTATAAAGGGGTTGAGGCATCGGTGGACGTAAACATCGGATTGCCGCCGGTCATATTGGAGGATTTCGAAAACGGATTGGATGCTTACCAGCCGTCGGCCGGGGCCCAGTTCAAAACGTCCAAGGTCAGCATCGAAACGAATGAGGACCTGGTGCGGTTCGGCACGGGTTCGCTGAAGCTGGAATATGACTTTACCGGCATGCCGGGCACGTCGGGCGCTTACCTGCAAACGAAAAACGCCCCGATCGCGATTCCGGGGTATCCGGAGAAAATCAGCATGTGGGTGTACGGGGACGGCAAAGCCCACTGGCTGCGCGCGCAGCTGCGCGACGGCAAAGGAGCGATCCCGCTCGATTTGACTCCTCAAGACACCGGGGTGAACTGGGTAGGCTGGAAGTACGTCGAAGCCGATGTACCTAAGGGCAGAACGCTGCCGCTGACGATGGACATGCCCGTGCGTTACATGGAGACTTCGGGAGCGAAAAAGGACGCCGGCGTCATCTACGTGGACCAAATCCGCGCATTGTATGGCCCGGCGGAAGACGATCTGGAGCCTCCGGTGCTCCGAAACTTCTCCCCGGCCGAGGGCGAAACGGTTCGTACGAACCAGCCGGTCATCAAGGTGTACGCCGAGGATGCCGGATACGATCCGGCGCAGCATCCCGGAACGACCTTGATCGATCCCGATTCGATCCGTTTCGACGTGGACGGGGTCCGGGTGCAGCATACGCTGTATCCGCCGGAAGGGCGAATTTATTACACGCCGGCCACGCCGCTTGCGGACGGGGTTCATCAGGCGCGGGTGACGGTAAAGGACCGGTCCGGCAACCGGACGACCGAAGCATGGACGTTCAACGTGGATACCGGCGCTTCCAAGATCGCCTATGACACGCCAAAAAAGGTTTATACCGGAAATACGTATTCGGTCGACTTGAAAGGCGTCAAAGCATCGGAACTGAAGGACGCGCAAATCAAGCTTGCTTTTGATCCCGCGAAAGTGGAAAATCTGCGGTTCGTCCCGGGGCATAAGCTGGATGCTTCCCAGGCTCAGGCAGACATCGACGGCAAAACGGGCACGGTCGTGCTGACGATGAGCAGGCTGAACGAAGCCGCGTTGACCGACCAGGATTTGATCGGACAAATTCAATACGACGTCAAAAAGGATGCGACGGGCGAGCATGTCATTCGTTTCGAGTCGGGCAGCGTTTCGTTCGTCGGCACGGGCGACGTGAAATACACCTTCTTTGGGCTGCCGCTGTCCTCCGCGATCCAAAGCGGCCTGACGTTATCCTGGAACGAGGACGGAAACATTCAAGGATACGAGACGGTGTTCCAGGTGAAAGAGGAGTCCGGGGCTCCCGTGGAAGGGGCGCAAATTTTGGCCAATGAAGCGGCCATCGGCATGACCGACGCGCAGGGGCAGCTGAAAACCAAATCCCTGACGTCGAACGTGCAGACATACAAGGTACAGGCGGCTAAAGGCGGCATGTACAGTCCGGTGGCCGAATTCAAGGTGTCCCCGTTATCCGGAACGGAAACGCCGTACAACATCAACGTCAGCATGGGCGCGGACCCGGCCTCCTCCAGAGGGTTCACCTGGCATACCCATCCCGGCACGGAGCCGACCGTCGTGGAAGTTGCCAAGTGGTCGGAGTTTAGCGGATTCGATCAGGCCAACGTCAAAAAAGCAAACGGCACCAGTTACTTGTATCAAACGCTGGACCTCGGAACCGTGCGCGTGCATAAAGCGACCGTCGACGGACTGGAACCGGGAACGGCATACGTGTATCGCGTAGGGGATGGTCAAGGCCGTTACAGCGAGCAAGGGACGTTCAAAACCGCCGAAGCTTCCGGGGACCATACGAGTTTTCTGTATTTTGCCGATTCCCAGGCAGGCGACCTGAAAGGGTTCCATCTGTGGGGGAACACGGTTAAAAAAGCGCTTGAAAGTACGCCAAACGCCGAATTTATGGTCCATGTCGGGGATATGGTCGACAAAGGCTTCAACGAGCAGGAATGGAAATGGTGGTTCAGCGAAGCGCAGGAGGCGTTCCTGAACACGACGCTCGTTGCAGCGATCGGCAACCATGAGGTGATGGGTACGAAGGAAAACAACGATTTCCTGGCCCATTTCAATCAGCCGGGGAACGGACTGGACAGCTTGAAGGGAAGCCATTTCGCCTTTGATTACAAAAACATCCACTTTGTGGTGCTGAACAGCGAATATCAGTATGAAGAGCAGCAGAAATGGCTCGAAAAGGATTTGTCCGCGACGACGAAACCGTGGAAAATCGCGATTTTCCACCGCGGCCCGTACGGCAGCATCTACGATACGGCCGACATCCGCCAGTTGTGGGCGCCGGTTCTTGAAAAGCACGGGGTCGATCTCGTCCTGAACGGCCATGATCATATTTATTTGCGGACGCACCCGATGCTGGACAACCAAATCGTCGGCGACGGCCAAGGCACGACGTACGTCGTTGCCGGATCGACGGGGCCGAAGTTTTATTCGCTGACGAAGCGGGATTGGCAGCGCGTGACGGACGATGAAGCGACGCAAATGTACGCCTCGGTCGAAGTCGACGGAGATCAGCTCAAGTTCGTGACGAAAACGGTAGGAGGGCGCATAGTCGATCAGTTCACGTTGTCCAAACACATGACGGCTCCGGAAAGCGTGGAAATCAAGGAGCAGGACGTTAAGCTCGCCGTCGGCGAAACGCGCCAGCTTACGGCGGAGGTGAAGCCGGAGCAGGCGACGGATAAACGCGTGACTTGGTCCGTGTACAGCTCCGACCCTGCGGATCCAGAGGTGGTCAGCGTGTCGGCCGAAGGACTGGTAACTGCCCGGGGGCTGGGCACGGCGGTCGTCAGAGCAACAAGCGCCGTCGACCCGAACTTGTACGGAGAGACGACGATTACCGTGGACCGGGTTCCTGATGGCAAGATGGAATCATTGCATTTGAAAGGAAAAGGCAGCCTGAAAGTCGGCGAAACCGACCAGACCGTCACGGAAGCGGTCTATCAGGACGGGACCCGCATTCCGCTGTTGGAAGGCGTCATTTATGACAGCAGCAGCAAGGACGTCGCATCCGTCGATGAACGGGGGCTGGTCACCGCTTTGGCGGAAGGAACCGCCGTTATTTCGGCAACCTACGAGGCGTTCCAAGCAGAATATGTGTTGAACGTTCAAGCACCGGGCAATCCGGGTGGAGATAACGGCAATGGGGGAGGAAATCCTGGCGGAACTAACGGCAATGAGGGCAGCGGCCATAGCGGAGGCAGCGGTAAGCCTGCTCCGGTGACGCCTCCGAAAAATGAAGGAACGTGGAGCG
This sequence comes from Paenibacillus sp. YAE3, assembly GCF_057546105.1. Lineage (NCBI taxonomy): Bacteria > Bacillati > Bacillota > Bacilli > Caryophanales > Paenibacillaceae > Paenibacillus > Paenibacillus sp. YAE3. The sequence continues at coordinate 79,565 of NZ_BAAIYF010000011.1, read as the reverse complement.
TATCGGAAAGCGAGCTGTCCGCGCTTGCCAAAGGCGACGTTTCCTTCAAAACGGATCTACCGTCCGCGGAATTGGTTGTGCCCGGCAGTGCGGCTTCGATGCTGCAAAACAAGCCGGTACACATTCAGGTCGGCCAGGTCTCGTTGACGATTCCGGCGGCCGTGTTCCAGGCTGTAAGCGAACGGGTCCCTGAAGGACAGCGTGCGGGAAGCCGAATCCGATTCAGCGTGAACCCGATTGGCAGCAGCGAACAAGCGCAGCGGATTGGGGCAGCCGGACATGAAGCGGGGGCTTCGCTCCGTGCGGGCAGCGATTTCCTGAAGTTCAGCCTAAGCATCACGGCACAGGACGGCAAAGTATATTCGCTGACCGACTTGAAGCAGCCGATCATGCTGACGCTGCCGATCTCGACGGACGTCAATGCGAAGCTGTCCGGAATCTACGGCCTGACCGGAACGGGCACGCCGGATTATGTCGGGGGCTCGCTTTCCGGCGGCAAGCTGACCTCCGAAATCTTCGATCTTGAGCCTGCCTATGGCGTGTTGGAATACCGCAAAAACTTTGCGGATACGGAACATCACTGGGCTGCGGAGGTCATTCGGGAGCTGGCGGCGAAACATCTGATCGAAGGGATCGACGCCAGCCGGTTTGCGCCGAACCAGCCGGTGACCCGCGCGGAAATGGCCGCCATGCTGGTACGCATGCTGAATCTGAAGGGCGGCGGCACGACGCCGTTTGCAGACGTGGCAGCGGACCAATGGTATGCGGATGCCGTATCGGCGGCGGCGCAGGCCGGGATCGTGCAGGGCGTAAGCGAAAACAGCTTCGCGCCGAACGCTTTGATCAAACGCCAGGAAGCGGCAGCCATGATCGCCCGCGCGTATAAGCTGGCGGGTGGCGCACCCGGATCCGGCGATACTGCCGGCAAGGCCGCGTTTACCGACGTCGCCTCTTCGCCGGCCTGGGTACAGGAAGCGGTGCAGGCCGCGTACGCTTCGGGGCTGATGCAAGGACAATCGCCGCAGCGCTTCCATCCGACGGGGGCGGCGACGCGGGCGGAAAGCGCCCAAATGATCTATAATTTGATGAGCAAATTGACGCAAGCCAAGCCATAATGGCAAGCAGCATAAGCGGCAGAACCCGGTTCGGGTTTCTGCCGTTTTTTTATGACCCCAAAAAAAAGATGAGTTTCGGAGCTGACCCCTGCCTTCAGGTTTTGGCAAATAGGATTTTTTAAATAGCCCGTGTAGAAATGGCGGGTTTTTGCGTTGTTTTCTCCCTGTTCTCTGCTGCAATGCGATAGACACTGATAAAAATGTAAAAAAACAGCAGTTTTTTGTAGAGTTTTTGTATATTTCTCTATGTTAAAGTAAGTAGGTTATGGCCATCCTAGTGCGATGGTTATAAATGTTACAGCACGTATTTTGGTCAGAAGGATGTGTTGCTTCAATGGCAAGAGTCATTTGTATTACTTCGGGTAAGGGCGGGGTAGGCAAAACGACGGTCACCGCCAATTTAGGGACATCCCTTGCTTGCTTGGGACAAAAGGTCTGTTTGATCGATGCGGACTTCGGCCTCCGGAATTTGGACATTCCGCTCGGGCTGAGCAGCAGATTGAATTATGATATTTCCGATTTTATGGCGGGCAGATGCGGCCTGCATCAAGTAACCATCCAAGACAAGCGCCTGTCCAACCTATCGTTCATCTCCTGCAGCGGGAGTGCCGACCATGGCGAGGACCCGGGGTTGTTTCGGGATGTGGTTCATTTTATCGCCCAAGACTATGATTATGTGTTGATCGATTCCCCGGCAGGGATCGAAAACGGGTTCCGCAATGCCGTATACGCCGCCGACGAGGCGATTATCGTCACGACGCCGAACCGGACGGCGATTCAGGACGCGGACCGCATCATCGGGTTGATGAGCGATATGATCGATGCTCCCCCGCAGCTTATCGTCAACATGGCGGATGATCCGGCCGAACAGACCATAAAGCTTGAAGACATCATGAATATTCTCAATATCGGTTTAATTGGAGTCATACATATGGACATGGATATTATGCGTTCGGTAGCCAAAGGGATTCCCATCGCGCTGGATCCCGAGCTGGAGAGCGGAAGACGCTTCCGCCATATTGCCCATAATGTCGTACAAAACGAGCAGGAGTATGTATTCGCGGAAAAACCCAAAAAGAAACGCAATCGCCTATTTTCTTTTTCCAAAGGACTGCGGTGGGGACAGAGCAACTCGGTTTAAAAGGGAAAACGGGAGAATGCAAGCGTTCATGATTTAAAAATGGTACATGGATTCATTATTCATGGGAGGTTTTGGAGGATTTTTGTCGAAATCTCAAAGTGAAAAAATGGGAAAATGAATTGGTGCGAACTGGTAGTGAACATGAATTTCCAGGGGGTTCGCACCTGAAAAGTCATGATGATTTTACACATATGGAAATAAATTCAATCTATTGTTAGAGAATGAAGAGTAATAAACCGTTTTTTCGGGCCTTTTGTTTGAAAAAACGGAGTCGCACCCTGTGTGGGTGCGTGGATTGAAATAAAGTCAAAAGCATTTACAAGTATTTAAGCAAGAGAGTCGCACCCTATGGTGGGTGCGTGGATTGAAATATGCACACGTCAGTAACCAGTCCGCATCCGGTTTCCGTCGCACCCTACACGGGTGCATGGATTATGCCCTACCGACTGGGGCAATGCTAAGCCCTGGTCAGGCATCCTTAAGCTTTACCTTTGGTGCGCAAAAAAAGCTTCGAAACAAGCGAGAACCACCGTTAAGCAGGTTGTAGGCCTAAACGGTGGTTTTTCGCTTGATCAGCCGATATTATCGCGCCGTGGCATCCACAGTCATTAACGTCCCGGGCCATTACCGTTGCAGCGGTGAGGCCCTTCTTCATGCCAACCTCCCCTCAGTACGGATTATTTTTAAGCAGCTCCGACAAAAACGCCAGCGTTAGCCCCTGTCCCCAGCCTTGAATCCGCTTGTCGGGCACGCCTTTGTATCCGGCGGCGTCTTTCATGACGGCGGTGCCGGCGGACACGCCGGTGACGGTGCCGTCGCTTGTAATTTTGGACAGGATGCCGTCGATTGCTTTTTGCGTGTATTTGTTGTAAATCCGGCCTTTGGTCAAAACCGCGGCGGCGATCCCGGCGGAGCCGGATGTTTCGAGCGGGGAATCCGGATCGTTCACGATCGTGTGCCACAGCCCCGATTCGTCCTGCAGCCGGACGAGGCTGCTGAGCTGGTCGCGCAGCGAACCTTCGATGACCATGAAGGACGGGTGCGTCACCGGCACCAGCTCCAGCGCCCGGGCCATCGTCAAGGCCGCCCACGCGTTGCCGCGCGCCCAGAATACGCCGGACATATGGTTGCCCGCGATGTTGTCCCATCCGTGGTAGTACAGATTCGTGGCCGGGTCCTGCAGCACGTTTTCATGGCCGTGGTATTGCTTCAGGCCGTCCTCGAAATAGTCGTCCCGCTGCAGTGCCGCCCCGATCCGGAGCAGGAAATAACCGGCCATAAACATCGTGTCGACCCACGCCTGCTCGGGGAAATTGTACGTCTCCGAGTTGACCGTGTGCTGAAAAATCCCGTCGCCGAAGCGGACGGCTTCATGCGTCAAATAGTCGGCCATCTCCTGCGCCGTTTTGATGTACCGGTCATCGTCGTACACCTCGTACAAAGTGAGCAGCGAATGCCCGATGGAGACGCCGTTCACCGACAGCTTGGGCAATCCGTCCTCCATGTTTTCATCGACCCAGGCTTTCAGCGGCTCGAGGTATTCGATTTTGCCCGTTGCCTGATAAGCTTCGCAGACGCCGTAAAAGGCGACGCCCCCCGGCCAGTCCCAGCTGAAATCCATCCGGAACGTGCGGTCGACCACGCGGTCGATCGTTTCAAGAATCTGTTTTTCGTCAAATACGAGTGCTGGCATATGGTTCGTGCCCCTTTCGAGAATGTTTTGTGCTTGGAGAATACATTCGTGATTCCATTCGGCGCCCCCCGGCCGGATCAGCCTTTCAGCCCGGTTGTGCTGATGCCTTCGACGATGTATTTTTGGAAAATGAAGAAGACGACGACGACCGGCAGCAGCGACAGCGTCGCCATGGCGAACATGCCGCCCCAGTTGTTCAGGGATTCGCCGTCCAGGAACAGCTTAAGCGCGAGCGACACCGGATATTTGTCCGGGCTGTTCAAATAAATGAGCGGGTTGATGAAATCGTCCCAGCGCCAGTAAAAGGAGAAAATCGAGCTTGTGATAAGCGCCGGACCGATCAGCGGTAGGACCACCCGGTAAAACACGCCGTATTTGCTGCAGCCGTCGATTTTGGCCGCTTCGTCGAGCTCCTTCGGGATCGTCCGGATAAACTGCATGATCAGGAAGATAAAAAACGGCGTCCCGAAAAAATGCGGGATGATCAGCGGCTTGAACGAAGACAGCCATCCGAACTTGGCGAACATAACGTATTGCGGCACGATGACGACGTCATGGGGCAGCATCATGGTGGCCATCATGCAGGCGAACCAGAATTTTTGCCCGAAAAACTTTGTTCTGGCGAGCCCGAAGGCGACGAGGGCGGAAGAAGCCACCGCGCCGATGGTCGAAATGACGACGATGATAAAAGAATTTTTGAAAAAGGTCGCAAACGTCGTGCCGCCGAACCCCTGGAAGCCGGTCGCATAGTTGGAAAATTCGAGGCGGCTGGGAATGAGGCTGTAGGACGTCGCAAAAATTTCGTCGTTCGGCTTCAGGGAGCTGGCCACCAGCCACAGGATCGGGTAGATCATCAGCAGGGCGAACACCGTGACCAGCACGTGGTAGAGGATGCGTTTCGGTTTCGACATGGCCATGGGGTTAATCTCCCTTCGTCTCGTAATGAACCCAGCGGGTCGATGATTTGAAGATCAGCAGCGTCAGCGCGCCGACGATGAGCAGCATGATCCAGGCCAGCGCCGAGGCGTACCCCATCTCGAAATGCGAAAACGCCTTGCGGTACAAATAAAGCGAATACAGCAGCGTCTGATCCAGCGGACCGCCTTCCCCGCGGGAAATGATGTACGCCGGCGTAAACGTCATAAACGCGGAGATCGTCTGTAGCGTCAGGTTGAACAGGATGATCGGGCTCAGCATCGGGAGCGTGATGTGGAAGAAGCGGCGGACCCCGTTAGCCCCGTCGACGCTCGCAGCTTCGTAATAGTCTTTCGGGATGTTTTTTAGCCCCGCCAAAAAAATGATCATCGACGAGCCGAACTGCCAGGTGGATAACGCGATCAGCGTCCACAGCGCGGTGCTGGGGCTGCCGATCCACGAGGTCGAGGAAGGGATGCCGATCAGCGTCAGGAAGGAGTTGACCAGCCCCTGGTCTCCGAAAATTTGCTGCCACATGATCGACACCGCCACGCTGCCTCCGATGAGAGAGGGCAGGTAAAAGGCGGAGCGGTACAGCCCGACGGCCCGGGTGGCCGTGTTCAGCACCATCGCCACGAACAAGGCGAAAATGAGGCGCAGCGGCACGCTGCCCAGGACGTACGTAAACGTGACTTGAAACGATTTGGCGACTTTTTCGTCGTCCATGAACATCCGTTTGTAGTTGTCGAAGCCGAGCCATCTCGGCGCCTCCATCAGGTTATAATCCGTGAAGGAGTAATACAGCGAGGACAACACCGGATACAGCGTAAAGATCAGAAAGCCAAGCACGAACGGGGCCGTAAAAACATAACCGGTGATGTGCTCGTTATCCCGCAGCTTTTTCATAACGTCAACTCCTAGGCTCAACATGGTTCAGGATTTAGCGAAAATCCTTGGTATATCTCGATTATAGAAACGGGCGGCGGATGGAGTAATGGATAAAACCGGGCTCTTTGTTCAAAAAGCAGAGGTGTGGAATCACGGAAAATGCATGTCTTTCGCACAACAAAAGAGAGCCCGGCAACCGCTACCGGTTTTCGGCTCTCTTTGACAGGTTACTGGGTTATTTCTGGCTTCGGGCCAAAATGGCGTTTGCTTCTTTGCGGAATTCGGCGGCCGCCTCGTCGATCGCGATTTTCTTGAACAGAATCTTTTCGCTCAGATCGCGCAGCAGCTTTTCGATTTCCACTGCTCCGATCGGATTCGGAGGATCCATCGGGCTGCTGTTGGATTCGACCCAAGTGACGTAATCGAAAATTTTGGCTTCGTTTTCCGTCAAATTCGGTTTCAGCGCTTCTTTCACCTTGGAGGAGACCGGTACGCCGCGTTCGCCTTTGATGAGCTGGTTCGCCTCGATGTCGTTGATGAAAAAGCTGATGAATTTCGCCGCTTCTTCCTTCTGTTTGGACGTCTCCGCGATGGAGAAATACATGGATGGCTTCAGGAACAGGCCTTCTTTCGTTCCTGGGCCCGGCATCGGATTCAGCTCCAGCGGACGGTCCTTCACCAGATTGGCGACGGCCAGGAACTGGTTGGACCAGCCGGTGCCGGAGACGGAGTGGCCGAGCAGGATTTCGTCCTCTTCGGCGACGCCTTTTTTCTGGGCTTCTTTATCCAGGGACAAAATATAGCCGTTGTCGTACCATTTTTGGTAGCGGGTGAAATAATCGATAAACGGTTTGTCGTCGGCGTATCCGAGCGTTTTGCCGTCCTCGCTGTACATTTTTTGGCCGATCGTTCTCAGGTAATAAGGGAAAAAGACGTCGTGGCGGAACGCAAAGCCGCCGATTAGCAGCCCTTTGGCTTTCGCTTGGGCGCCCATCTTGTCCATATCGTCCCATGTCCATTCTTTGGACGGGATATCGATGCCGTTTTTCTTCATCGTTTCCACGTCGAACGTCGTTTGCAGCGCATTGACCCCGAGGTTCATGGCTACGAGCTTGCCGCCCACTTCCCCGCCTTTCAGCGCGTTTTCGCTCACGTCTTTGACGTCCAGCACGCCGCTGTCCGTAAAAGGCTTCAGATCCGCCAACTGGTTGCGCCCGGCATATTGGCTCAAATACGAGATGTCCATCTGGATGATGTCGGGCAGGCCGCCGGCTACCGCCTGAGGCGCGAGCTTTTTCCAGTAATCGTCGAACGGCGCGTATTCCGGCTCGATCGTGACGTTCGGATGTTTTTCCTCGTACATTTTGATGACCTTCAGGGTGTAATCGTGCCGGGACTGGCCGCCCCACCAAGCGATGCGGAGCTTGACCGGCTCTTTGCTATCTCCGCCTTTATCGCCGGAAGCTTCCTGGTTCGCAGGTTTCGGCGTCGACGCCGTGCCGCCCGATTTATCCGCCGTTCCTCCTCCCGAACAACCGATGAGGCTGGCCATCAAGGAAAACAGCAATACGGCAGTGAACGTTTTTCTCATCGTATTTCCTCCCCTTATCGTGAACCGTTTCCTAAACTGATTGTGCTTACAAGTTCATTATCGATATTTGCCTCCTTCGGGGTAAGGAAAAAAACCGACCTGTTTGTTTAAAAAGCAGAGGTGTGGCACGGCGGGGGCTCCACGGTTTTCTGCATGCCGCTAGGGAAAAGAGGGCGGGACAGAGGCCGGACAGGTTGTATGTACAACTTATGCCCAGCCCGGTCCTTATACGGGTCATGCGTTGGCGCGGCCCCAATCCAAGGCAGCTTTGCGGATATACTCCGACGGCGTGCAGCCCACCTGTTTTTTGAACACTTGGCTGAAATATTGGGGATTGTCGCCGAAGCCGAGCCTTTCGGCCATTTCGAAGATTTTGACGTCCGGATCGGAGGCCATCAGCTCGGTTGCCCGCTGAATGCGGATCCGCATGACGTAATTGGAAAATTTCTCGCCGGTTTCTTTTTTGAACAGCTTGCCGAGATAATCGGCGTTCATGTAAAGCATTTCATGGGCGACCATGTTCAGGGACAACGCGGAGTTTCCCAGATGCTCCTCCACGATGTCGATCACCTTCCGGACGATGGCGTTATATTTGCACGCATTCCGTTCAGCGTTGCGGCGCGAAATCTCTTGGACTGCATGTTCGAGAAAAGAATGGATCGCCTGCAGCGATTCCATTTCGGCAATTTCGGGGATGCGTTTATACGCTTCGTCCATCCGTTCCGGATCGGCCAGCCGGATAAGGGAAGCGTACTGCCGGATCGCGTACGACTTGGCCATGTCGATGCCGAGCTGGGCGCGTTTCATTTCGGCGATGAACCCGGATAAGGCCTGCGCCGCTTCTTCGGCGCGGCCGGAGCGAACCGGAAGGATGAGCCGTTCTTCGTCGAAATCAAACTCCGCGTCTTGGCTGCCCGGGGAGAGTGCATCTTGTCTTGTAATGATGCCGCTTTCGTCCAGGTAAAACCGGTAATCCAGGCATCGCAGCGTTTCGCGGTACAGTCTTCTGGCCTGCGCCATGGGGCCGGGATCGCTGACGGCAATGGTGACGTTCGTTTTGTAGTAGAGGCGGAAGGTGCTGCGGACGTCTTGAAGGCTGCGGTAAAAAGACTCCTGATCCTGCGGATCGGCCATCAAAATCAGCACGTGGTCGCCGATCGTCGTGCTCAATAACGTCGTCTGCAGCACGTCTTCGGCTATGTTTTTGACGGCAAACCGGTGCTCGAAATCCGTTTCGCCCTCAAGCTGGCAGAGCAGAAGCCGGATCGGCTGATCGAAGGGATAAGGGAACAGCCCGCGGTATTCCTCCAGGTCGCGCGTTCCGTAGGTTTTGTTGGTGACGAATTCCTTGAGCACCTGTTCTTTCGCGTGGGGGATGACTTTCTCGAAACGCCGCCTCATGTCGCGGATGAACGTTTCCCTGCTTTGCTGCCGGTCGAGCTCTTCCGTGACTTCCCTGAGCGCTTCGGCTATTTTGACCTCGTCGGTCGGTTTCAGCAAATAATGCTTCACGCCGTATTGCATGGCGCGGTTCGCATATTCGAATTCCCCGTAACCGGAGAGCAGCACGAATTTGACGGCGGGATGGGTGCCGTGGGTTTTGGCGACCAGCTCCAGACCGTCCAGGCCCGGCATCCGGATGTCGCTGACGACGATATCCGGCGCCGCCTCGACGATTTTTTCGTAAGCCTGAATCCCGTTCTGCGCCGTTCCGATCAGCTCCGTCCGGAATGCGGACCAATCGACCATTTGGGAGATGCCGTCCAAAATAATCCTTTCGTCGTCTACCAGAAGAACCTTATACATTGCTTATCCCTCCAATTCTTTTGGCAACTTGATGATCACGCGGGTTCCTTGGCCGGGGGCGCTGTCGATGTCCACGCCGCACAGCTCCCCGAAGGCAAACCGGATCCGCTCGTCAATATTCAACAGCCCGATCCCGTTTCCTGCCGCAACGAGTTTTCCTTCCCGCAGCAGTTCGAGCGTTTCGGGAGGCATGCCCGGCCCGTCGTCCTCGACGATCAGGCAAAATGCATCCGCTTCGTACCGGCTGTAAATGGCGATGGTGCAGGTGTTCACCGAAGGCTCAAGCGCGTAGTGGATCGCGTTTTCGAGCAGCGGCTGCAGGGTCAGCTTCGGGATTTTGCGCGCATACTCCCGTTCCTCGAGCTCCATGCGGAAGGACAACCGGTCCTCGAACCGGAATTTCTGGATCGTCACGTAATTCCGTACCATCTCCAGTTCTTCCCCCAGCGTCAGGATCGGTTCCTTTAAGCTGACGGCGTTGCGCAGCAAAAAGGCCAGCGCCTGAACCATTTGCGAGATGCGGGTTTGCTTGTTGACCTTTGCCATCCAGTTGATGGATTCCAGCGTGTTGTACAGAAAGTGGGGATTGATTTGGGCCTGCAGCGCCTTGAATTCGGTCTCCTTGATGAGCAGCCTGCTGGCATAGTTTTCGGTAATGAGCGCGTTGATTCGTTCGACCATCAGGCGGAACGTCCGGTGCAGCAGTCCAAGCTCATCCATGGCCGGCGGCTCCTGATCCGAGGCCAGCACGTTCGCTTCGGCGAAATTTCCTTTTTCCGCAAGTTTCATGCGGGCGATCAAATTTTCAATCGGACGGGTCAGGCTGCGGGAGAAGCGGATTCCGCAAAGGATGGCCACGGCAAAAATAAGAATGAATACGATGACGACAAGCTCTTTGATAAACACGATTTGTTTGAAAATCCGGTTGAAAGGCGTGACGTTCAAGTAGGTCCATCCGGTATCCGCCGAACGGTTGTAAGCGACGAAATAGGTTTGATGATCGATTTCCTTGATAAAATACCCGGCTCCCGCGAAGAGGGCGTCCTGTAAGGCGGACGGGTCGAAATCGAGCCTGGAGGGGTAAATCACGACGGTGCCCGCCGTCATCATGAAGACGCCTTCCTCGGCCGCCAGCTCCTGGATGATCCGGTCCATGTTGATCCGCATAAATATCGTGCCGATTTCCTTCAGGTCAAACAGCGTTCCGGAGTAGGAGCGGATATCCCGCGACAGGATGAGGGCAGGGTCGGAAGCGTCGGGATAGGTCCACCGGGCTTCGCCTTTGGCCTCCGCGGCCAGCTTCAAGATGGAAGCCCGTTTGTCCGGGGCGATCGGAATGACGCTGCCGAGATCCTGCTGGGCCCCGCGGGCATCCACGACATGGATGGAATAGAGGGACGGCTCGGAACCGACGTAATTGAGCAGCCGGTCGACCAAGCGCTGGCGCAGGGTCAGGCGGTCGTAGTCGGAATCGCTGTCGGCGATGGAACGGAGCAGGGACTGGATTTGCGTGTCGGTCGCGACGCTGAAGGACAGCTGCTCGATCCGCTCCAGCTCCTTTTCGATCGCGGAGGAAGACAAATGCAGCACCTGCGAGGACTTTTGATACAGCTGCTCGTCATACACCGAAAAGGCGTACTGCAGGACAATCAGCGCAAAAGCGAACGTCGTCGCGACGATCAAAGCGATCAGCAGGGAAAGTTTGTTTTTGATCTTCATATGCTTGAATGAGACGAACCCTTTTTGCACGCGACTCCTCCCATGGCTGTGGAATTTAGTACACATTATGTCACTGTCATGTAAACGCTGTCAATATTAGGATGAACCTGACAAGGGGACTTTTTGAACAAGGAGGATGGTCTTGCGCCTTCCATTGGCTGCGGGTGCCGGGGATCATGGCATAAGGGTCAGCTTATGCGGAAAGGATGAATAAAGGAGGAGTGTCACGTGAGGAAAAGCGGAACTGCGGGCCGGGAGTTGAATATAATGAAGACATGAAGCGAATCGCTGCTTGATGTTTTATTTCGCGCCACCCGGATTTGACATAGCTAACTGTGTTTAGTATTATTACAGTAATCTTCTTTTTGTTATATACGCAGTTACAGTTTGTATACCAATTTAAGGTAAGGCGGTGGAAGAATGAAATTCGGAATTGGCGATTGGGTTCAAGGGAAGACGGTAGACGGAGAGTTTATTCACGGATATATCGAGACGCTGGATGCCCAGCAGGAGATCGTTCGAGTACGGGTCGTTCAATCGGATCATGAAGAAGCGGTCGGCAAAACGGTCGCGGTGCGCAGCTCGTGGCTGAAGCAGCTTCCGGCAGCCCCCCTTACAGACCGGCAGAATCTCGAAAGCTTGATCGACCTTGCCTTGTCCACGTGGGATGAAGCCTGGTTCGACGAACTGACGGGACTTCTGGAGGGCTTAAACAGCGAAGAAGAACAAGGCCAACAGCGTGCCCGGCTTCAAGGTTCCTTCCGGAACCGGCTCGGTTTGTTTGAAAATAAATGACGGCAAGGCCCGGATTTCCGGGTCTTTGTTTTTTTTAGGAACAGTTTCGCGGCTAAATGGCGCGGCATGGGCCGGGATTTGCGTCTGGACGAGCTTGTTCGTGCTCATTGTTCCTCGCCGGTCCCGCCCGTATAATGGATAGTACATGCACGAAAATGACATAACGGGAGGCAAACGGATGGCGCTTGAGATTGAACGCAAATTTTTGCTGCCGGAATTTCCGGCGGCGCTGCTGGATGAACAGGGGCTGCGGATCGAAAAGGAGCAGATGATCGAGCAGACGTACCTGGCGATCCATGAAGACCAGGAGCTGCGGGTTCGGAAAATCTCCGACGTGAAGACCGGCCTGACGGAATACACCCATACGTTCAAAAAGGGCCACGGCATTGCCCGGGAGGAAGTGGAGTATTCCATCTCCGCAGGGCTTTATGAGCAAATGATTGCCAAACACGGCGCGGTACCGCTGATCAAAAAGCGCACGACGGCCGCTTGGGGAAACCGCCTGATCGAAATCGACGAATACGGGCAAATCGAATTGCGGGTATTGGAAGTGGAATTCGATTCCGTAACGGAGGCGGAAAGTTTCGTTCCGCCGGCGTGGTTCGGCCAGGATATCAGCTCCGACAAAAGGTACAGCAACAAAAAGGTGTGGAAGCAGCTGCAAAACCGTTAAGGACAAAGCGGACGCGCGAAGAGGTACGGGGGCAGTTCGCTTGTTCACGGATATAAGGTATGGACAAATCCGCCGGCCAGTGCCTATGATCTTGATAAGCGCATTTCGGCGCGCACAGCAGCGCTATTTTACCTGCTTCAAGCAGCGTCCGCTTCTTGGGGCTTACCGGAAAACGGCGATTCGTTTACGCGGGTATCCACATGAACGAGGCAAAAGACGGGCGGCAAGCGCCCCTCTTCGCGCCCCGGCACATACAATTGAAAGCGCATACGGCAGCAATCTCCGCTTCCGATGAAGGAAATGGCCATGGTTTTTTCACGAGGATGAGGCCGAAAGCCGTGAAGGTTTGCTTCAAATCATGAATGAACTTGAAAAGGAGAATCAACGTACGATGTGGCAAAAAGCGATTGAAGATGCAGCGGGAAAAATCAAACGTAATGCGGTTCGCCATCCGGGGCTGTTCCCTCATATTGTCGGGCAAAGCGCAAACGGAGAGAAACGTTACGACTGGGGTGCGAACGAGGACTGGATCGAAGGGTTTTATACCGGGATGATGTGGCTTTGTTACGAATACGGCGGAGATGCATTTTTCCGTGAGTCGGCGGCGGCACAACTGGATCAATACCGCCACCGTCTGGAAAAGCATATCAGCCTCGACCATCATGACATCGGGTTTTTGTATTCCCTTTCCGCCGTGGCCCAGTGGCGCGTGCTGAAGGACGAGAAAGCCCGTGAGCTGGCGCTGCAGGCGGCGGATAAGCTGCTTCTGCGCTGGCGCCCGCGAATCGGGGCGATTCAGGCCTGGGGACCCGAAGGCGATCCGGAAAACGGGGGACGGATCATCATCGACTGCCTGCTGAACCTGCCGCTGTTGTATTGGGCCCATCTGCAGACGGGCGACGAAAAATATTACGATATCGCTTACCGCCACGCGCTCCTCAGCCGGCGTTTCCTCGTTCGCGGCGACGGCTCGTCGTACCATACGTTTTATTTCAACCAGGAAAACGGCAATGCCATCCGCGGCGGTACGCATCAAGGGTATCAGGACGGCTCGACGTGGACGCGGGGGCAAGCCTGGGGAATATACGGTTTTGCGTTGTCCTACCGGTACACGCGGGACGAGCGTTTTCTGGATACGTCCAAGCGCATGGCCCGATATTTTATCGAACATTTGCCGGAGGACGACGTGGCGTATTGGGATTTCGACGCGCCGGTCGAACCGGGAACGCCGCGCGACAGCTCCGCCTCGGCCATCGTGGCCTGCGGTTTGCTGGAGCTGCTTGAGCTGATGGACGAACACGATCCGCAGCGCGGATATTTCGCGGACGCTTTGCAGCGGATGATGGCGTCGCTTGTCGAAAACTACTCTACGATCGGCATGCCGGACGCGGAGGGTCTGCTGCAGCATGGCTCTTATCATGTCCGAGGCGGCATCGGCCCCGACGATTACATGATCTGGGGAGATTATTATTACCTGGAGGCGCTGGTAAGGATGTCGAAGGGGATTAAGGGATATTGGTACGAATAAGGCAGGATCTAACTTTGTAAAGACTTGTACTGAGAAAGCAGGGGCACCGTTCACGATGCCCGCTGCTTTTTCCGGTTTCCGGCTTACTTCAGCTCCCAATCGGTGACCTTTTGGATCGCCGCATCGGCATTTTTCAAATCGGTTTCGCCCATGTTCAGGAGCGCGCTCCATTGTTTGACGCGGTTTTTTCCGTTCGGCGGCTGGTTGTAGTCGTTCGTGTCCACGACTTTGGTGCGTTCGGCGTAAAATTTCGTCATAAACGTCTTTTCGTCCTTGCTGCTTCCCGAGCGGGACAGGATGCCTTGAAGGCTGCCGGAGTCGCCCGTGGCGCCTTGGTTAAGAGCGGTGTCGACGAAAGAGCCGATCGTCAGCGCCGAAGTGAAGCCGCGTTTTTTCGCCTGCTCGACGCTGTATTTGATGTATACGTTATAGAAGGTGCGCCACATCGCTTCCCGCCAGGCCGCGTCATTCTGCAGGCTGTTGATTTTTTTGACGAATTTGCTTTCGCTGTCCGAGATGACCAGGATGCCGTTTTTCATTTTGCCGTTGATGCCAAGACGCTTCAGGGCACCTTCGACGCTTGGATTGCTTGCGCCCTTGGCGCGGTCGTACTCTTTAAAAAGTTCGGGACCGTCCGGCCCTTCGTCGTTCGGCCCCCCGGTTGTCGCGCCGAAAATACCGATGGTATACCCGCGGTCATCTCCGATATCCTCGCAATATCCGTAATATTTCGTCCAGTTGAGGTCGTCCTGCTCCGGTTTGTTGACGAGCTTCATGATGTTGTCCCACTGCTCGCCGTCAAGGCCGGTGTTGGCTTTCAGAAATTGCAGCGTTTCCGGCGAAAAGTTGGCGTCATGGCTTCCCGCCGCAGCGGCGAAGGCTTGGACGTCCGCCTCGGAGGCTCCGGCCGAAGGGCTTGCGTTGAGTTCAGCATTGATATCCGTTTCCATGGGGATGGAGATCTCCGTCGGTTCAAGCTGCTCCGCATCCGAAACCTGCTCGTCGGCAAAAGCCTTCACCGGAACGGGGCCCGACATGGCGATCATGGAACCCAGCAGCGTAAAGCTGAGCAGAAATACGGTTAACTTTTTTCTTGCGGCGGCTTGTTTGTTTGCGTTGTTCATGGATTATCCCTCCAAAAGTGATGAATGGCAAAAACGGCGGTCGATTTTTTCGATAAAAGTAAAAACGCTTTAACTTTAGATGTATAAAAAACGACCACAGTAAAAAATAAATGCTTGGTGTCAATCCCTTCTTTCGGTTTTCTCTTAAAGTTTAAGCGATTAAACTTTTGGGTGGGAAAAGCATTCCATTTCTGATTCGCTGCTTCGAGGCTCCGGAGCCACGGGTCTTGATCCAGTGTCGTGTGGATGCAGCAAGAGCATACTTGAGATCGCGGCGGTCGAACAAGGGTCCTAACGACTATTTCGTTTAGCGGACTTCTGTGTAGATATTTTATCCTAATCGGGGATTTGACACGACAGGATACTGCATCGTTCGAGCAGAACCGTCTTCTGGCGCAAAATGAAGTCGAATTACCGCTTGTGCCTGATTATAGTTTTTCGGAAACGAAGTCGTTTTTTGGCTGCCGGCTGTGCGCTTCATTTGGCGTAGCCGGCAGGGTCTTTGCATTAAATCATACAACGTAAATAAACAAAAAAAGTTATGACAAAAAAGAAAAAAATAATTATCTTATTTACATTAAAACCATTTATATACATTTATTTTTGTGGTATATTTTCATTGGTTGGCCAACCGTCATTAATAAAAACTCTAAATCTAACTAAATTATATAATTGTCCATAATGAACGAGATTCTAGTTGAATTATCTACTTAAAATAGGAGGGAACATTATGAAAAAGCTCATTTCTTTACTTACAGTACTCTTTTTATTTGGTATGTTTTCTCAAGAAGTTTTTGCTGATTCTGCCAGTGACCAGGATGTGTGGACTTCTGAGAAATTAAGAATTCCAATTGAAATTATTCAAGATCAAAAGGATAGTCTCAGAACAGCAGCTGGAACTAAAATAGAAGGATATGTTGATTTTTGGGTGACTATTGCAGGACGTTTTGTTACCCCGCATTATGAAATTGAAGTTGATACTCCTCCGGATGCTTTTATTACTGGACTTGATCTTCTAGTGTATTATAGCGGAAATGAATTTAACAACGGAGATAAATACGATCCAATATATAGAGTAGCACTAGGCACTAAACATTTAGTTGGTAAAGGAGACCCCCACATTTATACCCAAGGTGGTTCATTTTCTGCTACAATAAGTGGCGAAGTACTAACAAATAAAGGTGTAGCAATGGTAGTTCCATCAAACAAATCAGTTTACTTTAAAATAGTTTAAAGTATGATTGTACTTATTTGTGAGAGTAACACAACAATGTGCCATTTGTTGTGTTACTCTTTTTACTAAATACTGCAGGTTGAAAGAAGGGATATTAAATGGAGTTATTTACTGAGGTACAAGCTAATCAAGTAATTGGTGATGTTCGGCGGCCTATATTAAGTCATACAGAAAAAAAACGGCCAAAAATCGATAAATTACCTGTAGATCCAGTAGATCACGAGCTAACAACCCTGGGGCTTTTTTTCACGGCACCTTATGTTTTAAATTATAGCAATACCCTTATCAGCTTACCTATCAAAAAAAAGACTGACTATAGAATTGTTGTTTCTGAGATTGCCCCGCATTTCGAGGATGTCCTAAAAATTTCTTATCCAAGTTTAACTTATATTAATATTGAAAAAATACGCAAGGAATCAAGGGAAACGTTTATAAAATCCTTATATAATAATGAACTTACCGACTTTCTGATTGATATCTATGGATCAGACTGCCAAGAGAAAATTATCACTAATTTTCCACAATACGATTCCCAAGTGTATAATGTTAATCTATCTTTAATTTCAAAAACATATAATCGAGAAGTAGAACTGGCTTGGAAGTTTATTAAATCAACGTATTTAAGCACACAGAACTTTTTTAATATAAGCCCCAAGGAGTGGATTTTTAACGATGATTTTCGAGAGCATGTATCTGTACAATCCTTAGCAGCAGTGTGTGAATCAATGTGGATTACAGTAAATACGAATTTAAATAAAATAACCCATTTAACAGTTTGTTGAATACCAACTCAGAGCTCTGTTGCCGAAATTAGCAACCAGCCCAAAGGGTGTCAGCAAGACAGCGTTTGAGGTGGCACTCATCATATGGTCCTTTGCTGTGGTCCTAACCGGAAAGTGATTTGTACTAGCTATGTGCTGGAACCCTGGGCGGCGTGTGTGACCTGCTGCAGGCTTGAAGAGATTTTGGCGGACAAGGGATAGGGCGATTTCTTTTGCGGCAAGGGTTTTCTGCCTTGACTGCGTTTCCGATATGGTGAAGAGGCAGGGAATTTATGGGCCTCCCGGCGAGTAAACGGCTTTAAAATCCATATGATATACAATTAAGGGTCAGATACATAAAGATCGGATCGGCGGCATCTTGGCATCAAAGGGGGACTGATCGGCAATGTGGATTGCCTTTGCATTTGGGGCGGCGCTGTTCGCCGGCATCACATCGATTCTTGCCAAAATCGGGATCCGCAACGTGGATTCTAACCTGGCTACCGCGCTGCGCACGTGGGTCGTTTTGATTTTCTCCTGGCTGATGGTTTTTGTGGTCGGGTCGCAGAACACGATCGCGGCTTTAAGCGGAAAAAGCTTGCTGTTTCTCCTGTTGTCCGGCCTGACGACGGGAGCTTCTTGGATCTGTTATTTCCGGGCGCTGCAGCTTGGGGACGTCAACAAGGTCACGCCGGTCGATAAATCGAGCAATGTGCTGACGATGATGTTGGCGTTTGTTTTTCTCGGCGAGCGGCTGACGTGGATCAATGCCATCGGGATGGTGGTCATCGCGGCCGGCACGTATATGATGATCCAGAAAAGCAAATCGGAAAAAGCGGCATCCGCTGTCCGCAGAAGCTGGCTGGTTTACGCCTGTTTATCCGCGTTATTCGCGGCATTGACCTCGATTTTGGGCAAAATCGGCATCGAGGGCGTGGAGTCCAACCTGGGGACGGCGATCCGGACGATCGTCGTGCTGTTGATGGCTTGGCTGATCGTGTTTGTCCAAAAAAAGCAGGGAGAGATCAAACGGATCGACCGCAAAAGCTGGCTGTTTATCACCCTGTCCGGGCTGGCGACGGGCCTGTCGTGGTTATGCTTTTACAAAGCGCTGCAGGACGGCCCGGCAAGCGTCGTCGTGCCGATCGACAAGCTCAGCATTTTGATCACGGTGCTGTTCGCCTTCGTTTTTCTGAAGGAAAAGCTGTCGCTGAAATCGACGGCCGGATTGGTGCTGCTGACGGCGGGAACGCTTTTGTTGCTGCTCAAAGGATAGCGAAATAACCCTGCAAAGCCGGGCCAATGGCTCTGAAGCAGATTCAGGTTCTTTGCGGGGGGGCCGAAGAATTTAAATTCTTATACTAAAAAGGAGCTGTCCCATAGGTCGATTTGGACCCAGGGCAGCTCCTTTTATTTATGGCCAAGCAGGGAAGGCGGTCACGTCTCGAACAAAACTTCCCCCGTGCGCGACAAGTCGTACCCCGCGATCGTTTGCAGCTCCTTCCGGAACTCCTCCGAACGCAAAATGTCCAGCAGCGCCCCGATCCATGCCCTGTTCTCCGGCTTTTTCAGCATCACCAGATCGTAGCGCTCCTGAATGAGCGGGATAAAATCCACCTGCCCGACGATCGCTGCGGCTTTTTCGATGCCGACGCCGACGTCGGCGTCGCCGGACGCAACCTTGGCCGCAACGCCGATATGGTTGGTCTGCTCCTCTTCATATCCATCGAGCTGCTCCGGCCGGATGCCGTGCAGGCGCAGCTGCTCGTCCAACAGAACGCGGGCGCCGGAACCTTTCTCTCGGTTTGCCATCCGCAGGCCGGGACGGGCCAGATCGGACCAGCCGGACAGCCCGCGCGGATTGCCTTTTTGCACGTAAAGCCCGGCGTTTCTCGACAGCAGGTTCACGACCATGTAGGAAGAGCCGACGAGCAGCTTGCGGATGTACGAAATGTTGTATTCCCCGGTATCGCCGTCCAGCAGATGGGTGCTGACGATGTCCGACTCCCCACGGTACATGGCGATCAGGCTGTCCAGGCTTCCGACGTAGGCGCGCAGCGGACGGACGCCGGGGATGCCTTTTTCCATATATTTGACCAAAATGTCGAGGCTGAGATCCTGTCCCGTCACGACCAGCGGGCGAACTCCGTTCATGGCCGGCGCGGCGGAAAGGGGAAGGCTGCCGGCCGCTTGGACGGGGACGGACGCCGTTCGGATGCCTTTGGCCCGCTGCTTGTAAGCTTCGAGATCCGCTGCGTCCACGCGCATCTGTTTGCCGACGCGGTAGGACGGAAGCTCACCTTTTTTGATCAGATCGTAAACGGTGAGCTTGGATATTTTCAGCATTTTGGCGATTTCTTCGGTGGTATAGGATATATCGCTTGACATGGAAATCCTCCTCGTTCAAAACAAACGCTCGTTTGGCAAAAGCCTTATGCTTCTTCTTCCATTGTAACATGCCGATTTTGCAAAAAGCCAAGAAACATACTGCTTCTTGATCATCAAGCGGAATGCGGCCCTACGGATTTGTTGTCCGATTGTGAAACATTTCTGAAATAGGTTTACAATGCGTGTAATGCCCAATATAATTTATATCAATTATAACTAATTATTATTAAATATAATGATCTGGAGTGCTGACATGCGAAAAATGTATCGAAACAGTATGGTTTGGTTTGTTTTTGCGCTGATCCTGGCGTTGGCGACAGGCTGCGGAAACGCGTCGAAAACGGATGCCAACCCTCAAGCAGCGTCAGGTTCGAACCCAGCGGCACCGAATGCGGAGCCGTTATCCCAAGCGGACTTGACGATTTCCGCGGCCGCAAGCATGACCGATGCGCTTGAGGAAATCAAGGCCGCCTACGAGAAGTCCCATCCCAACGTGGAGCTGAATTTCAATTTCGGCGGCTCCGGCGCGCTGCAAAAGCAAATCGAGCAGGGAGCCCCGGCAGACCTGTTCCTCTCCGCCGCGGTCAAAAACATGAAGCCGCTTGTCGAGCAGGGGCTTATGGCCGACGGCAAGGTGAAAACCCTTCTGAAAAACGAGCTGGTCGCCGTCGTGCCGGCGGATTCCGCGAGTCCGGTCGGCAGCATCGGAGACTTGGGCAAAGCTGAGGTTAAAAGGATCGCGATCGGCATCCCGGAAAGCGTTCCGGCAGGCAATTACGCCAAGGAAGCGCTGACGAACGCGAAGCTGTGGGAGCCGCTTCAGTCGAAGCTGGTCCAGGCCAAAGACGTGCGGCAGGTGCTTCAATACGTCGAAACGGGCAATGCCGACGCCGGGTTCGTCTATAAAACGGACGCGTTGTCTTCTTCGAAAATCAGCATCGCGTTTACGGTGGACCAGGCCTCCTATTCGGCGGTGGAATATCCGGTCGGGATCGTCAAAGCCACCAAACATGCGCGGGAAGCGGAAGATTTTTACGAATATTTGCAGTCGCAAGCTGCGCTTGACGTCTTTGTCAAATACGGCTTTTCCGTTCCGGAGTAAAAAGGATGTGTGGATATGAACTGGCATGATTTTTGGCCCCCCGTCCGCATTTCGCTTCAGGTGGCGGCGTTGTCGAGCGTGATCGTGCTGCTCCTGGGCACGGCGGCGGCCTGGTGGATGTCCCGAAAAAGGTTCAAGGGCAAAATCGTACTCGAAACCGTCCTGATGCTGCCGCTGGTGCTTCCTCCGACGGTCGTCGGCTTTTTGCTTTTGGTGCTGCTCGGGCGGAAAAGCTGGGTCGGACAGGCCGCCGAACGGCTGTTCAACGCGCCGGTGATTTTCTCCTGGTGGGCCGCCGTCATCGCGGCGGTGGTCGTTTCCTTTCCGCTCGTATACCAAACGATGAAAAACGGCTTTGCCGCCGTCGATCCCGAACTCGAAAACGCCGGGCGCGCAAACGGCGCAAGCGAATGGCAGGTGTTTCGATACATTACGCTGCCGCTTGCCGTCCATGCGGTCGGTACCGCCTTTATCCTCGGCTTCGCGCGCGGGCTCGGGGAATTCGGGGCGACGCTGATGATCGCGGGCAACATCCCGGGCAAAACCCAAACCATCCCGACGGCGATCTACGTGGCGGTGGATGCGGGCAATACGCCGATGGCATGGGCATGGACCGCGGCCATTGTCGCCATTTCGTTCCTGATGCTGTTGTTGACCGGACGCCGAAATCCGGCGGAATCCACCCGGACGGCCGACAGGCCCCGAAAATCTTTATAGGCGCTTTGGCACAGGTACTGCGCAGAAATTAAACAAAAGCTTGATTTGGTGCTTGCACCGGGTCAAGCTTTTTTGGCATTGGGGATGCCCGGTCATTTCGAAAAATTTTTTGTAGCACTCTTTTTATGTTTTCGGCATGTTTTTTGCCGCCCTGAACCTGTTTCTTTGGTCCTAGGCGTTCATTTTTCAGAATATATTCAGAGCCCTATGTTTAAATAGCCTTGTACTCGCTGAAATGGGAGGGGGGCGGCATGATTTTATCGGTTGTCTTGGCAGCAAATAACGTAAAAGATTTGTGTGGTGATCAATTAATGTTATCTGAAATACAGCAGGAGGCGCTGAATAAGGCGCAGCAGCATGGGGGAAAATTGGTCCGCTGGAGGCAAGGCGGATACTGGACGTATGAGGAAGCCGTATCGAAATTAAGGGATCGTTCTCCAAGCGTGTCCGATTTGGAATGGTATTGCACGACCAACACCATTTTCGCGCTCGTCCGGCGCGGGTACATGGCAATGGACGATTGGGAAAATTGTTCGGTCATCCAAGAGGAAGCAGAGGATCGCATCCTGCAAAAAGAATCATAGAAGAGTCGGGTTTCTCGGTTCAACTGGGCACGTTTTGCTGTTAAAATGAAAGTAAGAGAATGCAGCGCTGCCCAGGAGGAGAGAAGCCTTGAAGGTAATAATCGTCGATGATGAAAAACTGGCTTTATTGAAGTTGGAAAAACTTCTGCAATCACAAATCGGGGCAAACCTTCATTTGGAGCTGGTCGGAGCTTATCAGGATCCTTACGCTGCACTTGCCGCCGCCCGGGAAGTGCAGCCCGATGTCGCTTTTTTGGATATCGAAATGCCGGAGGTTTCCGGTTTTGAACTGGCGGAGAAGCTGCTGGAGCTCCAGCCGCAAATGCAGATCGTTTTTGTTACCGCCTATCAGGATTTTGCGATTAAAGCTTTCGAGGTCAACGCACTCGATTATTTGCTGAAGCCGGTGAACGCGTCGCGCTTGAACGTGACGTTGAACAGGGTCGTCCGATTTTCGCTTCTGAACGCTGCGGGCGCAAATCAGGATCAAGCTGCAAAGACAATGCTTTGCTGCCTGCAAAGTTTGCATTACCGCGACCCGGACGGCCAACCGAAATACTTCCAATGGAAGACGCTGAAAGCGCCGGAATTGTTTGCGTATCTGATTTATTACCGGGACAAGATGGTGAGCAAACAGGCCCTGATCGATTTGCTGTGGCCGGAGCAAGACATGAAAAAAGCAACAACTCAGTTACATACGGCAATCTATCAGATTAGGCAAATGATCAAAACAAGCGGGCTGGATCTTCAAATCAAGTACCATGATGAGGGATACCGCCTGGTTTGGGGCCAAGTAGAACTCGACGTCGAGGCATGGGAGAACAGCCTTCGCGACGCGCCGCCGGTAACCCCGGATACGCTTCACCGCCATCTAGGAACACTGGATAAATACACCGGCGATTTTCTTGAGGAGCACCGCTATATATGGGCAGAACCGGAACAGGAACGGATCCGGCTGCTGTGGCTCAATTATGCCAAACCCGTCGCCGAGTGCCACGTCGGGCTCGGGCAGTATGCCGAAGCTGCAAAGCTGTATCAGCAGATGATCGAAAGACTGCCTTTTATGGAAGACGGCTATGCCGGTTTGATGAAGATGTACGCCGGTTTGCATAATTACGCAGAAGTAAGAAGGCTGTATCAACAGCTGAGGGACGTGTTTGACTACGAATACGCCATGTCCCCAAGCGCGGGCATCACGTCCTGGTACCTGGAATGGGAACAGGGCGTCGCCAGCGGGGCATAACGTAAGAGGCAATAAAAAAAGCAGCCTGAACGGATCAGGCTGCTTTTTCCTATTCGTCGAAAAATTCCGGGTTTCGGCCGGGCTCGGAGCCAGGATTCGGTATGACGAATGACATGACCGTGCCTTGCCCCAGCTTGCTCTCGATATGCAGGCCTTTGCCGTAATGCTGCATCAGCCTGCGGTTCGTATTGAGCAATCCGATCCCGCGGGATGCCTGAATGCTGCCGGGATCGAGGTGAAGCAGCCGCCCGGCTTCCTCTTCGGACATGCCTTTTCCGTTATCCCGAACCTCGAATCTGGTCCCATCCTCCTGGCGGCGGATGCGAATTTCAAGCGTGCCGCCCTGCAGCCTGCTCAGCAGTCCGTGTTTGACCGCATTTTCGACCAGGGGCTGCAGCGTCAGCGGAGGAATGAACAGCGATATGTCCGGATCAATGTCCCATACGACCTCAAGCCGTTCTCCAAAACGTTCTTTTTCGATGTAAAGATACGCTTCGACCAGATCCAGTTCGTGGGTCAGAGGGACGATTTGTTCCGAATTCAGGAAGTCGATGCTGATCCGCAAATACGAGGTGAACGCGTCGGCCAGATCCCGCATTTTGTCCAAGTCGATTTCGCTTAGGGACATGATCGAATTGATCGTATTAAACAGGAAATGCGGCTGAATTTGCGCCTGCAAATAAGCGGCTTCGATTCTGAGCCTTTCTTCCGCGGATTTTTTTAACGTGCCCAGGGCAAGCACCCGGTATTTCAGCTCCATCGCATCCACCGGTTTGGCGACGTAATCGTTGGCACCGGCGATAAAGCCTGCATAAATGTCCTCCGGCCGGCTTCTTGCCGTCAGGAGCAGGATCGGCAGCTCGAAGCTGCTGTAACGTTCCCGGACGATCCGTGTCAGCTCATATCCGGACATATGCGGCATCATGACGTCGGAAACGAGCAGGTCCCAAGACGCGGATTCCAACAGATTCAGCGCCTCTTTCGCCGACAAGGCCGTCTGGATCTCATAATGTTCCTCCGCAAAAATGCCCGTAAGGACCCGCAAATTGACGGGATCGTCTTCCACGATCAAAATTTTTAACCCTTTGGAGAAACGTTCCGTCATATCGGCCGTTTCGGTGATCAGGCCCGGTTCTGCGGCTGCCGCGGTTTCCTGCATCGGCAGGTTGTCCGGCACGCGTTCCGCCGGGTTCGGTTCGTCGCGTTGTTCCTCCCGGATTTCGGAGGCTTCTTCCGTGCGGCTTTCCGCGATCGGAAGGGAAAAGCTGAACGTTGTCCCCTTTCCAAGGGTGGACTCGGCCGTCAGGCATCCGCCATGCAGTTCGACGAGCTGCCTGCTGATGCTCAGGCCCAAGCCGATGCCGCCGTTTTCATCGTCGCCATGCCCCTGCTCGTAGGGAAGGAAAATCCGTTCCAGCGCTTCCTTCGTGATCCCCCGCCCGGTATCCGACACGTGGATGACGACCTGCTCTCCGTTCAGGCTGGCCGTGACTTCAATGACGCCTTCGTCGGTAAACTTGATGGCATTGTGAAGCAAATTGAATAAAATTTGGGTCAATCTCTGTTCATCGGCATATACCGAAGGAATCTCCTGCAATGCCATCTTCACTTGGACGGGTTTGCCCTCCGTCATATGGGCAAGCATGCTGATGACGCCGGATACGACCGGTTCAACCTGCAGCGCCTGCCGGCGGAGCATGATCCTTTGATCCTTCAATCGGACGGCATCGAGCAGGTCGCTGAGCAGGTAAGCCATCCGGCGGCTGATCGTGACGAGGAGCTCCATGTTTTTATGGCCTTCCTCCGTCATCGTATGCTGCTCGCGGGACAGCACCGATTGGGCGATATTGATGATGCCGTGCAGCGGCGTCCGAAGCTCGTGCGAAGTGTTCACCAGGAACTGGTCCTTCCGTTCATCCGCCTCTCGGAGCTGCTTGTTCAGCTTGGCGTTTTCCGCCGCGTTCCGGAAATACCGTTTGAACCAGTAGGCTGAAAATCCGACGATGGCAGCCAGAATATCGACCGGGTAATAAATCGGCGTAAAATTCCAATCGAAATTCACGATTCCCCATAGAATGTTGGACATGACGCTCGTTGCCGCCAGGAGGATGATAAACGCATCCTTTTGCTTCCGGCGCACCATCCGGCCGATAAGATAGAAAAACCAGAAGCTCGGCAGCAAGTAGAACAAGCCAAAAACATGATAGGTCTTGGACAGATGGACCAAGTTGGCGGGCGCGATGAGCACGAATAAGACATACAGGGCGGCAGCGTATGCAAATCCGATAAACAAAGGCCCCTTCCGGGTTCGTTCGACAAAATTCCTGCCCATCAGCAGCATGCAGAACGTAATGCCAAGATAGGAAAGAATGCGGATTTTCAACATCCACGTGTAATTAAGGGGGAACCAGCGCATAAGCACGTATTCATGGTCCGAGACGATCGTCAGGCCTGCGAAGACGAGCAGCAGAACGAAGGCAAGCAGCATGTTCTCCCTCGGATTGATGAGGTACATAATGCCGGCATACAACGCATGCAGAAGCAGAATCATGAAAACGGAAAGCTGAAAGCCGATCGAATACCACCACTGAAAATCGATCGCCGCCTGCGTGCCGAACCGCATGGATTCGATGATTCCTCCGCTCGCGGGATCGCTGTAATTGGCGGATTGGATCATGATGTCGATCACGTTTTGCTTGTCCGGGACAAAGGTGTTAATGTAAGATACGAGCTCCGGAGTATACTCCTGTTCAGACGCTGCCGCGTTTCCGAATTTGCCCACGGTTTTTCCGTTGACGATTACCGTTGAAGCGGCCTTAATTTCCTTGACCCATAATTCATAAGGCTGATCCAGCGGCTGATCCACGAGGATGCGAAGCCTGTAGGTGCCGTATCCGAACGATGAGCCGTTTTTGTCGGGCCAAGCCGTACTCCAATCGCCGGGAACTTGAATGTAGCGGCGACCGTCCTTTGCCTGGTCGGCCTGCCGGCTGCCGGAGATCAGCTTATCCGGGTAAAACTCCCACTCTCCATCCAACACGATGGAATGCCTGTCATCCAAATGGATTCCGCGCAGGTCAAGAACGCCGTTCTCCACTTTGGGCTGTTGTTCCGTCCCGAACGTATCGGACCAGAACCATCTCGCGCAAAGGAGCAGGGCTATGTATATCAGTAATATGGCTGCTTTCTTCATCAAACCTACCGTCCCCGTTATTAGAGTAGTTGTCAGCGGATCTTGTTGTTGTTGTCGAGCACCATCTATTATACGACAGGATTCGCCCAGCGTCTGTCCATTCGAAAATTTCGTCTTCGCGAATATGAAATCCTGCGAAATCTTCGACTTTTGCATTTCATGCAACCCTCGGGATTGGCGCGGACGGGGCAGTTTGGCAGGTATTTGCGTATTCTTTTATTGCGGTATGGACGGATTGGTCCTTACGGTGAATAATGGTAAAAAGGCAAGAACGCACGCTCCGCCGATCATCCGATCGAGGTGTTCGCGAATGACGCGGTGCTGCTGCGGATCAAGCAGGCGCTGGATATGAACGGGGGATCGCAGGGGAAATTCCATTTGCACAGACTCCGGCCGTTCGAACGGACGCTGCTGCAGACTTCGGTTATCGTGCCTCTTCCGGCCAGCCATGATCCGATCGAAACCTGTTTGCTTTTTTACATCGAAAAAGACGGCAAAACTTTGCTATACGGACATGACGGCGGCTGGTTTCCCGAGGAAACGTGGCAGTGGCTGCAGGGGAAAAGACTGGATTTGGCCGTTCTCGAATGCACCGTCGGGCAGATCGACTACCGGCAAAGCCATATGAACGTCGATGCCGTATTGGAAACGAAGCAGCGGTTTGAGGAACACGGGATGCTGAAGCCGGACGCGCATGTCGTTGTCACCCATTTTTTCCATAACGCCCAGCTGTCTCATTCGGATTTGGTGGACATATTTACGCCTCACGGCATTCAGGTTGCTTACGACGGCATGATTCTCGAACTTCCATGATATAACGCCGCACGCTAATGCGAGAGGTATCGGCTTTTTTGCTAAACAGTTCGGTCAAGGTGCGGGTGTGAAAGGAGGAGCAGAGAAGAAACTGATCCTATTCAGGTCTCGGCTGGATAGGAAGCCGTTTGAATGAATGGCATATTCCCGGTTTGCTGCATTGTGAAGAGGATGCATAACTGCACCGGCGGTCTGTAAGAGATTCGGGAAGGCATGAGGTTAACGCAACTTTGATGAAAAAAAACTTACTGTGCACCGAGTTGGTTTGGAATCCGCTTGGGTATCAAGCCAAAGTGGAGTTTAGCGTCCCTGATTGCTGGGTTGGGCAGACTCGCTTCGAGGCGGCTTCTCGGATGCTTGGGGAGGCTGCTCGGCCCGTTTGGCTTCGGCGCAACCGACGATGAGAATGCTGAAGGTCATGACTGCCGCGACGACGGAATGCATCTGCCTTGTTGTCATCATTTCACCCCCCTTTGGTTTCGCGTCATGGGTCGTTTTGTAACCGCTATCTTATATAACGTTTTTCGTTGGATTCGGTTCCGGCTTTCAAAAAACGTTCACAAGTTCGCTATTGAAAGCGTTCACGTTCTGTTCACAAATACCCGCTGCGGGATTTTGCGAAACAAACATTTTGTTGTTGAAATCGATGGAAGGGGTTGCATATAATGAGATTATAAGGAGCCGACCGAGGCTCCCGCATACATCGGGGTATGGCGCAGTCTGGTAGCGCGCACCCTTGGGGTGGGTGAGGCCGTGGGTTCAAATCCCGCTACTCCGATCGAGTTCTATTCATCAAACAGGAAAAAGCGTGCACAGAAAGTCTCGGCTTTCGGTGCACGCTTTTTCTTTGTCCTCTATCGAAATAAAAACGAAAATATCCCCGGCTAAACGTTAGGGGAAAGCAGGATTCGTGTCAGACCGTTACGGTCGATGGCCGTCTGCCGCCAGCCTCAAACTGCGACAAGAGGGCGCGCTTATGGTAGAATTTAGGGAAGCATATGCGAGGTGATCGAAATGAGCCGTTTTATGAAGCCGCTGACCTCTTCGCTGCACCTGTATACCGCGATGGCTGAACGCGTGCCGATCGTCGTTTTTATCGGGAATGAACTCGTCGGCGCCGGGCGGATCGCAGAAATTTCGGAAGATAGCGTGAAAATCGGCGGAGAGCGGTACATGCGTGGAGTATGTACGTTTAAATATGCCAGTTAAAAATACCGCCTCTTTTTCATGATGCAGACGCAAAATGGATTGGAGGCGGTATGTATTTGGATGTGATTTATGCGCCATTCTCCTGTTCCAAATCATCCTTCAGCGCCTCAACCCACAGCTTGTTCCCGCCCGCCTGGATCAGATGCTCCAGCAGCCACGCTTTTGATCGACGATCATCGCTCCGCTCCAAATAGACGCGAAAGTCGTGCTCGTCTTCCGGCCGCGTGCCCAGGCTTTTGAACAGCAGCTGCCACGCCGGATTGACGTAAGGCCGAGGCGAGTTGCCCATCGCAAAGTCGTCGAGTAGCATGGTGATGTTCCGGTTTTTACGGAAAATGACTTGCTCTTGGTTTCGTTCGGTCAGCAGAATTTCGAGAAAATCCGAGCCTTTGAACAAATGCAGACAATACCTCGGCAGTTCAACATCTCCCGAATGACGGACCGGCCCCAGCCTGTGTTCGCCGGGAATGGCTACGTTGATGTCCCAATCTTTGAAGAAGCAGAGCGCGTACTCCAAATCCTCTCTGAAAATGCAAATATCCATATCTTTATGGCTTCGCGTCGCTTCTCCGACGGCCAAATCGATCGTCCAGCCCCCGGCAATGAACCAGGGCTTTGCGAATGAGGCCATGAGCGACTCGATCTGGTCGAGCTCTTTTGCAAGGATCATGCTTCCGCCTCCCAGGCATGTTATGCCAGCGTATTTTTGGAATGCAGCTCTTTTAAGGTGGTCATGAATCTATAACAGGTTTCCGTTGAAGAGAAAAAGAAAAATGCAGCCGATGATCGGCATTTTTAGCTAAACGCTTGCGGAACATCGTTCGTCACTGTTGCAGAAAATTTCTACACGATCGTCGCGCAGTACCCCGTCTTTTTTCCTTCCTCCACGGCGTCGACATACCCGTCAAAATAAAAAGGGATATTGTCCTCGCTGCCGTTGACGATTCTTCCCCTCACTTTGTCGAAAGCGAAGATCGAGATCGAAAAAGCAGGCTCCCCGGTAACCAGAACGGGTTGCTCTTTTTCCGCCGCCCAATAATATTCCCCGCCGCAATTCCGCCGGGCCACCTCGAAAACATAACATCCCGCCATGGAACATACGGAATCCAAGTGCTCGTCGTCCGTCACAAAATCGCGGATTTCCTCTAAAAGATCGTCCAGCAAGCGCAGGCTTTCCACGCCGAAATCAAAATTCCCCCGGTCTGCGAAATTGGCGGCAAAACTTTCGGCCGTAGAAATCACGTCGCCTTTCAAGCTTCTTTGCATGTGGTTTAAGCTCCTTTTTTTCTTTTTTTGATGGGTTTCAAAAGAAAGTTTAGCCCAGGATTGACGCGGCAAGAAAAAGCGGATCTACCCAATGGTTCAATCTATTATAGCAACTCCTTCGGGTCTCTGTACGATAGGTCTATTTTTCAAGCCCAAAAACCTCTTTCTGCAAGTCCTAAGGCGGGGATGCATGACATGGTTTTGACTTTGGCGCGCCGCTGGTTTATCTTGGGTTGTACCGGGTGTCTTTGGACATCCCTCACTGAATCATCCGAAGGAGGCGTCTTTTCATGAAAAATCTTCAATCGAAGGCAACCTTGAACAGCGGCCATGCCATGCCATGGTTTGGGCTGGGCGTATACAAGGTGCAGGAAGGCCAGGAAGTGGTCGATTCCGTCAAAACGGCGATAGCCCACGGCTACCGGAGCATCGACACGGCTGCGCTTTACGGCAATGAGGAAGGCGTTGGGCAAGCGGTTCGGGAATCGGGCGTTCCGCGCGAGGAATTGTTTATTACGACCAAAGTGTGGAACTCGGATCAGGGATACGAGAGCACGTTGAAAGCTTTTGAAACAAGCATCAATAAACTGGGACTGGATTACGTGGATCTTTATTTGGTGCACTGGCCGGTCAAAGGAAAATACAAAGACACGTGGCGGGCGCTCGAGAAGCTGCAGCAGGACGGAAAAGTCCGTTCGATCGGGGTATCCAACTTCCATATCCACCACCTGGAGGATTTGATGAAGGATGCGAGCGTGAAGCCTGCCGTCAACCAGGTGGAGCTGCATCCGCTGCTGAACCAGGCCGAGCTGCGCGAATACTGCAAATCGCAAGGCATCCAGAT
This sequence comes from Paenibacillus sp. YAE3, assembly GCF_057546105.1. Classification (NCBI taxonomy): domain Bacteria; kingdom Bacillati; phylum Bacillota; class Bacilli; order Caryophanales; family Paenibacillaceae; genus Paenibacillus; species Paenibacillus sp. YAE3. The sequence continues at coordinate 49,223 of NZ_BAAIYF010000011.1, read as the reverse complement.
CGAAGCCTGGGCTCCGTTGGCGCAAGGGCATCTGCTCGATAACGAAGTGCTGAACACCATCGGCGCAAAATACGGCAAATCCACGGCGCAGGTCATCCTTCGCTGGGACATTCAAAATGAAATCGTGACGATTCCGAAATCGGTCAATCCGAAGCGGATCGTCGAAAATGCCGACATTTTCGATTTCGAATTGACGGCGGACGAAATGGAGCAAATCAACGGGTTGAACGAAAACCGCCGTTTTGGTGCCGATCCGGACAATTTTAACTTCTAAACTCGCTTTGAGCGCAAAAAATCGCGCATGTCTGCTTCCGGGCAGGATGCGCGATTTTTTTATATGAAAAATATGAGTGCCCTCTCGGACCGCGTCATTTCAAAATCACCGGCAGCTCCTTCAGCGCAAACATCATCGTGCTTTCCTGGCGCACGAGCGCCGCCGAACGGTCGCGGCGGAAATCCGGGAAGCGCCTCAGCAGCGTTTCGATGGCGATTTTCGATTCCATCCGGGCGAGCTGCGAACCGAGGCAGTAGTGGATGCCGCTGCCCAGACCCAGATGCGGATTAGGATTCCGGTGAATGTTGAATTGTTCCGGGTGCTCGAACACTTCTTCATCATGGTTCGCCGATGCCATCCAGATGTGGACGAATTGTCCCTGCTTCAGCTGCTGCCCGCGCAGCTCCGTATCCTGCTTCACTTGACGGAACATGAGCTGCACCGGGGAGAAATAACGGAACGTTTCCTCGATGGCGCCCGGAATCAATCCGGGGTCTTCAAGCAGCTGCGAGCGCACCTCCGGGAGACTGTCGACGGCCAGCATGGCGGAGGCGATCAGGTTGGTCGTCGTTTCGTTGCCGGCCACGAGCAGCAGGATGCAAAACCCGATGATCTCCATATCGGTCAAATGCTCGTTTTCGATGCGTGCCTGCACCAGCTTGGTGATCAAATCGTCCTGCGGATGCCGCCTGCGGTCTTCGGCGATGTCCGCAAAATAGGCGCTCATCTCCCGCTGGCAGGCGTAATAGGCTTCGGGATGGTCGCCGACGAGGGCATCCGACCATTCCTTGAACTTCTCCCTGTGTTCCATCGATACCCCGAGCATTTCGGCGATGACGGTGATCGGGAGCGGGCTGGCCAAATCCGCGATCGCATCCATCCGGCTCTTTTGTTCGGCTTCGTCAAGAAGGGCGTCCGTGATCGCTTGGATTTTCGGGGCAAGGGATTCGACCACGCGCGGGGTGAACGCCTGCGAAACCAGCTTGCGCAGCTGACGGTGCTTCGGCGGGTCCTGGCGCAAGATGCTCGATTCGAGCGGATCTTCCGACGACGGGGACCCTTGGGAAGAGAAGATTTCGTAATTCGTGAAGACGTATTTAACGTCCTCGTACTTAAAAACGCTCCAAAGTCCAGTCCCTTCGGACTGAACGACAGGAGAGCCGTTGCGCATTTGCTTAAACCATTCCAAAGGCAGCAGACCGTTTTCATTCCATTCCATGCGTAACACCGTCGCTTTCTTTTGAAGATTTTTTGAACTGACTGGTCAGTTTTAAACCCTTAAAAAAGAAGGCCTGGCTAATCGATCGAGATAAACAGGCCTTTCGTTACCATGGTAAAGACAAAATGCTCCAGATCATCGCGGGAATATTCGTCCGGATGGCTCAGGTAATAGTTGCAGGTGCTCTCCAGCGTGCCGACGATGCTTGCCGCCGCCAAATTCGCATCCACGTCGCGGATCAGGTTCCCTTCGCATTGGCCTTCCTCCAAGATGGACGCCAAAAAGCGGAGATGCTCCCGCCGGAGCTGCTTCAGCTCATCCAGGACATCCTGCTCGATCCCGTTCGACAGCTCGTTAAACACGATATGCGAAAAATGGCGCGACTCCAGAAAAAAATCCAGATGATGGCGGATGACCCGCAAAATCTGCTCCTTGATCGGAAGGGGGGCGCACAGGTCGGCCTGGGTCCGCTGCATGATATCCTCGAAGCCTTGCTTGACGATCGTTTTAAACAGTTCGGACTTCCCCGGAAAGTTATAATACAGCGTTCCTTTGGCCACTTGGGCCCTCAAGGCGATTTCATCCATGCTGGCGCGGTGGTAGCCGTTTTCGGAAAACACTTCGATGGCGGCGCGTATAATTTTGTCTTTGCTCAAGCTCAATCTACCTTTCCTGCAAAATCAATCCGTTAATCTGACTGGTCAGTTCAAAAATAAAATAACATGCTGGGAAAAATTAGTCAAATAGGTTAACATGAAGTAGAATAGGTCCGATGATTCGCTTTCCGTGCGTATCATGTACATATGGACCATAGTGGTGTATATTTCAACATGCTGGTTCATTCATCAGCGGAATTGGATATGACTATACCAAGAACACTATACGGTAACGGAGTGATCACTTGAGCAAATCAAAAGGCAAGGGCGGAACAGGCAGGGGAACGGGCAAGAAAGGCTGGACCCGCTGGGATGCTAAAGCCCGCCGGATCAAAAGCGCCCCGAAGCCTTATACCAGTAAGGGGACGAAAAAAACCGGTGAAGCCACAGGCGATGGACCTATATAAGGAGTGGTATTCTGAGAAAGCATAAACCAATGTCATTTGACGATCTGCTAAAAGAGCTGCAAGGCCAAAAAATGGTTCAGGAAGATCCGAATCATGTACCGCTGAACGAATTGTTTAATGCGTCGTTTATGCGGAAGCATTCTTCTTTCAACAGTTTTGGGGAGTTTGTAGAGAAGGGCAGCTTCCAAATCCAGACGTATGAAGACATCGATAACATCCCTGACGAGCTGTTTGATCGGCATATCTTCAGAGAGACCGACTTCACAGACTGGAAGTCCATGCTGGATCAAGCCAACGCGGAGTATAATGGGAAATAAGAGGATGCTTCCGCATCTCAGTTTACGGAACCTCGATTCACAGAAGAGCGCACCGATACCGGCTGCGCTTTTTTGGTATGAAGAGCAATCCGCTGGGGCGCGGCTTTTAAGTCCACCGCGCCGCCCAAAGCTTCATTTGATGGCAAATGCCGTGCAAATCCTGCCCCTTTGGAGTGAGCGTATATTCCACCGTCACCGGCACCGTCGGGAACACTTTGCGCTCCAGCACCCCCTGCTCTTCGAGGTGGCGCAGCGTGCTTGTCAGCGCCCGGGGACTCACGCTGGGGATCCGGCGCTGCAGCTCGCCGAACCGGAGCGTTCCGCAAAACAGCTCGCGGATGACGAGAAAAGCCCATTTGCCGCCCAGCACGTCCAGCGTTTTTTCGATGTTGCATTCGATGAATTCCGGATTTTTCGGGATATAGCTGCTGGCCTTTTTCGTTGTCGTCACAAGGTTCACCTCCCATGGATATCTACTATATTAAAGTATACTAGATATCCTCCGTATAATTAAGTGAAAAACATTTCACTTCTTTAAATCGGATACGAACTTTTATAGAATGGGGAATGTAACCAGAACGATCTCGAGGAGGAATGGGACAATGAAATACCGGAGATTAGGCGGAAGCGGCCTGAAAGTGAGCGAAATCAGCTTGGGAAGCTGGCTTACATACGGCGGTTACGTTGAACGCGAAAATGCGGTCAATTCGATCAAAACGGCATATGATCTGGGCATCAATTTTTTCGATACGGCAAACGTTTATGAAAAAGGCGCGGCGGAAGAGCTGGTGGGCGAAGCATTGAAAGCGTATCCGCGTGAGTCGTACGTGCTCGCCACGAAAGCGTTTTGGCCGATGGGAGACGGTCCGAACGACCGCGGTTTGTCCCGCAAGCATATTACGGAGCAGGTCCATGCCAGCTTGAAGCGTTTGAAGCATGACTATGTGGACATTTTCTACTGCCACCGCCATGATCCCGAAACGCCTTTGGAGGAAACGCTGCGCGCGATCGATGATTTGATCCGCCAAGGCAAAGTGTTGTACGCGGGCGTCAGCGAATGGCAGGCCTCGCAAATCGCGGAAGCGCTGGGCGTAGCCGACCGTTATTTGCTGGACCGCATCGTGGTCAATCAGCCGCAGTACAATATGTTCCAACGTTACATCGAAAAAGAAATCATACCGCTCTGCGAGCGTTCCGGCATCGGGCAGGTGGTGTTTTCGCCGCTGGCGCAAGGCCTGCTGACGGGCAAATACACCTCCGCCTCGGACATTCCGCAGGACAGCCGCGCGGCAAGGCTCGAATGGATGCGCAAGGGCATCACCGAAGAAAAAATCAATCAAGTCAAACAGCTTGAAGGCATCGCCAAGGAGCTGGGCATTTCCGTGGGCAACCTGGCGCTGGCCTGGATTTTGCGCAACGGCAACGTGGCGAGCGCGCTCGTTGGCGCCAGCCGTCCGGAGCAGGTTACGGAAAACGCGAAAGCTTCCGGCGTGGAACTGAGCGAAGACGTATTGAACCGCATCGAGGAGATTTTGAAATAAAAGGTGATATAGCCCCATCGCTATGCCGAAGAAAAAGGGTTCATTCGGTAGTAACGGCGATTCGGGCAAAATAGAGAGACGAGGAAATAGCGGCCCAGCCAAACATGGGTCGCTATTTTGTTGCTGGTGTTTTTTTGCTTTCGGCCGCTAAACGCGCAAAGGAGCGCAGGCCGGCCGCCTATCGCCTCGTTTCCGGCCCGAACGAACCTGTGTAGCTTCGCGTAGTTCGTTTGTTGGAGGAATAAAGTCCAGTTTTTATAAATCGAACCATTTCCTGTGTCATGAACGGCGCAACATCGGGTATGATTTGGAGAGAGCACTGCTGCCCATGAAAAGCTGGATTACGGCAAAGGAGGCGGTTGTTACGGAAACGGTCTGGCGGATCCGATGCGGGATCCGAGACGCCGCGGAAGCGGGATATCGATGGTTATGCGGAATACGGCGGCGTTATCCCTGGCTCGGAACCTTGTATGCCATCTGGTGCTGGATATCGCTGCTGATGTGGATCGTCGGCTTGTTTTTGTACCGGGATTCGCGCACGATGCTGGTTCAGTACTTGTGGTCCTTTTACGTGATGCTACAATTCTGGTTGTTGTGCCGCAGCAAAACGTTGGCCTGGAAGCAAGCGGCGCTGTTTATGCTGCTGGGCGTCTTTCTTGTCATTCCGCTGACGGCGCTGACGCTGCTCGCGGCTCACGGCATATTCGGCGGAAGCACGAGGGATACCTGGTCCCAAGCGGTGCTGACTCCGATCGCGGAAGAAATATGGAAGCTTGCGCCTCTGGGGTTGTTTTTGCTTTTTTCGCGCCGCGCCACCTCCATGAGTCTGGCGGATTACGCGCTTGCGGGAGCGGGGGCCGGCGCCGGTTTTCAGCTGATGGAGGAGCTTGCCCGCCGTTGGCTGAACTCGGGCATCATCGGGCGGACGTATGGCTACAGCACGACGCTGCTCGGGGGAGAGACGATCCATTGGGATGTTTGGACTCTATTCCCCGGGCGTTTTGAGGAGAGCATTTTCCCGACGATCATGTCGGTCAGCCATCCCGTGCACACCGGCATGATCACGCTTGGCATCGGGCTCGCCGTCCGTTACCGCAAACGGCTTGGCGGCGCCATTTTTGCCTTGCCTGCGCTGCTGCTGGCCTGGTCCATTCTGGAACACGCCGCTTATAATGGACAGAATTCCTTGCCCGCGTGGTTGATGAAGCTCAGTGATTGGACCGGCAGCGGATACCGGACGAAAGGCATTTTCCTCATGCTGCTGGTTCTGGCGCTGATTCTGGATTACGTTGCCTTGAACCGGGTCAAAAGCCGGCTGCCCCGCATGGAGAGCGAACGGATGATTACCCCGGTATCGGAGCTGTGGTACATGCTGGAGTCTCTCCTTACCCGCAGGGAACGGTTCGCAAGCGTTATGTCATGGACCCGCGAACGAAGGGAAATGGGTTTTTCGCTGCTTTACGGAAACGATGAAGCCCGGTCGATCCGCGGGCGTCTGCAGGACGACATGCTGAAGCATTTCCGGGCGGCCGCCGGCGTTGCCGTGGTGCTTTTCCTGCTTGCCGGGCTGGCGGGATTCGCGGCTTTAGGGCAGGCGCATGTTCAACCTGCGGATTCCGCGTGCTTTTCCTGCATGTTCGATTCGCTGCAAAATTGGTGGGACCGCCTCGGTTTTTGGGAAAAGGGTGCGATCGTGCTGGGCGCGTTTGCCTTGTCGCTGCTGTTCGTCGGCTTCTGGCCGGCGCTCGGCATCGCTTTGACGGCAGCCAGCCTTCCGGCCGGCGGGCATGAAATCGCCAAAAACATCCGCGATCCCAAGCGGCTGCTTACGCCCGAGCATGCCATTTCGGCGCTGCTGGCATTGGCGCTCAGCCGGATTCCGTTCGGCAGGCTGGCCGAAAGCTTCGGCAAACGGGGTGGGCGCAAGCTGAAGGAATGGCTGGAGAAGCTGCTGAAGAAGCGGAAGAAGCCGGAGCCTGAGCCGGCATGGCCCAACAGGCCGCGCAAGCCGGAAGGAGAGGAACGGCCGTCCGGACAGGAACCCGAAGAGAATCCTCCGCGCGGCGATGCGGACGATTACGTTCACTGGAGCAAAGCGAAATACCGCGGCGTTGAGCTGTACGACAGCCGGAATTCTCCGCTCGGGGAAATCGACGGGATCGATTTGGATAAGGGCGTTTTCTATGAAGCCAAGTCGGCCGAGGGGCTCGACCGCATCCACCCGAAAACGGGCAAACCGCAGCAGACGCCGCAGCAGTTTACGGATAAACAGCTGTACCAGAAAACGAAGGTGCGGATCCACAATCTTCAAAAAGCGGCGGGAACGCGGGCGACGCCGGACGGAACGGCGGAAATCCCGACGCTTGAGCAAATCAGGGGCATCCGGCGTTTCGAGTTTCAGCTGGACGGGGACTCGCCGGCGCTGCGGGAGGCGGCGGAGAACAGCTTGAACCGGCTCCGGCAGGAGTTTCCGGATTATACATTTTCGATACGGTTTGGAGTGAAATAAAATGTCGATCGCGGTTTTTATCGTGGATCCCGTGGACGATTTCGAGCGTTCCTTTACGATTCCGGTCGCGACGGAGTCGTTTTACCGGCAATACTGGGTGCCGGCCATCGCGGATCTGGACCTTCAGTGGCTGGCGTTGTTCGAGAACGGCGTGGATGTGGAGCAGGAGGACATTCCCGCGGTTTTGGGCGAAGTCTCCCGGCTAAAGGAATGGGCGCGGGCCAACATGCACGGGGATGATCTTGAGCATATGCTGCGCAGGCTGGAGCTGCTTGAAGCGGAATTGCCGAAGGCATACAGGCGCGGCGGAGCCGTTGTATATATTGGATAGCCAAAGCCCGGAAGGTGTACCTTCCGGGCTTTTTGATGAGGGCGTCGACGGCCCCTTTGACCATGGGCCAACCGTGCGAAGGCAGACGCCGCCCAAACGTTGGCTTTTTTTCGTGATCGGCTCCCCGAGCCTTAAGTTTTTGCCTGCCAACGTTTACAAAACGATGCGCCTTGTTTTACCTTAAGGAAACTTTTAACGCGTACGATGGATGGGAAGGGACAAGGATTGAAGACAGCCGTCGACAAGCGAAATGATGACGCGAATTGCAAATGGAACCAAGGAGGCTGCAGCAATGAAGGATGCGATCACCAAGGAGGAATTTTGCCGTGGGCTCGAAAAACATAGACGCATCGCTTCCATCAAAGATCCGCGGCATATCGAGCTGGCCTTGCGCCGGCGGGATCAGCTGAGCGGCGTTTTTCTGCTGATGGGGCATATCGGCGTCGTCAAAGGGTACGTCAACGTATTCAAGGAACACGGCCTGCCCGTGTTTATGCATCTGGAGAAAATCGGCGGCCTCAGCACCGACCACTACGGCCTGGAATATTTGGCTAAAAGCATTCGGCCGTCCGGGGTGATTTCCACCAAAACGAACATCGTCAAAAACGCGAAAAAAATGGGGCTGCTCACCATCCAGCGGTTTTTTCTCGTCGACAGCGAAGTATTGGACAACATCGCCAAAAGCCTCTCGCAAACCGAACCGGATATCATCGAACTGATGCCAGCCCGGATTCCGGACATCATTTGCAAGGTGAAGTCTTTTACGTCGCTCCCCATCATTACGGGAGGCTTATTGTACGAAGAAGCGCACGCGGAAGCCTGCCTGAGCCATGGCGCAACCGCCATTTCTTCTTCCCGGCCGGAGCTGTGGGGCATGCCGGAACGAAAATTGACCGAAAGTTAATGCATCGCGGGAACAGATTTAACAGTTGTCCATTAATCTGGTATCGACAAGTAAATAAACCGGTTGGAGTCTTGGAGAAACCTGATCTGCTGCGGCTGACGCATGTTGCCGTTCGTTTTTCGGGTTTCTTTTTGCTGCTTCCGGCCTGATTTTACAAAAAAAAGGGTGGAGGAATGACTGTGTTCAAAAAGAAGGTAACGGCTTTTACGCTTGCGGCGTTGATGGCGGTGTCTTTGGCGGGCTGCGGTTCGGGCGGAGGCGATGCAGCCGAAGTCGAAGGGAAAGCTGAAGCGGCCGCGCCGGCCAAAAAGGTGGTCATCAAATACTGGTACGCCTACGGGGACAAAATCGAAGAAGCGAAGCTGCACATGGTCAAAACCTTTAACGAATCGCAGGACAAATACGAGGTCGTGGCCGAACACCAAGGCAAATATGACGATCTTCATGCCAAAGTGCAGGCCGCGTTTGCCGCGGGCAACGCCCCGGCCGTGACGGATCTCGAGATCGCTTCGACCGGCGTGTTCGCCAATTCCGGCATGCTGGAAGAACTGACGCCGTACGTCGAAAAGGACAAGGATCAGGTCAAGCTGGACGATTTTATTCCGGGTTTGATGGGGAACGCCTACGTCAACGGCAAGCTGTACGGGCTTCCTTTTATGCGCAGCACCCCGATTATGTATAAAAACGTGACGATGCTGAAAGACGCCGGGTTGGACCCTGCCGGCCCGAAAACGTGGCAGGAGCTGGAGGAATACTCGCGCGTGCTGAAGGCAAAAGGCAAGTTCGGCATGACGGTTCCGGTGGATATCTGGTTTTACGAGGCGCTGGTCGCCCAAAGCGGCGGACAGATGCTAAGCGAGGACGGCAAAAAAGCGGCTTTCAACGAAGCGCCGGGAGTCGAGGCGGTCGAGTTTTGGAAAAAGCTCTCCAGCGAAGGCCTGATCAAAATGCCGGTCGGCGATGAGGCCGGAGCGACCGCGGACAAGGATTGGGCGAACCAAATTTCCGCCTTCAAGTTCGGATCGACCGCAGGCGTGGCGGAGAGCCTGGAAATCGCCCAGGGCAACGGCTTTGAGCTGCAAACGGCGTTCATGCCTGCCAACAAGGATTACGGCGTTCCGACCGGCGGCTGCCAGCTTGTCATGACCTCGAAGAGCAAACCCGAAGAGAAGGAAGCGGCATGGGAGTTTATCAAGTGGATGACCTCCAAAGAAAACACGATTTACCAGCACAAACACGTCGGTTACTTGCCAACGCGCACGTCCGCGGTCGAAAGCGAAGAGCTGCAGGAACACTTTAAGCAATATCCGCAGTACAAGGTAGCCGTCGACCAGCTTCAATACGCAAGACCGCGCCCGATGGAGAACGCTTATCCGGAAGTGGCCGACATTTTGGGCGATGCGATCGAAAAGGCGATCATCGATCCGAAGACGACTGCGCAGGACGCGCTCAATGAAGCGGCGGAAAAAGCAAACAAACTGCTCGGCAAATAGAAAGGAACATGTCCGGTATGACGGAAGACAACTGGTTGGGAAAGATCAAGGTCGTTATTTTCGATATGGACGGCACGTTGTATCAGGAAGATACCTTCATGGAGCGGTATATCCGTTATCTGCTCGAAGGAACGGAGCATGAAGCGGATACGGAGGCAGCCATTTGCATGGCAGAAGCGATTCGGTCCGGGGAGCATTTTTTCGGGCTCGGCCACTTTTACCATCTGAAAGACGATCTCCTGGTCGTTCGGCTGGAGGACGGATTGGCGCGGGGATATGCATGGGACGGTTCATCCGTCCCGATGCGCAAAAAAGTTTACAAATTCGATTCGATCCTGGACGGGGAACTGCTTCATATCGGCGATCCGTGGTGCATTGCGGCCATGTTCAGCCATAAATACAAGCTGCCGGCCGTGAAGCTGAACGAAGCTTTTAACAGAGTGCGTCGAGAAATGCTGGTTGCTCCGCACCGCTTCGAGGTTCACAGCGGTTTGATGCAGGCGATCGGAGAGCTCGGCGTGGAAAAAAGAGTGCTCATGACCAATACCCATCAGGCATCGGGCGCCGAATTTCTGGAGTTTATGCGAATCGGGCATGTTTTCGATGAAATTTGCTGCGGGGCGGGAAAGCCGGCGGGGCTGGACGCTTATTTGGCTTCCTTGCTGCGGCAGGGATACCAAGCGGATGAGATTTTGTCGGTCGGCGACAACCCGTGGAACGATTTGCATCCGGCGAAGCGGATCGGGGGCAGAACCTGCTTCATTTCCCCGTATCCAAGCCGCGACGCCGAGGCATGGGATTTGCGGCTGACGACGCTTGACGAACTGGAATGGCTCTTGCGTGCCCTGAACAAGCGGAAAACGAAGGAGGAGATGCATGTATGGCACGAATCCTGCTAAAAGGAATCAGCAAAACATTCAAGGATGAAACGGTGATTCAGGATTTGAACCTGGAGATCAAAGACGGTTCTTTTACGGTGCTGGTCGGACCCTCGGGCTGCGGCAAATCGACCACGCTGCGCATGGTTGCCGGTCTGGAGAAGCAAAGCGGGGGAGAAATTTGGATCGACGATACGTGCGTGAACGATACGCCGCCCGGCATGCGGGACGTCGCCATGGTATTCCAAAACTATGCGCTGTATCCGACCATGACCGTCCGCGGCAACATCGAGTTCGGACTGAAAAACAGGGGCGTGCCCCGAAACGAGCGCGATAAGCTCGTCAAGGACATTTCGGAGATCGTCGGGCTCGCCCCTTTCCTGGACAAAAAGCCGCAAAACCTTTCCGGCGGGCAGCGCCAACGGGTCGCGCTCGCGCGCGCCATGGTGAAAAAGCCGAAGGTATTCATTCTCGACGAGCCGCTCTCCAATCTGGACGCCAAGCTGCGCAATCAAATGCGGACGGAGCTGATCCAGCTTCACAAGCGGCTGGGTACGACATTCGTCTACGTGACCCACGATCAGGTGGAGGCGATGTCGATGGGAGACGAAATCGTCGTCATGAACAAGGGAGCGATCCAGCAGGCGGACTCGCCGATGAAGCTTTACCAGGACCCGGCCAACCTGTTTACCGCCCAATTTATCGGCACGCCCGCGATGAATATCATTGACATGCAGCTCATGAAAGGTCTGAACATCCGCTCGGACCGTCCGGTCGGTTACGTCGGTTTCCGGCCCGAGCAGGGGCTGCTGAACCCCGAACGCCCGGTGGAAGGGTTTGTCCTGAAAGGGGACATCCTGACCCGCGAGAGCCTGGGCGCGGAGAATATTTACCAAATCGGTTCGGATGCCGGAACGTTTTTCGTCAAAACCTTCCTGAAGCCGCTGGAGCCTGCGGACGCGGTAACCGTAGCCGTTCCGCATGACCAGCTTTATTATTTCGGTCCGGACGGCGGCAGAATATACGGGGCCGGGATACAGGAGAGGGCACTTATTGCCGGGGGCGCGATCGTATGACGGTTTGGCATAAACTTCGTCCCTACGGCATGGTTGCTCCGGCCATCATCATTTTTTCGCTGTTTTTCATTTATCCGATCTTCTACATGATTTATTTGAGCTTCTACGACTGGAATTTCATCAGTCCGACGAAAACGTTCGTCGGGATTCAAAATTTCGTGGATTTGTTGTCCGAACCGGAATTCATGCAGGTGCTTTCCAATACGACCGTTTACACGGTTTTGACGGTTACGCTGACGACGGCGTTGTCGCTGCTGCTGGCCTTGTGGCTTAACCGCGGCAATTTCTTTTACGGCATCGTGCAGGGGGCGATTTTCAGCCCGCATATCATTTCGCTCGTGTCCATTTCGCTGCTGTGGAGCTGGCTAATGGATCCGGAATACGGGCTGCTCAATTGGGTGATCGGCTTGTTCGGCTTCGGAAAGCTGCAATGGCTGTCTCACCCGAGCACCTCGCTCGTCTCGCTGGTCATCGTCGCGGTATGGAAAGGCATCGGGTACAACACGCTGGTGTTTATCGCCGGTCTGCAGAGCATTCCCGCCGATATTTACGAGGCGGCTTCCCTGGACCGCTCCCGGCCGTGGACGACGTTTACGAAGCTGATTTTGCCGATGCTGTCGCCGACGATCTTTTTCCTGGTCATCATCAACATGATCGGTTCCTTCCAAGTGTTCGAAACGATCGCCATCATGACTCAGGGCGGGCCGGTCAATTCCACGAACACGCTTGTGTACTACATTTACGAATACGGCTTCCGGTTCTTTAAAATCGGGTATGCTTCCGCGGCAGGCGTCATTTTGCTGGTCATTGTCGGCATCCTGACGATCATCTACTTCAAACTGCTGTCGAACCGGGTTCATTACCGTTAAGAAAGAGGTGTAACGCTTGAAAGCCGCAAACCGCGCCATCGAAGGCCCGATCCGTGCAGCCGCCGGCACCCCCATGAACGGGATCCGGTCGAGACGGGCTCTGCTGCGCACGATCATGAACGTCGTGCTCCGCCTTGCGAACGCTGCCGGACTTCTGCTGCTGGTGCTCATTTTTGCCCTGCCGTTTGTCTGGATGCTGTCCACGTCGCTCAAAACGTTGCCGGAGACGATGATCTTTCCGCCGGAGTGGATTCCGCGGAATCCCGTCTGGAAAAACTACGTCGACGCCTGGAACACGGGGCCGTTCCTGCATTACATTACGAACAGCGTCATCATCGCCGTAAGCATCCTTTTGCTGCAAATGTTGACGATCATTCCGGCATCCTATGCGTTTGCCAGATATAAGTTTGCCGGATCGGGCTTTTTGTTCAGCATCGTCATGGTGACGCTGATGATTCCGAGCCAGTTGATCTTCCTGCCCGTCTATCTGGAGCTGAGCGCCTTCAAGCTGCTCAACACCCATCTGGGCCTCATTTTGCCATTCGCGTCAAGCGCCTTCGGCATCTTCCTGCTGCGGCAGGCGTTCCGGCAAATTTCCGACGAATTGATCGAAGCGGCAAGGCTGGATCAGGCGAAGGAGTGGAAAATCATCGTCCGGATCATGGTGCCGATGGTGAAGCCGGTGCTTGTCACGTTCGCCTTGTTCAGCTTTATCGCCCACTGGAACGATTATTTCTGGCCGCTGGTCATGACGACGAACGAAACCGCCAGAACGCTGCCGATCGGCATCGCCAAAATCCGCGAGGTCGAAGGCGTGGGCACGTGGAATATTTTGATGGCGGGCAACCTGATTCTCGTGGCGCCGATTCTCGTCGTGTTTTTCTTGTCGCAGCGCCAAATTATCAAAGCTTTCGTCTATAATGGCGTCAAATAAGCAGTTTCATGGAAGCTAGAAAGCCGATGCAACCTGCAAAAGCTGCCTGCACCGCCGTTTCCGGCGGTATAGGGCGGCTTTTTTGGCGTGTTTACATCCTTGCCGGGGCTGCCGCTTTCGCATTAAGCGATATCCGCCGCGAGCACCGTAAGCGGTCCTTTTTCGGCTGCGATGTTCTGCAGGTCGTAGACCGACACCGGAAACATCGGAAATCCCGCATAATAGGGCGCAATCGAATACAGCGGGTAAAACACGACGAGCGTTTTATCGGCCACATAATAATCTTGGGTCGGCTGGACCGTTACCGTCGTTCCTTCCAGCATGGGGAGGTTCCTTTTGCGGATCTGGGCGTTGATCTCCGACGTCAGCTTCGCTTGATAGTTCGAGCCGGGCTGGAACAGGTCGGCCAACGCATAAGAAGCGCCGGTGCGGGAGTTGAAGGTCAATCCCTTGGCAACGGTATAGCCGTGGGCCATGGGAGCTGAATACGTGTAGTTGCTGAGCACCAGGCTGAGAATGCCGCGTTCGTTCGTTTTGATTTCGAAATTTCCGGTCGTTTGCGGGTTGCTTCCGGTCTGGACATGCTGCTGGATGCGCTGCATTTCCTGGATCTGCTCGATGATCGCGCGGTTGATTCGCTCCTCGGCTTGGGGGCTCGCCAGTCCGGCGACCTGGGGATACTGGATCCGGATGCCGGGGGCGTCATAAGCAAGGGTTCGCACTTGAACGGGAGGCTCGTAAAGAGGCATTGCAATCGCTCCTAATCAGGTTCGTATGTTTGCTGCAATAGCCTATTCGCAAGCCCGCTTCTTCGTGACTTCCGGGCAGCCGGTGCCGGGCGGGAAGCACGCCAAAAGAACCGATTGCCCGCATTCTCCTTTTCAGCTAAAATAAGGATAATTTACATGCCTCAAGAATCATTTTCGCTTCCACACGACCACTTGATCGATCGACCTCAAATTGCGACGACTCCGCAAGCCTATTTTCCAGTTAACGAACATATCGTTTAGATACCCTTAATAAGACGTAACAGATCATATTTGTTCTTTTGAAATGACAGCGCTTTCTTGATTTCGATCCGCCGCGTCTCACGTTTGTTTCCATTCATTCGTTCCATTTTCCGGTTTTATTGCCCGCGCCGGCAGACGTTTCAGAAGGAGGGAGAAGATGGATCGCGGTTATGCCTATTATAAAAAGGCGTTTGAGGGCATTCCCAAACCTTTCGCTTACGTGGACCTGGATTTGTTTGACGAAAATATCCGGAACATCCTGAAGCGGGCAGGCGCCAAAAACCTGCGCATCGCCACCAAGTCGGTCCGAAGCGTCGCTTTGCTGAAGCGGATACTTCATCGGAGCCCGGTTTTTTGCGGAGTGATGTGCTTTTCGCCGCAGGAGGCCATATATCTGGTAAAACAGGGATTGGATGATATCGTGATGGGTTATCCCGTGTGGGAGCCGTCCGCGTTGTCCGGCCTGGCCGAGCTCATCCGCCGGGGCAAATCGGTTACGCTGATGGTCGATTCGATCGCGCATATCGAGCATCTCGAACGCATCGCGGCGAGGCATGGCGTACGTTTCCCCGTATGTCTCGACATGGACATGTCGATGGACGTTCCCGGGCTGCATTTCGGCGTGTGGCGCTCGCCGATCCGGACCGTTGCCGAGGCGGAGCCGGTCGTGGAGAGAATCCTCTCCTCCCGCATGGTGATGCTGGACGGCGTCATGGGGTACGAAGCCCAAATTGCCGGGGTAGGCGACCATTATCCGAACAGCGGCCCGAAAAACAGGCTGGTGCAGACGCTGAAGCGGCGATCCGTCCGGCAGGTCGCAGGCAAAAGGGCGGCGCTGGTCGCCATGATCGAAGACGCGTTGGGGGCGCCTCTGCGTTTCGTAAACGGCGGCGGCACGGGAAGCTTGCATACGACGGTCCTGGAGGAAGCGGTGACGGAGGTGACGGTCGGCTCCGGGTTCTTTGCGCCGGCGTTATTCGACAATTACAAAGATTTCCGTTATCTGCCCTCGGCGGGTTTCGCCGTTGAAATCGTGCGCCAGCCTAGCAAACAGTTGTATACCTGTCTCGGGGGCGGATATACGGCTTCGGGAGCCGCCGGCAAAGATAAGCTGCCGAAACCTTATTTGCCGGCAGGCGCGTCCCTGATGCCGCTGGAAGGCGCGGGGGAAGTGCAAACTCCCGTAAAGTACGAAGGGGAGGAGCCGCTCACGCTGGGCGATCCGGTTTTTTTCCGGCATGCGAAGGCCGGGGAGTTATGCGAACGGTTCAATCATTTGTACGGCGTATCGAAAGGCAAAATCGTTGAAAAAATCACGACGTACCGGGGGGATGGACAATGCTTTCTTTGAACGAAAACCGGAAGGTATGGAGGAACTGGTCGGGAACCGTCCGCACCATGCCAAGGCATGTCGCGTATCCGACCGGGGTCGATGAAATCGCGGCTTTGGTCCAGTCCTGCGCCAAGGAAGGCAAAGGCATCCGCGTCATCGGGGCAGGGCATTCCTTTACGCCGCTGGTCGAGACCGGGGACGTCCTGCTTTCGCTGGACCACCTGGCCGGCGTCGAGCCGGTGGACGAAAGCACGCGCAGCGTCTGGATCTGGGCGGGGACGAGACTAAAGGACATCAGCGAAGCGCTGCACAAGCAGGGCTGGGCGCAGGAAAACCTCGGCGACATCGACGTCCAGTCGATCGGGGGCGCGATCGGAACCGGAACGCACGGAACGGGAATAAGGTTCGGTTCTCTATCGACGCAGCTGCTGGAAGCCCAGGTAGTGACGGTGTCCGGCGAGCTGCTGACATGCAGCGAGGCACAGAACCGCGAGCTGTTCAAGGCGCTTCAGGTTTCGCTCGGGATGCTGGGGATCGTGGTGAAGGTCCGCATCCGCGTCGTTCCCCGAACGGTGCTTCACTATAGAAGCATGCGCCTGTCCATGGACGAATGTTTCGAAAGGCTGGCAGAGCTCCGGGACCGGCATGACCATTTCGAATTTTTTTGGTTCCCCCATACCGATACCGTCCAGGTGAAGCTGTTGGATGAAACGGATGAAAAGCCGTCCGAAAGCCGGTTTTGGCAGCAGGTCAATCAGCTGGTGATGGAAAACGCCTTTTTCGGCATGATGTCGGAAGGCTGCCGCATCCTGCCGGGACTGTGCAAGCCGGTCAGCCGGTTGTCGGCGCGGTTCGTCCCTACGGGCGAGAACGTGGCGTACAGCCATGAGCTTTTTGCCACGCAGCGGCTCGTGCGTTTCAATGAAATGGAATGCAGCGTGCCGGCGGAGCGGATGGAGGAAGTTGTCCGCGAAATCCGGGCCAAGGTGGCGGCGGAAAAACATGCGGTGCATTTCCCAGTCGAATGCCGCTACGTCAAAGGCGACGACATATGGCTCAGCCCGGCCTACGGCCGCGATTCCGCGTATATTGCCGTGCATATGTACAAAGGGATGGAGCATAAGGCCTATTTCCGGGATGTCGAGGACATTTTCCGCAAACACGGCGGCCGACCGCATTGGGGCAAAATGCATACCCGCACGGCGCGGGAACTTGCAGGCCTGTACCCGAAGTGGGAGGCGTTTCGGGAGATTCGCAAGCAAGCGGACCCGGACGGCCTGTTCCTGAACGATTATTTAAGGAAGCTGTTCGCGCCGGAATAAAGACGGCACAAGCCCGCGAGTTCGCGGGTTTTTATATTTGCACCGTCATTTTGCGCAGGCCGGCCCGTTTCGCGCCAGATGGGCACCACTACGGGGGAGCGCATCGGCGAAAGCCAGGATCACCGGCTTTGAAATCGTCTTCATGTATTGACTTCGAAATTCAAGGTGTGATATATAAAAATAAGAATTAGCACTCATTGTGCGAGAGTGCTAACATACCCATCGAGCCGAAAGGAGCCTGACTCATGATCAAAAAAGAGTTCAAAGCCGAATCGAAACGGCTGCTGGACATGATGATCCACTCGATCTATACGCAGAAGGAAATCTTTTTGAGGGAATTGATCTCCAACGCCAGCGACGCGATCGACAAGATTTATTACAAAGCTCTCACCGACGACAACATCGTCTTCAATAAAGAAGATTATTATATCCGCATTACGCCGGACAAGGACAGCCGAACGCTCACCATTGCGGACACGGGAATCGGCATGACCCAGGAGGAACTGGAAAACAACCTCGGGATCATCGCCAAAAGCGGATCGCTGGCCTTCAAGAACGAAAACGAAGCGAAGGACGGGCACAATATCATCGGCCAGTTCGGCGTCGGCTTTTACTCCGCGTTTATGGTGGCCGACAAGGTAACGGTCATCAGCAAAGCGCTGGGCAGCGACCAGGCTTACCGCTGGGAATCCGAAGGCGCGGACGGCTACACGATCGAACCTTGCGAGAAGGATTCGGTAGGGACGGAAATCATTCTTAAAATCAAACAAAACACCGAAGACGACCGGTACGACGAATTTCTTGAGGAATACCGCCTGAGAACGATCATCAAGAAGTATTCCGACTTCATCCGTTATCCGATCAAAATGGAAGTAAGCGGAAGCCGTCCGAAGGAAGGCGGCGAGGGCGAGTTCGAGGAATACAAGGAAGAGCAAACGATCAACAGCATGGTGCCGATCTGGCGCCGAAACAAAAGCGAGCTGACGAAGGAAGATTACGAGAACTTCTACGCGGAAAAACGTTACGGCTTCGACAAACCGCTGAGCTACGTGCACGTCAAGGCGGACGGCGCCGTCGTGTACAACGCCATTTTGTTCATTCCGGAACGCACGCCTTTCGACTATTACACGAAGGAATACGAAAAAGGCCTCGAACTGTATTCCAACGGCGTCCTCATCATGGACAAATGCGCGGACCTGCTGCCGGATTACTTCAGCTTCGTCAAAGGGATGGTCGATTCCGAGGATCTGTCCTTGAACATCTCCCGCGAAATGCTGCAGCATGACCGCCAGCTGACGCTCATCGCCAAAAACATCAAAAACAAAATCAAATCCCAGCTCCTGTCCCTCCTGAAGGACGAACGCGAGAAATACGAAACGTTCTACAAAGCGTTCGGCCGGCAGCTTAAATTCGGGGTATACAACGATTACGGCATGAACAAGGACATGTTGTCCGATCTTCTGATGTTCACGTCCTCGAAGGAGAAAAAGCTGGTTACGCTCGATGAATACGTGTCGAGAATGCCTGAGGATCAAAAATATATCTATTACGCTACCGGTACCTCCGTCGAGCGGATCGAGAAGC
The DNA here is from genome assembly GCF_057546105.1 of Paenibacillus sp. YAE3. Classification (NCBI taxonomy): domain Bacteria; kingdom Bacillati; phylum Bacillota; class Bacilli; order Caryophanales; family Paenibacillaceae; genus Paenibacillus; species Paenibacillus sp. YAE3. Next base: position 30,566 of record NZ_BAAIYF010000011.1, on the reverse strand, counting down.
TGCCGCAAACGGAGCTTGTCCTTGACAAAGGTTACGAAATTCTGTACTTTACCGACGACATCGACGAATTTGCGATCAAGATGCTGATGAACTACAAGGAGAAGGAGTTCAAATCGGTATCGAGCGGCGATCTCGGCATCGAGTCCGAAGCGGACGAAGAGGCGTCCAAAGCCGAAGCGGAAGAGAACAAGGAGCTGTTCGAAGCGATGAAAGAACTGCTTTCCGGCAAAGTGAAGGACGTCAAGGCATCCAAACGCCTTAAGTCCCATCCGGTATGTTTGTCCGCCGAAGGCGAGCTTTCGATCGAAATGGAAAAAGTGCTGAGCGCGATGCCGAGTAGCGAAGGCATTAAGGCCGACAAAATATTGGAGATCAACGTGCAGCACGACGTGTTCAAATCCTTGAAGGAAGCCTTTGACAAAGACCGCGAAAAGCTCGGCTTGTATACGAACCTGCTGTACAACCAGGCGCTGCTGATCGAAGGGCTTCCGATCCAGGATCCGGTCGAATTTACGAACGATATTTGTAAAATCATGGTGTAACTTTCGTTTCATGAATAGCAGCGTATATTGCCCGGCCTTCCGGAGGCCGGGCGCTTTTGTTGCTTTTCTCCTCGCCGGCATGTTGTAAAATTTTCGGTATGGAAGATGAAACGGCTCGAATAGTGTATAATGTTTAAAGATGCGGCTAAATTCACATGCCCCGGCTGCCGCGGCATGCGATTTAGACGCTCCAGGGTGCGATCTATAAACGAATGAAACGTTTTCGGCCGCTCGATGCCGAAGAGGGTTCTTTGGATTTGCAAAATCGTTGCCTGCATGCTTATCAATCTGGAAGAGGTGTAAATGTTGGAAGACCCAAGGTTACAAATGGAAGAACGTAATATACAGCACGCCATCATCGGAGACGTGATGAACCGTTTGCCGGAAATTCTGCAAAGCCTGACCAAATCAAGACTTTCTTCGCTTGCTGCCGCCAATCAAATTTCCGGACGTTCCAAGATGAAGAAGGAAGAGCTTGCAGATGCTCTTTCAGCATATTTGACCGATCCGGAGCAGCTGCGGCCGATCGTGATGGCGACGGATGCCGATGAATGGGCCCTTCTGGAAAAAGTGATGAATGAGCCGTCCATTCAGGACAATGCGCTGCCTTTCGGACATTATGCGAATTTTCTGGAGCGCGGGCTGGTATTCAGCTTCTTTAACGAAGGCAAGCTGCATGTGCTGATGCCGGAGGAAATCAAAGCGGCCGCATCGCAAATCGGCTTGTCCGAATTGAAAAAAGAGCACGGCTCGAAGCAGGAAGTTTACGATTATATCGCCGCCGCGGCTCATTTGTATGGCGTTATCAAGCTGGACAAGCTTGTTCAAGTATATAATTCGCAGCATGAAGAGTCGATCGCCAAAGAGGAGCTTGCGGCTTGCGCGGGCGAGATGGGCGGTCGCGGTCAAAACATCCTTTTGGCGGGCGACGTTCTGTACAACGGACTGATCGCAGGCAGCGCGGACGAAAACAAGCTGGCCGAGCTGGCGAAAGGGTTGGACGATAAACCGTTTTACGTTCCGGAAAAAGAAGAGCTGCTCCGCTACGCGGATATGGGTTACTTCGAGATGACGCCGCAGCTTGAAGAGCTGCAGGCTTTTGTGCTGAACAATATGTGCAAGGACGCGGAGCGGGTGGAACATCTGCTTGACGACATCCAATGGGCTTGCGTGCAGAAATCCCCGATGCAGGAGCTGATCAATCAGTTTGACCGCCATAAAATCCCGTTCAAAACGCCTGTGCATGCGCAGCGCGTCATTTCCCTGCTGGCGGAAGTATACAACAACACGAGAATGTGGGCCAACGCCGGTCATACGCTGGTAGAGCTGAGCGCGATGAATGCCATCGATCCGGAGAAAGGGCTCGTCAGACTTGTGGACGACAGCGACAATACCGTTCCCAAAGTCGGAAGAAACGAACCTTGCCCATGCGGCAGCGGTTTGAAATACAAGAAATGTCACGGGAAATAACAACATCATCATAAGTTTTGACCAGGCCTTATCCACGCCCTGCAGACCTCGGACCGCCCTTCGGTTGTCCGGCTGCAGGGTGTTTTTCGTGTGCATGGGCTTTCGTTGATGGACGAAGCGGATTCCGTTCCGGCCACCGGCAACGACGGCGAGCCATTCCAAGCCGAACGCTCAATAACGCATCTCGGAAGGCGGCGGAGACCGGCCTAACATTTATGCCCCGCATGGTCGAACAAAAAGACACCTTTTATGAGGGCGCCCCCGTTTTTCCAACAAAATGGCCGCTACTTGAAAACAACCGGCCGTTTCGGCCCTTCCCGATCAAGGGTACAATGAAAGCGTTATGATTCCTCTTGACGAAGGAGAACAGCCATGAAATTCGACCTGAGCATCGTGCCCTTCAGCCGGAGAGAAACGTTTCTTGCGGTTTCGCTCCTGCCCGAAGGAAAAAATAGACAGGAAGGCCTGTACCTCCGGACGGTACGGGGCGGAGACGACAAGTTCGGAGAAGCCTTCCGCATCGAACCGGTGGATGCCCTCGGCAGGCTGATTCCGTTTACGGCTGAGGCATCGCCGGAGGCGGTCAAGCTTCAATCGCCCGCGTCCGAAATCTACGCCGACATTTGCATTTCGGACAAACGTACGGTCCGCTTCCGTTCAAAGGGCTGCGGCATCCGGCTGACCTTCATGCCGGCCGCTTACGATTATGCTTACGAAGTGAACGAAGACAGCTGGGAGATGAACAGCTTCACCCATGAATGCCGCTTTATGCTGACCCGGCTTGCGGGCGCCATGAAGATGGAAGTGCCGTGGGACAAAATCAAAAGCTCCCGCGTCGTCGCCGAGTTCGTTCCGGATCCGGGCATGAACGAAGCGGAGTTTGCCGTCGAGGAATTCCGCACGGTCTGGGAGCCGCGGGCGGCATGGGAGCCGTTTGACGAAGCGGTTCAGTCGGCAAAGGAGGACTTTGCTTCTTGGCTCGATCGAAGTTTGCCCGTGTCCGAGGCTTTCGCCGAGGGAAGGGAGCTTGCGGCCTATATAACCTGGTCCTGCCTCGTCCCGGCGGAAGGCTTGCTGACGCGGCCGGCCATGTACATGTCGAAAAACTGGATGACGAATATTTGGAGCTGGGACCATTGCTTTAACGCGATGGCTTTGGTCCGCCATGATCCGAAGCTGGCCTGGGACCAGTTCATGATCTTTTTCGACCGGCAGGACGAGAGCGGGCTGATTCCCGACTTCGTCAACGACAAATACGAGCTGTGGAACTGCAACAAACCGCCGATCCACGGCTGGACGCTCGCCTGGATGATGCAGCGGACGGATTACATCCGGGAGTCTCAGCTGCGCGAAGTATACGGTCCATTGTCCAAATGGACGAAATGGTGGTACCGGTACCGCGACGGGGACGGCGACGGCATTCCGCAGTACAACCACGGCAACGATTCGGGCTGGGACAACAGCACGGCGTTTAATAACGGGATTCCGGTGGAAAGCCCGGATTTGGCGGCGTTCCTGATCCTTCAGGCCGAGCTGCTTGCCGAAATCGCCGGCTTGCTCGGACTTCCGGAAGAATCCACGGCATGGCGCCGTTTGGCGGAGGATACGCTCGATAACATGATCGCCCATTTTTGGCGGGACGGAAAGTTTATTTCCTGCCGCTCGGGCACGCATGAGCCGTCCGACGGCGACAGCTTGCTGCTGTTCGTGCCGATCGTGCTCGGCAAACGGCTTCCCGAGCCTATCCGCACCGCGCTGCTCGAGGGCTTGCGCGACGAAAGCCGGTTCCTGACGGCCAACGGCTGGGCGACCGAAAGCGTCAGCAGCCCGTATTATACGCCGGACGGATATTGGCGCGGCCCGATTTGGGCGCCGTCGACGATGCTGCTGGTGGAAGGCGTCGCCGCGGCCGGCGATGCCGAGCTGGCCCGCGAAGTATCGCGCCGCTTCTGCCGCATGCTGAACAAAAGCGGCATGGCGGAAAATTTCGACGCCCTGACCGGCGAAGGCCTCCGCGACAGAGCGTTTACCTGGACGTCGAGCGTGTTCCTCATTTTGGGGCATGAATACGCATTTTAAGGCAATATTACGCACTTCTCCCGCTTTTTAAAAGCGTCAAGGGGAAGTGCTTTTCCCGTTTGTCCGGCATGACATCCCGTCTTGCTTCCGCGCCGGATTCGCGCCAAAGCCAGCTTATCCGCAACTGGAAAAATGTAAGCGGTACCATCGGAAGCTTTATTTTATCTTCTGCGTGTTCGTCCATGCTAGAATGCTGTTATACGCTACATGCAGACAAGGGGGGAAATCGTGATGAAAGGCCAGCGGCTTCGGCAGCTGTACCGCCGTCTCGTGTCGGGCTCGTACCGGAGCATCCGCACCAAGCTGCTTGTTTGTTTTCTCATCGTGGCCCTGATTCCTTTGCTTTCGCTCGGCGCGGTGTCGTATTACCAGTCGGCGAAAATGATCAATTCGCAGTTCGGCAAATACGGGGAAAACGCCGTGGCCCAGCTCGAGCAGCAGACCAATTCGTCATTGGGCCGCATGAAACAAACAAGCGAAACCATCTATTCGTATTTGTTAGACCCGGCCCGTACCGGTTTAGGGAACCGGGTTCCTGTTACTTATAGCGAAATTATCGAAAAAAACGATTTTGAAGCGCTGCTGAAGTCGCTCCGGACGGACCGGACGGCAGGCATTTATATCATTACGCCATCGGGGTATTATTACGGGGAAAGCAATCTGGACGTGGCCAAGCTGGATAACATTCCCGCATGGAAGTCCAGGCCGGCATCTTATCAAGGCACGTATTGGCTCGGTTTTTACGAGCAAAACCATGCGATGAGGGGGGAGGATTCCCATCTCCCGGTATTGGGGCTGGCGGTGCCCATCCACCACCCGAACGGAGCGCAGGACGGAAGCACGATCCTGATCGAGGAAAACGCGCAGGAACTGCTCCACATGTTCCGTCTGTTCGAGGAAGACACGAAGGCCCATCTGACGATCAAGTCCCCGGATGGAAGACTCATATACGAGAGCGCTTCCAAGTTTGCGCCGAAAAAAAACGACGTCATCTGGGACCGGACGTTGGCGGTGAATCAATGGACCATCGAAGCCCGGCTGCCGGCCAAAGCGTTTTATAAATCGTCCGGAGTCATTCGCTCCAACACTGTGGTCGTGGCCGTCATTTCCTGCGTGCTTGCGTTCGGGCTGGCTTACGTTTTCTCCTCCCGCTTTACGGCCCGGATTCGGACGCTCAAGGATTCGATGCAGAAGGTCAGCTTCGGCAAGCTCGATACCCGGCTGCCCGTTGAGGGCCGCGACGAGCTGGGAAGCCTCGACATGAGCTTCAACCGGATGGTGAGCGGCGTGCAGACGCTGATCGAGGAAGTGGAGCAAAGCGAACGGCTGAAAAAGGAAGCGGAGCTGCGGGCGTTCCATTACCAGATCAATCCGCATCTATTGTTCAACACGCTGAATTCGATCCAATGGAAAGCCCGGCTGGAGGGAGCGGAGGAGATCCGCCACATGCTTTACCATTTGACGATGGTGCTGGAGGGGAATCTCGACATTTCGCAGGAGCTGATTACGCTCGGCAGAGAGCTGCGCATGATCGATCACTTTTTGAAAATCCAGGAAATCCGGTACGGCGAGGTTTTCCGTTACGACCTGCACTGCGGGGAATCGCTGAAACGGTACCTGATCCCGCGGATGACGCTGCAGCCGCTTTTCGAGAATATATTTTTCCACGGCTTTACCGACGGCGTCGGCTCCATCGAGCTGGACGTGAGGGAGGACAACGACGAGCTGGTGCTGACGCTGAAGGACGACGGCGCGGGCATCGCGGCGGAGAAGCTGGAGCAGTTGTTCAAGCCGAAGCCGGAGAGCCGCGGGCGCGGCGGGCTCGGCGTGCAAAACGCGGACCAGAAGTTCAAGCTGCATTTTGGCCCGCCATACGGGCTTACGGTACATTCGACGAAAGGCGAGGGCACGACGATCCTCATTCGTTGGCCGAAAAAGGAGGAGGGTTCGGATGGAGACGGCAAAAAAAATCAAGGTGCTGATTGCGGATGACGAAAGCATCGTTCGCAAAGGTTTGCGTTCCACGATCGCATGGGAGCGATTCGGCATGGAGGTCGTTGCGGATGCGCCGAACGGGCTGAAGGCTTGGGAAGCTTTTCTCGAATACCGCCCGGAAGTTGTCATTACCGACATCGTTATGCCGGAAATGGACGGGATCGAGCTGTCGCGCAGGGTGAAGGAAGTTGAACAGCGGACGAAAATCGTTCTGCTGAGCTGTCACCGCGATTTCGAATACGCCCAGCAGGGCATCCGCCTGGGAGCATCCGGTTACCTGCTCAAGACCGCGTTCGAAGATGAAGAGCTGGAGGCGATGCTGGAGCAATTCCGGCAGGAGCTGCAGTCCCCTCCTCCGGCGGACGGTCAGGACGGCGAACGGCTGGAGGCGATGCTTTTCGCTTGGCTGAGCGGGCATCACGAAAAATTCCCTGCCGAGCTTGCCAGGCTGCGCGAGGGAACGTGGCATTTCAACGGTGAGCCGCTGCACCTTTATTTGATCCGTACGGCCGATTGCGGTTCGAGCTGGAGCGGGCTGCTCCTCGGCACTGGCCAGGACGTCAGGCACTTATGCGAAGGCACCGTGATCCCTTACGGCGAGGAATACTGCTATTGGGCCGTTCCCGAATCGCTGCGGGGGACCGCGGAGGGCTTGCTGGTCGAATGCAAAAGCCGGTGCGGGAAGCTGAAATGGAGCCGAAAGGGAGCATTGCAGGATGCCGGGGAACTGAAAGAGGCGTTCCAATCCCTGCATAAGGAAGCGGAGCTGGAACGAATATACGGCGTATCGGGAGAGGACTGGCCGGAGCCGATCTGGAAAGCGGTCCGCCTGCTGCACGAAAATCCGGCGGCGGATTGGTCGGCAAGCCAGCTGGCGGAAAGGGTCGGTCTGAGCCGCAGCCATTTTTCCATCCTGTTCAAGAAGGCGGTCGGAGACAGCTTTATCGCTTTCCAATACAAGCGGAAGCTGCGGCTCGCATCGGCGCTGCTGCGCGATACGGGGTTGACGATGCAGGAAATCGCCGAGCGCACCGGCCTCGGGGACAGCAAATATTTCAGCAAATGGTTCAAGCGCTGCACCGGCCAAACGCCGAGCCATTACCGTTCCCAACAAAAAGGGGAGGCGTCCCGAACAGATTGACACCCGCCCGGCGACATTCGAACAAAAACGCAACAACATTCGAATAGATGCACGTTTTGAACCGCTTTCATAAGAGTTACGATGAAAGCGGTTCAATTATTATACACCTCATTGACAGGGGAGCTGACAAGATGAAAAAGAGAATTTCACTCATTGTCCTTGCAACAACGGTGATGGTATCCGTATTGTCCGCCTGCGGCGGCAGCGGCGGAAACGCCGAAACGTCCGGCCAGGGGGAAGGCGGCTCCAAACAATTGAAAACGCTGCGTTTTGCGACCTGGGATACCGGGGATGCGCTTAAGATCGAACAGGATATCGCCAAAAAGTTCGAAGCGGCGCATCCGGGCACGAAGGTGCAGGTCGAGGCTTACGCGGACGGATTCGACCAGAAGCTGGCCGCCGGCTTCGGCGCGGCGAACCCGCCGGACGTGATGTACATGTGGGACTTCCCGACGTACCATCAATCGCTTGAGCCGCTGGACGGCTATGCGGACAAGGACCCGGACCTCAACATAGATGATTTTTACAAAGGATTGTTCAACTACGGCAAAATCGGCGATACGCTTTACGGCATCCCGGCCGGGTTTACGACCCGCGTCGTGTACTACAACAAGAAGCTGTTCGACGAGGCGGGCGTTCCGTATCCGAAAGACGGCTGGACCTGGGCCGAATTCCAGGACATCGCCCAGAAGCTTACCGACAAGTCGAAAAAGCAGTACGGCTTCGGAGTTCGCGCCGAAAACGACACGTACGATCTCCAGGGATTCGTTTGGAGCAACGGCAGTTCCTTCATTTCCCCGGACGGCAAAGCGATCGACGGATACATGAACAGCAAGGAGACGGCCGAAGCGATCCAAATGTTCGGGGACATGGTGAAAAACGGCTCCGCCGTGCTGACGGGCGGAAAAGGCCAGCAGAGCGGCGACGACATCTTCAAAGCCGGCAAAATCGCCATGTGGGAAAGCGGCATTTGGCCGCTGGAGTCGTTTAAGCAGGCGGGCGTCGACGTAGGCACCGTGGAAATGCCGGCCTTCCCGGGCAAACCGGTCAAAGGCGTGCTCGCCGAATCCGCGCTGTCCATCGCCAAAGACTCCAAGCAAAAAGATCTGGCGTGGGAGTTCGTCAAATTTTACGTTTCCAACGATTCGATCAAAATGCGCGTAGCCGACCTGCCTGTCCGCCAAAGCGTCGTGACCGAGCTGAAGAAGGATCAGGATCCGCTTTACAAGCCGTTTTACGCGATGCTTGAACGTTCGAGCGATACGCCGGCGTTCCTGCTGAACCCGAAATGGAACGAAGTGAACCGTCAGCTGTCGGCAGCGGTCGAAGCGGTGATGCACGGCGCGAGCGCCCAGGAAGTGCTGAACCAGGCGGTCAAAGACAGCGAGCGGTATTTGAAATAAACGCTTAAACAACTTCTAAAGAAAGAAGGTTAGGAGATGGCTCAGACCTACCTGCACAACGCACGGGAACAGACAGCCGCCCTTAAGCCCTTGAGAAAACGCAGATGGGGTGGGGCTGCTCCCTACCTCTTCATCTTTCCTTGGATATTCGGCTTCGTCGTTTTTACGCTCGGCCCGCTGCTGTTTTCGCTGATCATATCGTTTTTCGATTGGCCGATCGTCGGCAAAGTGACGTTTATCGGTTTCGACAACTATATCGAAATGTTTACGGACGATCCGATGTTCTGGAAATCGCTTTTCGTCACCTTAAAATTTGCGGCCCTCTTCGTCCCGCTCAACATCATCATCGCGCTGGGACTCGCCATGCTGCTGAACCAAAAGGTGCGGGGCAGCGCGATATTCCGCACCGCCTTCTACCTGCCGTCCGTCATTTCGGGCGTGGCGCTCGCCATGATCTGGTCCTGGGTGTACAGCGGGGATTACGGGATCCTAAACTACTTCCTGTCGCTGTTCGGGATTCAGGGTCCGGACTGGCTGAACGACACGAAATGGTCGCTGGTGGCGATGGTCGTCGCCAGCCTGTGGGGACAAGGTTCGATGATGCTGATTTTCCTGGCGGGATTGAAGGGTATCCCGAAGGATTTGTACGAATCGGCTTCGATCGACGGGGCCGGCAAAATCCGGCAGTTTTTCAGCGTGACCATTCCGATGATCACCCCGACGATTTTGTTCAACCTCATTACGTCCATCATCGCGGCGTTCCAGCAGCTGACCTTGGCTTTGCTCTTGACGGGGGGCGGACCGCTGAAGTCTACGTATTTTTACGCGATGTACATGTACGAAAACGCCTTTAAATATTTCAAAATGGGATATTCCGCGGCCAACGCCTGGTTCATGTTCCTGATCGTGCTTGTGCTGACGTTCCTTGTCTTCAAGTCGTCGGAAGCATGGGTGTTCTACGAAGGCGAAATGAAAAAAAATTCGCGGGATAAGCGGAAATCGAAAAAAGGGGTGCAGGCCGGATGAAAAAAACGCTGACGTACCTGCTGCTGATCCTGTTTTCGCTCCTGTTCATCGCGCCATTGTTCTGGGCGGTGACGACGGCGCTCAAATCGCAGCAGGAGCTGTATCTGTTCCCGCCCAAATGGATTCCTTCCGTCTGGAAATTCAGCAATTTTGCCGAAGCCTGGAACAGCCAGCCGTTTAACCTGTTTTTGAAAAATACGGTGATCATTACGGCCCTGTCCACGCTCGGCCAGCTGATCTCCTGCACCCTGGTTGCTTACGGCTTCGCCCGGTTCCAGTTCAAGGGACGCGACTTCCTGTTTCTGGTCGTGCTGGCTACGATGATGATTCCGTGGGAAGTGACGATGATTCCGCAATACATGGAATTCAACTATTTGGGCTGGATCAATACGCTGAAGCCGCTGATCGTGCCTTCGTGGTTCGGATCCGCTTATTATATCTTTTTGCTGCGGCAGTTTATTTTGACCCTGCCCAGGGAGCTGGACGAAGCGGCCACGATCGACGGCGCCAGCAAAGTGACGGTGCTGTTCCGGATCATCGTGCCGCTGATGTGGCCTTCGCTGATTCTGGTGGCGGTATTCCAGGTGATGAGCTGCTGGAACGACTATCTCGGGCCGCTCATTTTCCTGAACGACCAGACGAAGTATACGCTGACGCTCGGCTTGTCCCAGTTTAAGGGGATGTACGGCGTCGACATGCAGTCGATCATGGCGATTACATGCCTGATCTCCATCCCGCCGCTGGCCATTTTCTTCTTCGCGCAGCGTTATATCGTGGGCGGAATCGCGACGACGGGCATCAAAGGATAGATCGCAGAGAAAGGAAGAGGACCATGAATGACATCATGAAGCAGCGGGATTGGGATAACCTCGGCGTGCTGGAGCGTAACCGCACGAAGAGCCGGGCTTATTTCATCCCGTTCCCCGATCGGGAAGGCGCTTTGAGTTATGACCGGGGGAGTTCCCCGTGGTTCAAATCGCTGAACGGGATATGGAAATTCGATTTTGCGGAGGGGCCGGAGCTGGCTCCGCGGCATTTTTACGAGCAGGAATTCGACGTTTCGGGATGGGACGACATCCGCGTGCCGGGCCACTGGCAGCTGCAGGGCTACGGGCACCCGCATTACACGGACCTGTATTACCCGTTTCCGGTCGATCCGCCGCATGTGCCGAACGACAATCCGACGGGGAGTTACGTCAGGGATTTCGAGCTTCCCGCGCGATGGGACGGACGGCATGTGTCCATTAAATTCGACGGCGTGGACAGCGCCTTCCATCTATGGCTGAACGGGGCGTTTGTTGGTTACAGCCAAGGGAGCCGTCTGACGTCGGAGTTCGATTTGACCCCTTATTTGAAATCCGGCATGAACCGATTGGCCGTTCGTGTGTATCAGTGGTCGGACGGCAGTTATCTGGAGGATCAGGACATGTGGTGGATGAGCGGCATTTTCCGGGACGTGTACCTGGTGGCCGAACCGTCCTCCGTGCGCATGGCCGATTTCCGGGTGGTAACGGAGCTGGACGCCGAGCTGACGAACGCGGTGCTGTCGGTGCGCACGGACATGGCTGGAAAAGACGCCGGAGGCAAAGTTCGCCTCCAGCTGCTGGATCGGACGGGAACCGAGCTGCTCTCCGCCGAAAAAACATGGTCCGGGGAGGCGTATGCCGAGTTTAACCTGCCCGTCGCCAAACCGGTTTTATGGAACGCGGAATCGCCGTATTTGTACCATTTGGTATTGACCGTATTCGATGCGCAGGGGCAGGTAACCGAAACCGTCGCCCAGCGCGTCGGCTTCCGCCGCATCGAGGTGAAGGACGGCCAGTTTTTGGTGAACGGCAAGGCGATCCTGCTCAAAGGCGTCAACCGGCATGACCATCATCCGGATACGGGCCGGACGGTGACGTTGTCGACGATGCTGGAGGACATCAAGCTGATGAAGCGGCATAACATCAACGCGGTCCGTACGGCGCATTATCCGAACGACCCGCGCTTTTACGACCTGTGCGACGAATACGGGTTGTACGTCATGGAAGAAACGGACTTGGAAACGCACGGCTTCGAGCCGCTTGGCAACATATCGCGCCTAAGCGACGATCCGGCCTGGAAGGAAGCTTACGTGGACCGGGTGCGCCGCATGGTGGAACGCGACAAAAACCATCCGTCGGTCATCTTCTGGTCGCTGGGGAACGAATCGGGCTTCGGCTGCAACTTCCGCGCGATGTCCGCATGGTGCAAGGAACATGATCGGACCCGCCTCGTCCATTATGAGGAAGACCGGGAAGCGGAGGTATGCGACGTCGTCAGCACGATGTACTCTTCCGTGGAGAAAATGGAAGGCTTCGGCCGAATGGAGGATCATCCGAAACCGCATGTGTTGTGCGAATTTGCCCATGCCATGGGCAACGGCCCGGGCGGGCTGCGCGCGTATTTCGACGTCTTCGACAGGTACCGGCGCCTGCAGGGCGGTTTCGTCTGGGAATGGATCGACCACGGCCTCAGCCGCAGGACGGCGGACGGCAAGGCCGATTACGCTTACGGCGGCGATTACGGCGATGTGCCGAACAACGGCAACTTCGTGATCGACGGGCTGGTCTTCCCGGATCGGACGCCATCGCCGGGACTCCTTGAATACAAGAAAATCATCGAACCCGTCCGGGTGGAAATGACCGATGAAGGCCGCATCCGCGTGACGAACCGCTACGATTTTATCGGCCTGGATCACTTGCGGGCGCATTACAGCGTCACGGCGGACGGACGCGTCTTGGACAGCGGCGTGCTTGAGCTGCCGGAGATCGGGGCGGGCGAAAGCCGCGAGGTGGAGATTCCGCTGCGGGATGACCTCTTGCGGAACGTCGCCGTCCCTGGCGTGGAACGCTGGCTGAACATCGGCTTCACGCTGGCGGCCGATTGCGATTGGGCTTCCCAAGGCCATGAGGTGGCCTGGGCCCAGTTTGCGCTGCCAGCAGAAGCCGCGTCTGTTGAACCGGGAGCCGCGGCCGCCTCCGCCGAACCTCGAGTCTTGTCGGCAAACGAGGAGGAACGGAGACTTGCTGTTGGTAACGACGCGTTCCGGTTGACCTTTGACCGGCTGCAGCCGGGAATCGCTTCGCTGCACTTCGGCGGCAAGGAGCTGATCCGGCGCGGTCCGCGCCTGAACTTCTGGCGGGCGCCGATCGACAACGACATGTACGTGCTCGCGGATTGGCGCAAAGCCCATCTCGACCGGCTGTCGGAACGGATCGACGGTTTCCGTTGGGAACGGCTGGACGATAGCGCGGTACGGGTAACCTGGAATTCGCGGATTGCGCCGCCGGTCCATGATTGGGGGTTCCGCTGTGAGGTTTCGTATACGGTGAGCGGCAGCGGGCTGGTCGTCATCGACGTGAACGGGACGCCGGAAGGAACGCCGCCTTCCATGCTGCCGAAAATCGGCCTCCAGCTCGAAATACCGGGCGACATGGAGCATGTCCGGTGGTACGGGCGCGGGCCGGGAGAAAGTTATTCGGACAGCAAAGAAGCGGGCAGGTTCGGCGTGTACCGGAACACGGTTGACGGTTTATTTACGCCGTACGTGTATCCGCAAGAGAACGGCAACCGGACGGACGTCCGCTGGGTGTCCGTCTCGGATGGAACGGGCATCGGCCTGCTGGCGGCCGGCGCGCCGGTGCTTGAATTCAGCGCAAGGCGGTATGCCGACGCCGATCTGGAAGCGGCTCGGCATTTGAGCGACCTGAAACCGCGGGATTATATCACCCTTAATTTGGATTACCGGCAAAACGGCCTCGGCAGCAACAGCTGCGGACCGGCGCAGTCGCCGGAACATGCCGTCAAGCCGGAGCCTTTCCGGTTCCGCATCCTGCTGCAGGCGTATATGGCCGAAAACGGCTCGCCTGAACGGCTGTGGCGGAGCATGGCGGCAGAAGCGGACAACATGAAGCTGGAGGAGGAGAACGATGCTTAAATCACAGGATGTTTTGAACTTATCGGGTAAAGTGGCGGTCGTCACGGGGGGCGCTTCAGGGATCGGCCTGGCCACCGCCGAGCTGCTCGCCGAATTCGGAGCGCATGCGGTGCTGGTCGACATCAATGAAACGGCGGGGGAACAAGCGGCCGCCGGCATCCGCGAAAAGGGAGGACAGGCCAGCTTCTACCGCTGCAACGTCACTTCCGCCGCGGATTGCGAGCGCGTCGCCGGAGAGGTCGCATCGGCGCTTGGGGGCATCCACATCCTGTTTAACAACGCGGGCGTCATCCGCCGTAAAACGGTGACCGAGCTCGAGGAGCGGGATTGGGATCTGGTGCTGGACGTTTCGCTGAAAGGCGTGTACCTGCTCTCCAAGTACGTCATCCCGATTATGGAGCAAGGCGGCGGAGGCAGCATCATCAATACAGGTTCCGGCTGGGGGCTGAAAGGCGGGGACCGAGCCGCTGCTTACTGCGCAGCCAAAGCCGGGGTCGTCAATCTGACCAAAGCGATGGCCATCGACCACGGCCCGGCCAACATCCGCGTCAACTGCGTGTCGCCGGGCGACACCGACACGCCGCTCCTTCGCGACGAAGCCAAGCAGCTTCAGCAGGACGAAGCGTCATTCCTCGTCGCTTCGGCGGGCGGACGGCCGCTGGAGAGGCTCGGCACGCCGCGGGATATCGCAAACGCCGTATTGTTCCTGGCCAGCGACCTCTCTTCCTGGGTGACGGGCAGCGTGCTTGTCGTCGACGGAGGCGGCATTGCTTAGGACGGATCTTTGTTTTGCTTTTCCAACACGAACGGAGGCGATTCATTTGGCAGAAAGAACTTATGCCCATCCTTATATTCCGAATACCGTACCGGAGGTCCGGGACGCCATGCTGAAGGAAATCGGCCTGACATCCATGGATCAGCTCCATGACGCGATTCCGGACGGCCTGAAGCTGCAGCGGGAGATGAACCTGCCGCCGGCGATGAACGAATACGAGCTGCGCCGCCATATCGAAGGCCTACTGGCCAAAAACAAGGACGGCGCCGATTATCTCAATTTCCTCGGAGCCGGCTGTTGGCAGCATTTCATTCCGGCGGTATGCGACGAAATCAACCAGCGTTCCGAATTCGTGACCGCCTATGCCGGCGAACCTTACGAAGACCATGGGCGTTTCCAGGCGTTGTTCGAATACCAAAGCCTGGTCGCCGAGCTTGTCGACATGGACGTCGTCAACGTGCCTACGTTCGACTGGGCGCAGGCGGCATCGACGTCCATCCGGATGGCCGGCCGCATGACGGGCCGCAAGACCGCTTTGCTTCCGCGTTCCGTCGATCCCGATAAGGCCGCGATCATTCGCAATTACTGCGTACCGGTCATGGACATCGCATACGTGGAGATCGACCCGGCGACAGGGAAAATGGACCTGGACGACCTGCAAAGCAAACTCGGCCCCGACGTGGCGGCCGTTTATTTCGAAAACCCGGGGTATCTCGGCATCATCGAGGACCGGGGAGCGGAAATCTCGAAGCTTGCCCATGACGCCGGGGCCGTATCGATCGTCGGAGTCGACCCGATTTCCCTCGGGGTGCTCGAAGCTCCGCCGCGCTACGGCGCGGACATCGTCTGCGGGGATCTGCAGCCGCTTGGCATGCATATGAATTACGGCGGCGGCCAGGCAGGTTTCATCGCGACGCGCGATGAAGAGAAATTCGTCATGGAATATCCTTCCCGCCTGTTCGGCATCGTACCGACGGAGGTAGAAGGCGAATACGGCTTCGGGGACGTTGCTTACGAGCGCACGTCCTTTGCCCTCCGCGAGAAGGGCAAGGAATCCGTAGGCACCCAAACCGCCTTGTGGGGAATTACGGCCGGCGTATATTTGGCGCTGCTCGGTCCGCACGGCATGAAGGAGGTAGGCAGCACCATCATCCAGAAGTCGCATTATGCCGCGAAGCGGCTAGCGGAGATTCCGGGCGTTGCCCTTCGGTTCGAAGGCGCCTTTTTCAAGGAATTCGTCGTCGACTTTAACGCCACGGGCCTGACCGTTGCCGAGATCAACCGCCGCCTGATAGAGGAAGGCATTTTCGGCGGCAAGGATTTGTCCGCGGGGTATCCGGCGTGGGGACAATGCGCGCTCTACTGCGTGACGGAAATCCATACGCAGTCCGATCTGGACCGCCTTGCGGCCGCGATCCGCGCGATTGTCGGCACGTCATCGACTACAAGAACCTAAGAGGGGGAGACAGACGCCATGAAACGAATTAAGAGAGACCGCAAGGTCCGTCAGTTCCACCAAGCCAAATGGGATGAACCGGTTATTTTTGAACTTCACCGCCCAGGGGAGCGGGGCGTCATCCCTCCGGGAACCGAAGCCGCAGTGGCGGCGGCGGTCGGCAGCGCCGAGGACAGCATCCCGGCTTCCATGCGTCGCAGCTCGGCTCCCGCGCTTCCGGAAATCGGGCAGGCGAAAGTGCTCCGGCATTATTTAAGGTTGTCCCAGGAGACGCTGGGATCCGATTTGAACGTCGAAATCGGGCAGGGCACCTGCACGATGAAATACATTCCGCGCATCAATGAAATGCTGATTCGCAACCCGCGTTTAACGGAGCTGCATCCGCTCCAGGATGTCGGCACCGTGCAAGGCATGCTTGAGATTTACCATCGACTCGACCTTGCGATGCGCGAAATTTCCGGCATGGACGCTTTTTCGTTCCAGCCGAGCAGCGGCACCCAAGCTTTGCTGGCCATGGCCTCCATCGTCCGGGCTTACCATGACTCCCGCGGCGAAGGCGACCGGCGGGACGAGATCATCACGACGATTTTCTCGCATCCGTCCCAGGCGGCGACCGCTGCGGTCAAAGGCTACAAGATCATCACGCTGCATCCGGACGAGGACGGGTTCCCGGATCTCGAAAAGCTGAAAAACGCCGTCTCGGAACGGACGGCCGGATTTGTCGTCGCGAACCCGGAGGACACGGGCATTTACAATCACCGTATCCGGGAATTTACGGACGTGGTGCATGCCGCCGGCGGCATTTGCTACTACGATCAGGCCAACGCCAACGGCCTGCTTGGCATTACCCGGGCGAAGGAAGCCGGCTTCGACATGTGCTTTTTTAACCTGCACAAAACCTTCGCCGCCCCGCATATGTGCGGAGGACCGGCGACGGGCGCGCTCGGCGTGACCGAAGAGCTGAAGCCGTTCCTGCCGGGGCCGCTCGTGGAACGCGAAGAAGGAGGGCGCTACGTACTGAAGGAGCAGGGCGACCTCAGCATCGGCAAGGTCCGCAGCTTCCACGGCGTGGCCCAAACCGTGCTGCGAGCTTACGCGTGGATTATGAGCCTTGGCGCCGAAGGATTGAAGGACGTGGCCCAAATCGCCGTACTGAACAACAATTACCTGTACCATAAGATTTTGCAGATCCGCGGCGCAAGCGCTCCGTACATCAAGGGCCGCCGCCTGGAGCAGGTGCGGTACAGCTGGAAGCAGCTGACGGACGAAACGGGCGTCACGACCGAGGACATCACGCGCCGGATGTGCGATTTCGGCCTCCACTATTGGACGTCCCACCATCCGTACATCGTGCCGCAGCCGTTTACGCTCGAGCCGACTGAGTCTTATTCCAAGGAAGACCTGGACGAATACATCCGGGCGCTGGAGCATATTTCGAATGAAGCTTATACGAACCCGGACATCGTCAAAACCGCTCCGCACAGCAGCACCGTTCACCGCAACGACGAGTCGTCCCTCGACGATCCGAAGCAGTGGTGCATTACGTGGCGCGCGTACTTGAAGAAAACGAAGGCCCAACTGCAGGAGCAGAAATAGGCACGCGCCCGATGTGAAAAAGGCATCCTCCACTGGCTTGAAACGCCTGGGGGATGCCTTTTTCCGGCGGATGAGAGAGTTGTACGAGAAACACACGTCTTTGAGACGCTGGGTTTCTCTTTTTTTTCATTTGCAGTTGCTAAAAAGCCTAAAAAAGAAGGGTTACCCCCTCTTTTCCAGGCGATCCAGGTGGACCGCCATCTTCTTCATATTCTGCACGGCGGCCGTAATCAACGTTTGTTCCGTGACATTTTGAGAGTCCGCGCAAACGGCAATAGCGAAACCCATGGAGTGGTGCTTGTTGGCATTGGCTTTTACATGAGTCGAATCCGTCATGAGCACGCGTCCCACCATTTTGTGCAAAAATGTATCGGAGAAATCTTCATAGGGTTTTACTAATAGAGTATCGTTTACAAAACTAGAAAACTCTTTGTCGAAATCTTGAACGGTTGAAAAACTATTGAGTTGAGTATGGGATAATTTCAATTCAATACTGGTTGTTTGAAACATCGAGTTCATGATCTGGTGTGGCTCCTGCAGAGGCCGAAAATATAACGTGCTATAATATGGGAAGTAAGGAGAAAAACGGAGGAGAATGATGAATAATAGTAACAGCAATAATAATAGATTGAGATTATTTTGGATAACCGTAGGATTTGTACTAATAGCGGTGAACCTTTTTTCGCTGTCGTTCATACTTATTTCGGGTTATTTGTTTGATTCAATTTTCACCAAAACCTTTGGAACAGCAATAATATGGGGAGTTATCATATTATATTTAAAAGTAATACCGTACAAAGTTAGTAATACGGCATGGAAAATTATACTACTTTTTTTAATTATAATATCTATATTTTGCTTTACTTACAATTTTCCTAATGGATATCTTGAACCGTGAACGAATATCACTCCGGCACCCTTGGGCGTATATTTATTAGGTGGGAGTTGCTTGGGGAATATGGCTGCAGCCTGCGGGCCGGGCACGGCCGAAAGCGGCTCTCCTCCAACGTTGCTTCAGCCGTCGTAAACGGGATCGCCTGCATCCAGGCAGCGCTTCGCATTTCGAGCCTGCGGCGCGACAGGCTTGGCGGCGATCGTACAAAGCCGTAACGCTGGCTGTACATCCGCGAATCTTAAACGTCAGGAGGAACTTCTTTTGTTCGACAACAAGGAATTTTTCAAAACTGCGTTCAAGGAGCAATTGGTTAGCCGTTTGGGAAAAAGCATGGAGGAGGCGACGGCAGGCGACATTTACAAAATACTCGGAAATTTGATCCGCGAAAACATCGGGCGCGAGTGGGCCGAAACCAATCAGGCCTATAAGGCGGACCGGGAAAAGCAGGTGTATTATTTTTCGATGGAGTTTCTCGTCGGCCGCCTGCTCGGGAACAATCTGCTGAACCTGGGCATGTACGACACGGTCCGGGAGGGACTGAAGGAGCTGGGCTGGGATTTGGAAACGATCGAGGAGCAGGAGCCGGATGCCGGTCTCGGCAACGGGGGGCTCGGACGCCTCGCCGCCTGTTTTCTTGATTCGCTCGCGTCCTTGGGGTATGCGGGTCACGGCTGCGGCATCCGCTATAAATACGGCTTGTTTGAACAAAAAATCGTCGACGGCCATCAGGTTGAGCTCCCCGATCCGTGGCTGCAAAAAGGGTATGTATGGGAGGAACGCCGGGAGGATAAGCGGGTTCCGGTCAGCTTTTGGGGACGGGTGGAGGTGTCCGAAAAAAACGGCAGGATCGTGTTCGAAACGGTCGGCGACGAAAAAATTTGGGCGGTGCCCTATGACGTCCCCGTCATCGGTTACGGCAGCCCGCATGTCAACACCCTCCGGCTGTGGAGCGCCGAGTCCGCGGTCGATCCGGCCATTCTGCGGTCCGGAGCCCAGAGCGGTCCCGCGAATAAAGGATATTATCAATTTTTGGATTACAATCGTTCGGTGGAATCCATCTCCGAATTTTTATATCCGGATGATTCGGGGTACGAAGGAAAGCTGCTTCGCCTGAAACAGCAGTACTTTTTATGCTCGGCAGGACTGAGAAGCGTGCTGCGGACCTTCGAGAAGTTGGAATTGCCTTTTTCCGAGCTTCCCCGGAAGGTGGCCGTCCATATCAACGATACGCATCCGACGCTGGTCATTCCGGAGCTGATGCGGATTTTGATCGACGAAAAGGGGTTCGGCTGGGATGAGGCGTGGAGCCTGACGACCCGTACCGTGTCGTATACGAATCATACGCTGATGAGCGAAGCGCTGGAAAAATGGCCGGTCAACATGGTGCGCGAGCTTCTGCCGCGCGTGTACATGATCATCGAAGAAATCAACAAACGTTTTTGCGGGATGCTGCTGGAACGTTTTCCGGGCAGGCAGGACCTCGTCTCCCGGATGGCCATCATCGAAAGCGGCCAGGTGAAGATGGCCCATTTGGCCGTCGTCGGCAGCTACAGCGTGAACGGCGTGGCCCGGCTGCATACGGAGCTGCTGAAAAACGACGTCATGAAACCTTTTTACGGTTTGTTCCCGGAACGGTTCAACAACAAAACCAACGGCATCGCCCACCGCCGC
Organism: Paenibacillus sp. YAE3; assembly: GCF_057546105.1. Taxonomy (NCBI): domain Bacteria; kingdom Bacillati; phylum Bacillota; class Bacilli; order Caryophanales; family Paenibacillaceae; genus Paenibacillus; species Paenibacillus sp. YAE3. The sequence goes on along the minus strand of NZ_BAAIYF010000011.1, from coordinate 10,556 downwards.
TGGCTGATGCATGCCAATCCGGAGCTCAGTCGCCTTATTTGCGACGGCATCGGCACCGGCTGGATCGAAAATCCCGAACGGCTGCAGGAATTGGAACGTTTCAAGAACGATTCGTTGTTCCGGGAAGAAATCCTCCGGATCAAACATGGAAACAAGCAGCGGCTTTCCGGTGAAATCCGGCAGAAGCAGGGCATTGTCGTCGATCCGGAGTCGCTGTTTGACGTACAGGTCAAGCGGCTTCACGGATATAAGCGGCAGCTCCTGAACGCGCTGCACATCATGCATTTATATCATGCGATCAAAGACGATCCGACCGTAGAACGCCTTCCCCGCACGTTTATTTTTGCCGCGAAGGCGGCGCCGGCCTATTTTTTGGCGAAATGCATCATCAAACTGATCCATGCCGTCATGGATACCGTTAACCGGGATCCGCAAATGGAGGGCAGGCTGAAGGTCGTGTTCCTCGAAAATTATTCGGTTTCCCTCGCCGAAAAAATCATCCCCGCCGCCAACGTCAGCGAACAAATATCGACGGCAGGCAAAGAGGCTTCCGGAACGGGCAACATGAAATTCATGATGAACGGGGCGTTGACGGTCGGCACGCTCGACGGGGCCAACGTTGAAATGCATGAACGCATCGGGGCGGAGAACATGTTCCTGTTCGGCCTGCGTTCGGAGGAAGTCATGGATTATTACAAGCATGGGGGATATTGGGCAAGAGAAATCTATGAAAGCGACCCAAGGATCAAACGGGTGCTGGACGATTTGATCGTTCCCGGTCCTTTTTGCCGGCATGACCGCGAATTCGAGGTGATCTACCAATCGCTTCTCGACCATAACGACGAGTTTTTCGTGCTCCGCGATTTTGCGGATTACGCCGATACGCATGCCGCGGTTGAACGGGCGTATTTGGACGCGCAGGACTGGGCAGCCAAATCGATCGTCAATATCGCCCACTCGGGGCATTTTTCCAGCGATTGTACCGTCAAGCGTTACGCGTCCGAAATCTGGAAGATCCATCCCGTGCGAAACGCGTTCGAAATCAGGTAAATGCTGCAAACGTTTTTCACATTAGCGCCCAGACCTTCATTGGGGCTCATGGAATCCGGAATCCGTTCGCAAGCGGCAAAAATCCCCTCCATACGCCGGCACGGGCACCGCGGCTCAAGGTTTTGGCCGCTGCAGCCCGGCGCCGGTCGCGCCGAGGGGATTTTTTTTCGTAGGGCATGCTGCTTATTATCCTTCGCAAGCGGCGTTGGTACCGCCGTCCCGCAGCAGATGCCGGTAATTCGATTTGACGAACTCCACCACTTTGTCGAAAATGATGCGGTGTCCCGCCTCGTTCGGATGAATGCCGTCGGAGCAGAGGAACTTCGTGAAGTCGGGTTGCTGGAGAAATGCGCCGCGCACGTCGATCAATTTTGTTTTGGTCAGCTCGGACACTTTGAGAATCGTCGAATTGTAGCGTTCCTGCCACCAATAGATTTTCGTGACGCTGCCGAGCCATTTCAGGACGTTTTGCTGCGCTTCCGGATTGTTTTGGGTGACCCATTTGAAGTAATTGTCCGCGTTCAGCGGAGGCAGGCTCATCAGAATCGGGATGATCTGCTGGCTTTTCAGGTCGTTGACCGTTTCCATCAGCACCTTTTCGAACGTATGGAAATCCGTTTTCGGGTGATGCTCGCGGCCCGGGTCTTTCGCAATTTCGTTCCAGTTATAATCGCAATCGTTCCCGCCGTATTCGATCAGCACGATGTTCGGCTTTTCCTTCATGACATCCCTTTTCAGGTTGCTAATACCCTTGAGCAGCGTATTTCCGAATCTTGCGGTATTGCGGACCGCGCCTTTCAGCTTGTTTTGGAGCAGCGAGACGTAGTTGTCCTCCAAAATCACGTATTTGTTGCGAGCCTCGTCATAAATGACGCCTTTGGAGATGGAATCTCCGGATACGATGTATTTGGCACCGTCATTTCCAAATTCATGTTGAAAACCGCTCATAGCATCACCCCGTTTCCACTATTATTTCTTATAACTTCTATTGTAATGCAGTTTCTTCCCGCAAAGCAAATAACGGTGTTCGGCCGAGGGCTCAAGCAGCCTGCGTCCATCGGGGGATCATCGGCCTCCGGCTTAAAAAAAGAAGCTCCTGCATCGGATCGCCGCAGCCCGTAAGTTCGGGAATGCAAGGATCGATGCAGGAGCTTTTTCGTGGCATAACATACATTTTAAGATGATTTCGTCAGCACGGCGTTTGCCGGAGGAAACCGCAGCCCTTGGCCGCTCCGGGTCCGTTCATACAGCGCTTCGATCAGCTGCAGCGCCTTGATGCCTTCCTCCCCGTCAATCCAGAACGGACGATCCTCCCGGACATGCGCGTAAAAGTCGGCAATCAGCTTCCGGTGGCTCGGCCCCCAATACGATTTGCCTCCGAAGTTCGATCGGGGCGGCTCGCTTAGAAGCGTTTCCCTGCCGTCTTTCCATAGGTATAGCGAATCCCGGCGCTGCATCAACACGCCATGCTCGAATACGACCTCCAGCTCCACGGGCGAATCGGCGCGGTATCCGTTCGTTCCGTAAAACAACGCCCTGGCGCCGTTGGCGAAATCGATGCAGGCATGCGCGGAATCTTCCACCTCGATGGCATCCTCCAGCGTATCGCATGTCACGCTCCCTTTGACCGAGGTGATTTCGCCCCCGAACCATTGCAGCAAATCAAGGGTATGGATGGCCTGGTTGATCAGCATCCCGCCGCCTTCGGTGCTCCATTTGCCTCGCCACGCTCCGCTTTCGTAGTAGGCACGGCCGCGATGCCAAGTGACGATGCCTTTCATGCAGACCAGCCGGCCCAGCTCGCCGGAGACGATATGTTCATGTATGATCCGCGAAGCGTCATTATAGCGGTTTTGGAACGAAACGCCCAGCTGGCGCCGGTTTCTTCTCGCTGCCTCGATCATGGCTTGGGCGGCCGCGGCGTTTTCCGCGATCGGTTTTTCCGTCAGGACGTGTTTGCCGGCCGCGAACAGTTCAAGCGCCATCTCGGCGTGCAGATGATGGGGGGTGCACAGGTGAACGATTTGGATGTCTTCCCGCTCAAGCAGCACTTTGTAATCCGTGGCGGCTTCGCATCCGTAACGGCTTGCCGCTCCTTGGGCTTTCTCCGGATCGGCGTCGATGACGACCCGCAGTTCGGCGTCTTCCAGTTCCGCAATCGAGCCGGCATGAAGGGGATGAATGGCCCCGCAGCCGATGATGGCTGCTCCTAACTTTTGCATGACGATCCCGTCCTGTCCGTTGAAATTTGGCATGGCCGCCTTGCATTACGAAATGCGAACGGCCATTTCCTGCGCCTTCAGGCATAATTCCGCAGCCTTGAAGGCATGCTCCTGCGTCATCGCATGTTCGGTCCGGTTCAGGCAGTCGAGGATGAGCTCGCCGAAAAACGGATAGCCGACCTGCCCGTTCACGTCGAAGCGGCGTTCTCCGTCTTTATTGACCAAATATACATGGTCCCCGGCCGAATCCCTGGCGATGTCGATGTATTTTCGCAGCTCGATGTACCCGTCCGTGCCGAGGATAAACGTTCTGCCGTCGCCCCATGTGCCGAGCCCGTCCGGCGTAAACCAGTCGACCCGGAAATATTGGGTGGCCCCGTTCTCTCCGACCAGCGTGGCGTCGCCGTAATCCTCAAGCTCCGGATAGTCCGGATGGTTGTAATTGGCCACTTTGCTGTGCAGCACTTTCGCGTCTTTGTTTCCGGTATAAAAAAGGAACTGCTCGATTTGATGGCTGCCGATGTCGCATAATATGCCGCCGTATTTGTCTTTTTGGAAAAACCAATCCGGACGGGAGGACGCGCTCAGGCGATGCGGGCCGAACCCGGTGACCTGAAGCACGCGGCCGATCGCGCCTTCGCTGATCAGCTGTCCCGCATATACGGCGGATTCGACGTGAAGGCGCTCGCTGTAATACACCATGTATTTTTGGCCGGTTTCCCGGACTTTTGCCCGGGCCGCTTCCAGCTGCTCTAATGACGTAAACGGCGTTTTGTCGGTAAAATAATCTTTGCCTGCATCCATGACCTGAAGTCCCAGCGCGCAGCGTTCGGAAGGGATGGCGGCGGCCGCAACGAGGCGCACTTCCGGATCTTCGAGCACCTGCTCCAGACTGTCCGCTGCCTTTGCCCCTGGGAACTTGGAGGCGAAGCTTTCGGCTTTGGCATGATCGCGGTCGTACACCCATTTCAAAGTTGCCCCGGCTTCGATGAGCCCTTTGCTCATGCCGTGAATATGGCCGTGGTCCAGCGCGGCCGCCGCGAACACGAATTCGCCGGGCTTCACGACATGGTTCGGTTTGCCCTGCGGGGCGTAGTTCATTCCGTCCTGTTTTGAAGCTGTCATCCGTTTACATCCTTTCGCGCATAAATTGGCCGAACTGCTTCAGCAGCTCGCGGGAGTCATATTGGGCGCTGAAGTCCTCGATGCCGAGGTACCCGTCGTACCCTACGCTTTTCAAGTCCTCCACGAACGCGGCAAAATCGATGATGCCGTCCCGGAGCGGAGCCCACTCGGAGCGCCATTTGGCGGTTCCGTCCTCGCGGCTGCCGTCCTGCACGAAGCGCGCGTTTTTGACATGCACATGCGCAAGGTAGGGACCCAGCAGCTGCATGCCCATGCGGTAATGCTCGAAACCTTCGTGCACCATGTTGCCCGGATCAAGCAGCACGCCGATATAGTCCGGGTCGCAGTGGCTGACCAGGCGGTGCGCCAGTCCGGCGCTTGGCGCGATCGTCCCGTGATGCGTTTCGACGACGCCTTTGACGCCGTATTGCTTCGCGAGCCGTTCGGCTTCTTTTAAGTAGCTCACGTTTTTTTCGTATAAATCCGGGTAGGATAACGTCTTATTGTAAGGGGCTACGCCGATCCGGATCATGCTTGCCCCAAGCAGGCGTGCCGTATGGAAGGCATGTTCCGTTTCGTCGAGCTTCATTTCGTTCAAGTAAGGGGTTACGCTCACGACCTCGAGTCCTTCGCCCTCGGTCACTTCCTTGAATTTCAGCATTTCCGGTTCCGAGAGCGACGGATCGATGGAGCACAGGTTGTTTCCCCAGAAGGAAGGCAGCTCTCCGGCTATGGCTTTCGGCACTTCCTTGAATCGCCATTCGACGCCGTGAAGTCCGGCTTCTTTGGCGGCTCGAACGAGCTCTTCGGGCGTCAGGTCGGGGGTGGCTACGGTAAATACGGAAAGTTTCATGGTTTCATGCCTCCTCGCAAGGGATCAATGCGTTCCTTTGACGTCCAATACCGCGGCTGAGGACGGATCTTTGCGGAACGTGGAATTCGCTATTTTTTCCTGAAGCTTGTCGTAAAAAAGGTCCTCGTCCAGCGGCAGATCGACCCAATCGTCGGTCCAGGCGGACAGGTGCATCGCGTTCGAAAGGGTCAAGCCGAGAATGCCTTCTTCGCCGGGGGCTAGCAGCTTTTCGCCATGCAGGAGCGCATTCGTGAAGTTTTGCAAAATGCCCTTATGCTGCGGCCCGCCGCCGCCGGCCACCGGGATATCGCATACCCAGCACTCCGGTTGCCCGAATCCTCCTTTGTATTCGCGGTTGAACTGAGGTTCGGGAACGCGGAGACGCCAGAAGGTCAATTTATCGTTTTCGATGACGATTTTGCCGTTGTCTCCGGTAATTTCGAACCGGTTCGTCCCCGGGCTTTCCCCGACGGTCGTCACAAACACGCCCGTGGCTCCATTCTCGTATTCGACGTAAGCGGTCACGTCGTCTTCGACTTCAATGTTCCGGTATTTGCCGAAATGGCAAAATGCCCGGACCCGTTTTGGCATCATGCCGGTGGTCCACTGCCATAGATCCAGCTGATGGGGGTCCTGGTTCAGCAGCACGCCGCCGCCTTCGCCGGCCCAAGTGGCGCGCCAGCCGCCGGAATCGTAGTAGCTTTGCGAGCGGTACCAGTTCGTGATGATCCAGTTCGTTCTGCGGACTTCGCCGAGCTCGCCGGATTGGATGAGGTCGCGGAGTTTGATGTAGAGCGGGTTCGTGCGCTGATTGTACATGATGCCGAATTGCTTGCCGCTTTTCGCCGCCGCGTCGTTCATTTCCCTTACCGCTTTTGTATACACGCCTGCCGGTTTTTCCACCAGCACATGGTAACCGTTTTCAAACGCCTGAATGGCCATCCCCGGATGGTCGTAATGCGGGACCGCGATCAGTACGGCATCCATCGCTTTGGAAGCCCAAAACGCTTCCGGCGTATCATACAGCTGCACCGACGCCGGCAAATGCTGCTTCGCCCATTTCAGTCTTTCGGGATTCGTGTCGCAGACGGCCGTGAGTTCGGCGCCGCGAATTTCCCCGCACAGGTTTTGGGCATGAGAGACGCCCATATTTCCAATTCCGATAATACCATAGCGAACCTTTTCCATGCCGGAATTTCACCCTTTCTCTCTGCTATTCCCCCTAAGCTTAGCCCGAATCCGAAAAGATGAGAATGACCTGGATTAAGAGTGTTTTGCACAAAATTAAGGTGTTTTGGATAAATGGCCAATGGTACAATAAGGGAGAAGAAAAGGGGGAATGCGCTCGTGGAACTCGCGCTGGACATGGCCGGAAGAATGCCGGAAGGATTGACGTTGAACATCAGCTACGCCCAATACCGAAAAGGTTTTCCCGGCTGGAACCGGACGGAAATCGCCCCGTCGTTTCACCGGCTCTATTTTATCGCGGAAGGGCGGGGGGCGGTCACGCTCAACGGGGTCAAATACGAACCGAAACCCAATCAGATGATGATCATGCCGGCGGGCACGAATCAGATGGCACTGACCGATCAGGAAGATCCGTATTCGCGCTATTTTTGCCATTTTGACGCTCAGGTGGGGGAATGGCCCCTTTTTCCGGCGGACGGCAGCCTGTATATTTGCGACGCCCGCGACCCTGCTTTTATCGAACGGACTTTTCAAGAGTTGGTGCAGCTTTTCCATCGGGGAGGGCCTTTTGCCGTGCTGCGAACCCAGTCCTGCTTGCTGACGATGCTGGCGTGCTGCCTGGAGGACGGAGGATACACCGATTTTTGGAAAAAATTTATGCAGCAGACGGAACGGAGCAAGCTCGGAAACGTATTAAGCTATATCCAAACGCATTTGCATGAACCGATGGAAATCGAACAGTTGGCGGAAATCGTACATTTGCATCCGAACTATTTCATCCCTTATTTCAAAAAAATCATGGGCGTCACGCCGATGCATTACGTGCAGCGCAAACGGATGGAGGAAGCCAAAAGGCTGCTGACCTACACCGATACCGCCATTTCGGACATCGCCGATCAGATCGGCATGCAGCTGGCCTATTTTTCGCGGCAGTTCAAAGGTTATACGGGCCTATCGCCTTCGGCCTACCGGGCCTGCATTCGCTGAAATCGGCTTGCTTTGATGCGAAGCGGAGTTTCCTTACCTAAGTATCGATTTCATGGTTCCAAAGTAAGTTTTTGCAAAACGCGTATTGGAAGGCATCCCTTGATTGGGTAAGATATGGATGGTTTACGCCCCTAAAACAAACGAAAGGTGAGATGCGAATGAAACGCGCCATCGTCAAACCTCTGCTGACGGTTTTAAGCCTGGCGGTTGCCTTGGTCATGATGGTCCCTGCCGGTTCGGCCAGCGCGGCCGATTCCAAGTGGATCAACAAGGTGCTGGCCGATTACAAGGCCTATAACCAGAAAGTGACCTCTTCCTATAAAAACTATCAGGAGCAGATCGATGCCAGCTATAATCAGTATTTGACGCAATACACGGCGACCATGACCGAGCTCGAAAGCAAGGTACTGTCGGATCTGAAACAATGGGACGAGAAGCTGGAAGCGGACTATAACGAGTTGAAGGCAAAATACGGGGACGACCGGAGTAAAACTTCGGCCCTGAGAACCTATGACAGATACATTAACCAGAATTTCAATGGCAGCCCGATGAACCTTTATGCCACCGCGGCCAACCGCAATTACCGGGACAGCACCATGTGGGTCTACAATAAGGCGCTGAACGAAAATTTCATCGACAGCAAAACGTGGAGATACAGTAAAGCGATCAATCCCAACTATCTGGACAGCGCCGCATTCAAATACAGCAAGGCGGTCAATGAAAACTATTACGACAGTCCGATGCAGAGACTGAAGCACGCTTCAAGCAAAAACTTTTACGGCAGTCCGATTTATCAATACTACCACGGCAAAATCAGCAAAACGAAGGCCCAGCAGGAATACGCAAAAATCTATAAGAAGCAGACCGAAAGGCTGAACGCCATTGTCGCGAAAAGCAAGCAGGATATTGCGAACAGGGCGGCGGTTACGCGGCAAGAGCTTGATCTGCTGCATGCCAAATCCGTTGACGTTCTTGAGCAGCGGCGGGAAGAAGCGCTGAAAAAGATTTCGGATCTGCGCATCGAAATTTGCGGGGAAGGGCTTAACTGGCAGCCTTTGCTGAAGAATTCCGCCCAATAAGGTCTGATCCGTTATTTTCCTATTAATGAAGAAACGAGGCGAACCTCCGCGAAGGGGATTGGCCTCGTTTTTATGTTTACGCATTTATGTTTACGCAGGGTTTGCCGCACTTTTCAAGCGACTGCCTCTATCCGTTTTCTAAGGATCTCATTTTATCGGACTCCAAAATATCTTCGACGACTTCGGCAAGGGTAACGCTGGCGAGCGATTGCTCCATTGCATTTTGGGCTGCTGAAAATTGTTTGGTCAGCGATTGTTGGATATTGCGGCCGACGATACATTCCGGGTTCGGGTGTTCATGGGAGTTGAATAAATCGTTTTCGGCCACGACGTTCACCGCCTTGTATACATCGAGAAGCGTTATGTTTGGCAGTTCTTTGGCCAGTTCGGCCCCGGCCACCCCGGCACGAACGTGTACGAGGCCGGCGCTTTTCAACATGCTCATGACTTTGCGGATCACGACGGGATTCGTGTTGACGCTGGCAGCGATGTACTCGGAAGTATTGGTTGCCTTGTCTTTGCTGACGGCCAGCAAGCACAAAATGTGTATCGCTACGGAAAATCTGCTGCTGATGGACACCTTGACCCCTTCTTTCTTCCTTAACGAATATAATCATTTATAACATGACCATACTATCGTTACAAGTAAAGCTCCGGATGGAAAATACGCTCAAAATGAGACGGTTGACAAAGCATTAAGTTGTAACTAAAATGATTACATGTAATGTATTAGATTACAGGTGATGATACCATACGGGAGGAAAACATATTATGAAAATCGCAGTCATCGGAGCCAGCGGGAAAGCAGGGAACCTGATCGCTCAAGAGGCCGCCAAGCGCGGACATGAAGTAACGGCCATCGTAAGAAACGCATCCAAGCTGCAAGGCGGGTATTCTTCCGTCATCGAAAAGGATTTGTTTGATTTGACGGCAGCCGATTTGCAGCCGTTCGACGTCGTGGTGAACGCTTTTTCGGCGCCACCGGGCAGCGAGCATCTTCACGTGGAAGCGGGAAGAGCGCTCATCGACGCTTTGAAAGGGGCACCGAATACGAAGTTGTTTGTCGTTGGCGGGGCCGGAAGCTTATTTGCCGACGAAGCCAAAACATTAAAAGTGATGGATACGCCGGACTTCCCGAGCATTTACTATCCGACGGCATCCAATCAGGGCAAAAACCTGGAGGACCTGCAGCAATCGGAAGGGATCACGTGGACATTCCTCAGCCCATCGGCATTTTTTGATGCGGAAGGAAAAAGAACGGGCTCTTACAAAAAGGGTAAAGACCATCTGCTTGTGAATTCCAAGGGCGAAAGCTACATTAGCTATGCAGACTATGCAATCGCCGTGCTGGACGAGATCGAAAATCCGAAGCATATCAATGAACGGTTTACGGTCGTAGCCGAGCATCTATAATAAATAGAACGAATAGAATCGATTGAAGTTGAGGAGAGCGGGTCTGCCTGAGCATAAGCGGCTCGGGCAGACTTCTTTCATATATAGAAAAGAAGAAGCGACAATAGATTTGAATTAGATTTGAATTTGTAAAATTTTTCTGCTTGCCGCAGGCGTTGAATCATGGTACATTATAAATCCGGCCGACGGAAACGAAGGCAGGGCCAAGAAATAAAAAAAGAACTTCAAAAAAAGTTCTTGCAATCTTAAAAAGAACATGATATTATATAAGAGTTGCTGCTGAACACAACGGCGGCGACGAAAACGAAATGTTTGATCTTTGAAAACTGAACAACGAGTGAGATACAGGCTTTGCTTGCAAAGCCGATCGCGAAGCAAATCGGTCCAATCCTATGGCTGGATGGTTTGCGGAGCACAAATGAGAATTAAATTCTCGTCAGATTCAAAATGAGTCACAAACTTTTTGTTGGAACGCTACTCTCCTTCGGGTGAGCAGATTCTTCCAACTTTCTTGGAGAGTTTGATCCTGGCTCAGGACGAACGCTGGCGGCGTGCCTAATACATGCAAGTCGAGCGGACTTGATGAGGAGCTTGCTCCTCTGATGGTTAGCGGCGGACGGGTGAGTAACACGTAGGCAA